>CALLYK010000027.1 GCA_937858365.1 uncultured Isosphaeraceae bacterium | reverse complement strand
GGACGGCATCGCCATCGACGTCACCGACGTCCACCAGCAGCAGACGCTGCTCGAGAACGTGCAGCGGATCGCCGGGCTCGGCTACTGGATCTGGCAAACGGAACCGGGCAACGACACCAACGACCAAAGCCGCCGGAACAGCCGGTATTCGCCGGCCTGCGCCGCCATCCTCGGCCTGAAGCCGGCGGATCTGCAGATGACCGACGCGGCCTTTATCGAGCGCCTCGTGCATCCGGAGGACCGGACGCGGGTGGCGCGGGAATACCAGCGCTTCCTCGAAGTCGACGGCGCGCCGCATGATATCCAGTATCGGATTCTGCGGCCGGACGGCAGCCTGCGCTCGATGCCGGTGACCTGCCGGTGGAGGCAGAGCAGCGCGATCCGGCCCGAGTTGAGACGGGTCTGCACCTCGGCCGCGGAACGCACGGTCTCCCTGACGATGTCGGACCGAAAGAGGACGGTGCCTTGCAGTTCCCGGTCGAGGGAGCGGTTCGTACAGATGAGGACGACGGCCATTGCGAGAAGGCTAGTCTATCTGCTCCATCCATGCGATCGCCTGCGAATCCGAAGGCATTCGGAAATCCCCTCTTGGCGAGAGGCTCACCGAACCCACTTTCGGCCCGTCCGGGAGCGTGGATCTTTTGAACTGCGCCGCGAAGAAGCGCTCCAGGAAGGTACGGAGGTAGCGGCGGATCGAGGCGGGGGTGTGCGTCCCCGCGAAGGCGCGGCTTGCGAACGTGTCCAAGACCTCCCCGAACGGACCGGGCCGCGCGGCCAGCAGCCCCGCCCGGCGCAAGGCCCGATTCGGTAAGCAGACCCGTTTCACATCGACATGTCCGTATTCACTCACGACCCAAACGCGGGCGCCGGATTGCGCTGCTTGGTCCAGGAGCGGGGCGCAGGCGTCATCGAGTTCCCTAACCAAGCGCCCCATGTCCGAGCCCGAGACGCCGAAGCGCTGCGGGTCGTAATCCAGGTGGGGCAAGTAAACGAGAGTCAAGTCGGGGCGATGTTCGCGCAGCACCTCCGTGGCGCAGCGGGCGATCCATGACGTGCAGGGCAGGCCGGCGCTCGGGCCCCAGAACGTGTGGAAAGGGAAGGTCCCCAGGCGGGACTCGAGCGATCCCGCGAGCCCTTCCGGCGAGCCGTGGATACCGAAGACCTTGTTGCCGTCGGCGCCGTAGTGAGGCTTGGGCGTGACGCTCCAATCCACGGCCGCCCCCTGGTTGAACCACCAGAAGAGCTTGGCGCACGTGAAGGCCCCGCCCCGCTCGGCGGCCATGCGTTTCGCGGTTTGGTAGATCGGTTCGGCTTGGATGAGCCGGTTGGACTGTTGCCAAAAACGGACCTCGCCTGTTTCGCGAAAGAGCCAGCCGTTGGCGACCACGCCGTGTTGATGGGGCGTTTTGCCCGTGAGGAGGGTGGCCTGGGCCGTGCAGGTCACGGCCGGCAGGACCTCGCGCAGGGGCCTTTTCCAGCCGAGTCGCGCCAAGCCTTGGAGCCGGGGCGCGAAGGGTAGGAGTTTGTGGGTGAGGCCGACCGTGAGGACCAAGACAAAGGGTTCGGACATGGCGGGTGGTTCGCGAGGCGCTTCGGGTCCATAGGGAATAGGAGGACTTGCCGAGTGGTCGGGAGTCCCTACAATCCGCCTCGGGTGTATCGGTCATGGCGATCGGACCCTTCACCACCCTATCAAGGCGGAGGTCCGATCGCCACTGGCGGACTTGGGGGACCGGCATGAACTGGGAGAACGACCTGAGCAACTTTTCGGGAATTTGCCGGCTCTTCCCACTCGGGGGCGTCGTCATGTTCCCTCACGCGGTCGTGCCTCTTCATGTCTTCGAGCCGCGTTATCGTCAAATGTCGGCCGACGCCCTGGCCAGTGATCGCATGGTCACGATCGTCCAGCCCAGGCTGGTCCAACCGACCGCCGACCTGAGCGGCGAGCCCGCGTTGGAGGCTGTCGGCTGTCTGGGCCGCGTCATCAATCACGAGCGATTGAAGGACGGACGCTACAAGTACTTGCTGGTCGGCCTGCGCAGGGTACGTCTGCACAAGGAGTTGGTCGTTCCGACCCTCTATCGTCAGGCGGCGGGTGACCTGATGGACGAGATCGAGGACCTGGACTTGGACGCCTCGGAACGGGGTGAACTCCTCAGCCTCTTCCGTGACCTGGCCAAACAAAGGAACATGCTCGACGATGAGATGACGAGCCTGCTCGATTCGACCCTGGAAACGGGGGTGCTCGCGGACATCATCGCCCACTCTCTGGGCGTCCCGATCGAAATGAAGCAAGCACTTTTGGACGAGCCACTCGTGTCAGTCCGCGTCCGTAAGCTCACGCGGGTCCTCAGGGGCCTGGTGGGCCGGCCCATGAGCGCGTCCCAGGGAGATCGGACTTATCCACCCCCCTTCAGCCCGAATTGAGGGCCCCTTGCTGGCACCCTGGCTTGGGCCTAGAATCCATTTTCTCCTGTTTATCGAAGAGGGTGCTCGGCGAGCGCGAGGGAGACGAGATACTCATGGTCGGCAACGGAAATAGCGATCTGCACGCACTATTGGAAGACGAACTCGAGGCCCCGCTAGACGGTTCGACCTCGTCGGTGAGCGTGGACCAGGAACGCATCCGCAAGGCCGTGCGCGAAATCCTCTTGGCGGTCGGCGAAGACCCGGATCGCGAGGGTCTGCGGGAGACGCCCGATCGCGTCGCCCGGATGTACGCCGAGGTCTTTCGAGGTCTGCACCAGGACCCGCGCGTCCACCTCAGCACGAACAAGAAGTTCACGCAGTCCTACGATGAAATCGTTCTTGTCAAAGACATCCGTTTCGCCAGCTTCTGCGAGCATCACCTGCTGCCGTTCACCGGCGTCGCGCATGTCGCCTATTTGCCGGACGGCAAAGTGATCGGCCTTTCCAAGGTCCCCCGGGTGCTGGACGTTTTGGCCAGCCGACCGCAAGTCCAAGAGCGACTCACCGAGCAACTGGCCGACCTGCTCATGGAGGAACTCGACGCCAAGGGGGTCGCCGTCGTGATGGAAGCGACCCACGCATGCATGACGATCCGAGGTGTGAACAAGCCGGGGTCCGCCTGCATCACAAGCGCCATGCGCGGCGTCTTCCGCGACCGATTGAGTTCGCGGACCGAGGTCCTCTCCCTCATCCTTGGCAAGTGACCATCCGGGCCGAGGCGAAACGAATCCTCCCTGAAGGGGCCTTGCAAGGGCCCTCGCAGGAGATATCGTGATCGTTCGGCGCTCGTGTCGCACGGGGCCGCGATCCGAGCCCACGACCTGGCGAGCACTTATCGGTGGACGAACGACGCTCTCGCGTTCATGACGACCTGCGCGGCCTGGTGCGGGGGGACTTGCTTTTCCACCCCCTAGGCAGGGTCCCTTATGCGCGTGACGGCAGCCTCTACGAAATCGACCCCTTGGGCGTGGTCGTTCCCGAATCCACAGACGACGTCGTCGCACTCGCGCGATACGCGGCCGAAAGAAGGGTCCCCCTCCACGCGCGAGGCGCCGGCACGGGGCTCGCGGGTGAAAGCCTGGGCCCCGGCCTGGTCATCGACTTCAGCAAGCACATGAGGCGCGTCCTCGAAATCGGCCCCGATTTCGTGACGGTCCAAGCGGGCGCCTCCTTGGACATCGTGAATCGCCGCCTGGCGCCCCTGGGCAGGATGATTGGTCCCGACCCCGGTGGTTCCAGCGTTTGCACCATCGGCGGCATGGTTGGCGGCAACGCGGCGGGAGCACGCTCGCTTCATTACGGTACAACGGCCGATCATGTCATCGGGATGAATGTGGTCATGGCCGATGGTGAGTCGCTTCGTGCCGAGAAGGCCCTCTGGCCACTCACCGAGGACGGGGAAACCGATGCTCGGGGCCGCTTGGTGGAACGTGTGGCCTCCCTCTATCAGTACTACGCCGACGCGATCGCCAAGCATCGGCCGCGCACGCCCCGCAACCGTTGCGGCTACGCCCTGGACGGCGTCCTTCAGGCCGACGGCGTGGACCTGGGCCGCGTGATCGTCGGCTCTGAGGGGACCTTGGCCCTCGTGACCGAGGTGACCATGCGGACCGTCCCGGTGCCGACGGCCCAGGCGGCCGTCTTCGTCCCCTTCGCCCGCTTGAGCGACGCCCTCGCCGCCATCCCGGATTGCCTTCGAGATCATCCTTCCGCATGTGAGCTTGTCGATTGGCGGTCGCTGAGCTTGGCCCGCGATGCCTTCAGCGAGATCATCAACCCCCTCCCCGACGAGGCTGAGTCCGCCCTCGTCATCGAGTTCCTTGGGGACGATGGGGGCGACGTCGAACGCCGCGTCTCGTCATTGGCGGCCCGTCTGACCGCGCGGGGTGGGTTGGCCGGTCGACCCGTGGAGGCACTTCGCCGGGCCGACGCCGAGCGGTTGCTCCATCTCCGGGACCTGATCCGTCCCCTCGTCATGAAAATGCGTGGCAGTCAGCGGGCCTTGCCGTTCGTCGAGGACCTGGCTGTCGCCGTCGCGGCCCTTCCCGACCTGATCGCGCGCCTTCAGAACGTCCTCAGGGCCCACGGCGTCAACTTCATCCTCTCCGCCCACGCCGGTCATGGACAGGTCCACCTCCGTCCCCTGCTGGACCTTGCCGACCCGGACGATCAGGCCAAGCTCGAACCGATCGCCGAGGACGTTTACCAGGTGGTCTGGGACCTGGGGGGCACCATTTCGGGCGAACACGGCTGCGGACTCGTGCGGACGCAGTTCCTCCGCCGACAATACGGCGACCTCTTCCCCTTGTTTCAGAGGATCAAGGAGACATTCGACCCCCAAGACCTCCTCAACCCGGGGAAGATCATCGGCGACGACCCGCATCTGATGGTCCAGCACCTGGTTCGATCACCCAGTGTCTTGACCGAGGAGACGAAGTCAACCGAGACCCCGGGGCCCGCCCTGGTCTTACGCTGGGAGGGGCCCGGTCCCGTGCTGGAATCCGCCCGATGCAACGGTTGCGGGGCCTGCCGGACCCTGGAACCGAGCCTGCGCATCTGCCCGACCTTCCGGGCCCTCCGCGGGGAATCGGCGGCCCCGAGGGCGAAGGCCAACCTTCTGCGACAAGTCGTCGCGGGCCTGATCGACCCGCGCGACTGGGGCTCGGACGAGGCCCGTGAGTTGGCCGACCTCTGTGTTCATTGCGACCTCTGCCGGAGCGAATGTCCGGCCGGCGTGGACGTTTCCAGCCTCATGCTCGAGGCCAAGGCCGCGCACGTCGAACGCCACGGACTCCCCCTCACCGAGTGGATGCTCTCGCGGATCGACGTCTGGTCCGCTTGGGCGAGTCGAACGCCCCGTCTCTTCAATCGCCTCATGGCCAGCCGTTCGGTCCGTTGGGCCTTGGAGAACTCATTCGGGCTCTCGCGCCATCGGCGCTTACCCATCGCACATCCCGAGAACTTCGTGAAACGTGCGGAACGGTTGGGGCTCACCGTGCCTCGCCCCCATCGGCCCGGCCCTCGGGTCGCCTATTTCGTGGACCTTTTCGCGAACCACTTCGACCAGGAACTCGCCGAAGCGGTCGTGGCGGTACTCATGCACGCGGGCGTGAATGTTCATGTTCCCAGGACCCAGACCGGCAGCGGCATGGCCGCGCTCGTGGCAGGCGACGTCGAGCACGCACGTGAGTTGGCCGTTCGAAATCTGCGGACCCTGAGCACGGCCGTTCGCGACGGTTACACGATCGTCTGTTCCGAGCCGACAGCGACCTTGATGCTGCGCCGAGAATACCTCAAGCTGACCGACGACCTCGACGCGGCGGTCGTGGCCGAGAACACACGCGACGTGGGCGACTTCCTCGCGGGCCTCGACGCTCGGGGACAACTGCCGCCCCGCGAGTCGGCCGTGCGAGTCCATGTGGGTTATCACCAGCCCTGTCACCTCCGGGCCCTCGAAATCGGCACGCCCGGACTCGACCTGATCCGCACGGTGCCCGGCGTCGAGGCCGATTGGGTGGACCAAGGATGCTCCGGCATGGCCGGCACATTCGGCATGGCCCGCCGCAACTTCCGCGACTCGCTCCGGATCGGCCGGCCCCTCTTTCGCGGCATGAGCGACCCCGCGATCAAGTTGGGCGTGACCGAATGCGGCGCATGCCGGTCGCAAATCGAGCAAGGGGCCCATAAGACGACCCTGCACCCGATCAAGCTGCTCGCGTTGAGCTACGGCCTGGGGCCCAACCTGCGCCGCCATCTGGACGAAACGACACGCGATCGCAAATGAGTCGGCCCTTCAGGGGCCTTCGTCGGCTTTCGCTTCGGGTCGGTGGAGAGGCGCCACGGTATCGCGCAGCCAGGCGGCGAACTCTTGGGCCCAGGCGGTCTCTCCGGCCGGCAACTTCAGGTCCAGGAAGCGACCCATCTCTTCCATGGGCAGAAACAGGAAACAGCGGCTTGTTTCGCTCGGGTGATAACGGCCGTCTTCGCCCAAGAGCCTGACTCCGAACTTGCCCTTCCGAACGCACCACAGTTCCGGTACGCCGAGGGCCGCGTAAATCGGCTCGCGCGGCAAGGATCGCGACGCGTGGTCCACTTCGATCGCGAGGTCCGGTGGCGGGTCCAAGGCGAGATCGAGGTCCTCGCGGCCCCGAACGAGGGGCTCATTCTGAACATAATAGCACTCGTCCGGCTCTAGTCCCTTCTTCTTCATTTCGCTTTTGAGGGTCGTCGAGCCGAGACACTCCATCGGGATGCCGAGGACGTAGGCCAACAATTCGACCATCCGGCCAAGACGCGTCTTCGTTCGTTCATGTCGATGGTGCGGCGACACGACCTCCATCTCCCCGTCGTCGTAGGTGACGCGCACGTTCGTCCCCGCGACGATCCGCAACATCGCCTCGTAGTCTTTCCAGGCGACCCCGGAGAATCGCCAGGGCCCATCCACGTACTCGATCTTGGGGCCTTCTTCGATGATCGGCCCGGTCATCACACTCATGGTCGGTCCTCCGGCGGACCTTGGTTGTCCTCGCCCCTCGTTCATGAGAGCCTATCAGAACACGCTCCGCCTCGGAAACCGGAGAACCTCGATGCATCTTCCGGCCCTTGTACCGCTTCTGGGTTTGACCATCATGGCCCCGATCGACTTGCTCGACGGTGACGGCGGGGCAACGCCCTCGGCGCGATTGAAGGCGTTGGCCGTCGCCTACTGGGACGGTCAGATGCGCGACGACCCCCTCGACGCCACCTTCCGAGGCGACCACCGCTTCGACGACCGACTCCCGGACACCACCGAAGCGGCCGTGGTCGCGCGGCTGGAGCGCCTCCGCAAGCTCCGCGACGCCGTGAAGGCCGTTGACCCGTCGCGCCTCAATCCGGATGAAAAGGTCGATCGCGAGTTCCTGCATTTTCTTTTTAACGACGCCCTCGACGCGGCCCCGCATCGCGGTCATCTCGTCCCCTTCAACCAACAGAACGGACTGCCTCTTCAATTCGCGCAGTCGGTCAACTTCCATCCGGCCTCCACCGTCGGCGACGTCGAAAACTACCTTCGGCGGCTCCGGGCCTTCCCAATCGCCGTGGACGGTCTGATCGCCACGATGCGACAGGGGATGAGGGAACGGCGAGTCCCGCCCAGGCTCGTCATGGAACGTGTGGTCCCCCAACTGAAGGCCCTGGCCAAGGAATCGCCGCTCGCGGAATACACGGACCGCTTGCCCCACGAATGGCCCGAAGTGGAACGAGGGGCCTTCGCGAACGCTGTCCGCAAGTGTGTCGACGAAGAAGTGAGGCCCTCCTACGCTCGGTTGGCCGATTTCGTGGAGAAGGAATATTCGCCTGCGTGTCGCGAGACGGTCGGCCTGAGCGAAAGCCCCGACGGCGCGGCCCACTACGCCTTTCTCGTTCGCTCGTTCACGACCCTGGACGTCACCCCGGATCGCGTTCATCAGATCGGCCTGGATGAGATGGCGAAGGTCCGCGCGGCGATGGACGCGATCCGGCGCGAGGTGGGTTTCTCAGGGGACCTGACGGCCTTTCAGAAGCACCTCCGCGAGGACCCGAAGTTCCGCAACAAGGACGCCCGCGGCATCCTGGAACGTCACCGAACGATCCTCCGGGCGATCGACGCGAAGCTGCCCGCACTCTTCGGCCGTTTGCCGCGCACCGATTACGGTCTGAAGGAGATGGAGGCGTACCGGGCGAAGGCCGCGCCCGGCGGTTACTACTACGAGGCCGCCGATGACGGCACCCGACCGGGCCTCTTCTATGTGAACACGACCGACCCCGAAAGCCGGCCCACCCACACCATGGCGGCCCTCGCCTATCACGAAGCGGTCCCAGGCCATCACCTTCAATTCGCGCTGGCGAAGGAACAGACCAACCGGCCCAATTTCCGGCGCTTCGCGTACGTCCCTTCCTTCGGCGAGGGCTGGGCCCTTTACAGCGAGGGGCTCCCGGGGGAAGTCGGCTTGATGAACGACCCTTACGATCGGATGGGCCAACTCGAATACAACGCCTGGCGATGCGCCCGGTTGGTCGTGGACACAGGGATGCACGCGATGGGTTGGTCGCGCGACCGGGCGATTGCGTTCATGGGTGAAAACACGTCCTTACCAAGTATCGAGATCGAGAGTGAGATCGACCGTTACATTGCCTGGCCGGGACAGGCCCTCGCCTACAAGATGGGCGAATTGGCGATTCGGGCGATTCGGGCGAAAGAGGAGGCGCGTCTTGGCCCCAAGTTCGACGTGCGATCCTTCCATGACCGACTCTTGGAGCAGGGTTCGGTCCCTCTGCCTGTGCTGGAGAGGTGGATGATAGGGGAGGGTCGTTGACGGCACCAGCCGCGTCTTACCTTCTCGTCAAGGGGCCCCCACGGCGGGTCGATCCTCGTAAGGAGCGTGGCCCGGGTCTTTTCCGCCAAGAAACCGAACTGGCCGGCGAAAGACCTTCGGAGGCCGCTTGATTCCGGCCGAGGCGAGAGGTTGGGACCATGGGATTGGACATCGCGCTGGGGCTCGTGGTGGTGGCGGCGGCCATTCGCGGCTACTTGAAGGGATTTGTCTTGCAGGCCATCCGCCTGGCGGGCCTGGTGGCCTGCGTCTTCGTGGCCGACCCGATCCGTGACTACGCGCTGCCGCAACTCGCCCCGAGTTTCCCCTCGATCGCCCCGGAGCTTCTTTCCCGACTCCTCTGGTGGGCGGCGGCGAGCATTTCGTTCGCCGTCATCACGGGCTTGGGCGGCCTGACTTACCGGATGAGCAAGCACCGCACATTGGGCGAGGCCGAACCCAACTACGCCGACCAAGGGGCCGGGTTCGTCCTGGGGGCCGTGAAGGGGCTGGTGGCCGTGGTCGTCCTGGCCTTCGTTTGTGACCGTTACGCCGTCGAGCACCTGAAGAACGTCGCCTGGCTCGACGAACAAGCGAAGGGCTCGCAAGCGCTGGCGTGGTCGCGGGAATACCAACCCGCACTGAAGATCTGGGAGACGCGGCCTGTGCAGATGTACGTCGCGCATGTCCGCCTCAACGGTCTGCCCGCACCCAGCCAATCGCCCGTGGAGCAGGTCCTCAACGCGGCGACGGGAACGAGCCAGGAATCGACCGCGGAGCCGGACCCACCACCCGCCGACCGCCAGGCGAAGTCGGCGGCCCCGCCCCAATTGAAGGTACCGGTGCGCAGCGGTCCCAAGCCCGGCTCGCCCGAGTTCGTGAAGCAATACGACGAGGAACTGCGATCGTTGGGGATCGATCGGAAGGGCCCCAACTCCCGTTGACCGATCCAGCGTTCCCCGCCAGACTCCCCCGCCCGAGGCGACTCGCCGCCTCGTCCGGGAGTCTCGCGTCCGATGTCCAGCATCCTCAAGCGTCACTTTCCGTTCTTCTTGCTGCTGGGACTCTACCTGACTTGCCAGGGCTATCACAGCCGTGATGGGGACCAGGCGTATCGCCTCCCCCTCTTGCTCGACCAACAGGGCCTGGGGGCCTATGCGCGAGACCCGTTTGTTCGGGCCTTCGACATCTTTAACCCGCATCGTGGCTACTTGCTTCTTCTGGACCTTGGTAGTTCCGTTTGCGGGTTGTCTTGGACCTTATTTGGGGCCTATGTCCTTACGTTTGGACTCACATGCCGCGGTGTCTCGCGCCTGGCCGCTTCGACCTCGCGTCCCGAGGCAGGCGTCGTCGCGGTCGTGCTGCTGCTCCTGGCCCGGGCCGGGAACATCGGGACGAACCACCTCTTCGAGCCGGAACTCCTCGATCGCCTGATCGGCCTGGCCCTCGGCTGGAACGCCCTGGCCGCCGTGATCGGACAAGAGCGTTTCGCCGTGCTGAAGGCCGGTGCGTGTGTGGGGCTCGCAGCCTGGGTACATCCGTCGCTGGGGTTGCAACTCGCCTGTCTCGTCGGCACGGGTTGGCTCATCCTGGCGTTCTGGCCTGGTGAAGTGGGCGTCGGTTGGCGAAAGGGCCTCTTGGGGCCCCTAACCCTCGGGGCGTGCCTAGTCCCGGCAATGCTCCTTCAAGCGGGGAAAAGCTCGGCCCTCTTCGCGGGTCTCCCGGTGGACGAGTTCGTCCTGCTTGAAGCCTACGTGCAATCGCCTCAGCACCTCGTGCCGCACCTCTGGCGGACGCCCCAATGGCTGGCCTGGGGATCTTACATCGTCTTGGCCGGGACGGCCTTCTTTCGAGCGGGCCCATCGGGTCAATTCGAGAGTGTCTCGCGTGTGCGATTGATGGTCGTTCTCGCGCTCAACCTGTTGGGACTGGCCGTGGCCTATCTCGCCGTGGAGGTCCTTCGCGAGCCTCGGGCCATCCTCTTTCAGCCCTTCCGCATGGCGACGGTCGCCCGTGGTCTGGCCCTCGTCGCCCTCGCCCCGCGGATGTTCGACTTGGCATGTGAGCAAGGCGCTTTGGGAAAGGTGCGAGCGGTCTTGATCGCGGTCGGTTTGACGGGGGACTGGACGCTCGTTGTGGTCACCGTGTTTGAAGTTGCCATGACGCGAGGCCTCCCTTGGTTGGCCGGCTGCGTGCTCGCGGGTGGGACCTGGTACTTGTCCCGTCACGACACGGAGTCGGGCCATCGCTTGGTCCTCCTGGCCTTGGTTGCGGCACTTGTCTGGGCCCTTTGGTCCCGCCGGCATGTATTTGTTTGGACGCCTCGGCGGTCCCGATGGGCCGTAGCGATTTGCTGGGCCCTGCCGCTATCGGCCTGGGTCGCGGCCCTGGCCCCACAGGTCCCTTCCCGACCCTGGAAAGAAGCCCGTTCTTGGCTGATCGCACGGTGCCGCTTCCTGGAGACGCCGACCGACGACATGGAACGGCTGGCGATCTGGTGTCGAGAAAACACGCCCGAGTCCGCGCGGTTCCTTGGGCCGCCGCAGCCCAAGACATTTCGGCTCTGGTCGCGGCGTTCGTTGATGTTCAATCGTTCGGGCTCACCCTATCACGCCGCGGGCATCGCGGATTGGGCACGGCGCTTTCAAGAGCACGTGGGCTTTCAGGGGACGACCGCCGAGTTCGCCGCGGCCTACTTGCGCAATCGGCAAGAGTTGGAACGCGGATATCAAAGGATGTCGGATGAAGGACTCTTGAGACTGGCCATCCGCCAAGAGGCCGATTATCTGATCGCGGCCCCCGATCGACCGAGCGGATGGACACCCCTTCACGTAGAAGGTCGTTACGCGGTCTATCGTGCCGGAGCCGCGCCGCGCCTCGCCCAATCCCCCAACGGGCGTTGAATTCGGTGGTTCCGAATATGCGACCGGCTCCTGCCGTCCTCGTAGCGGGTCGGCGAGCGGACACTTCCACGATCGCCCGGCGCCGTTACAATTGAACGTCATCGTGGTCACTTCCAGTGTCCAGCATCGGGGGCCCTGACCGTGTCCGACAGCCTCAAGCGTGTGTATGGGATCGACCTGGGGACGACCTATTCGGCGATCGCCTATGTGGATGAGCACGGCAAGCCGGTGATCGTCCCCAACCAGGAGTCCGAGCGGATCACCCCTTCGGTCGTCCTCTTCGACGGCGAAAACGTGATCGTGGGAAACACGGCCAAGGAGTCTGCCAAAGTCGAGCCCCACAAGGTCGTTTCCCGCGTCAAGGACCACATGGGGGACGCCAACTGGGTGGCGGAAGTCGAGGGCAAGACCTACAAGCCCGAGGAAGTCGCCTCCTTCGTCCTCCGTAAGTGCGTGGGGGACGCGGAACTCGCCCTGGCCCTGGAGGAGCCGATCACGGAAGTCGTCATCACCGTGCCGGCCTACTTCGGCACCGAACAGCGCGAGGCGACCGCGATCGCGGGGCAGTTGGCCGGTTTGAACGTCCGAGCGGTCTTGAATGAACCGACCGCCGCGGCGATTTCGTACGGCTTGGAACAAGCCGACGACCAGGTCGTCCTCGTGTACGACCTCGGCGGCGGCACCTTCGACATCACGATGATCGAGATCAAAGATAAGCTGATCCGCGTGATCTGCACGGGCGGCGACCACCGGCTGGGAGGCACGCTTTGGGACGAAGCGATCGTCGTCCACCTCGCCGAGCAGTTCCGCGAGCAGACGGGCGTCGAGAGCGACCCCATGGACGACCCCGAGGTCCTCAACGACCTCTTCCTCCAAGCCGAACGGGGCAAAAAGACCCTCAGCCAACGCGACAAGGCCCCCTTCCGCGTGACCCACGCCGGCCAACAAGCACGCGTCGAGCTGGACCGGCCCAAGTTCGAGGAACTGACCAAACACCTCCTCGATCGGACGATCGAACTGACGCGCGAGATGCTCGAGGAGGCCGCCAAGAAAGGCCACACGAAATTTGACAAAATCCTCTTAGTGGGAGGCGCCACGCGCATGCCGCAGGTCCCCGAGCGCGTCCGGGCCGAATTCGGGACCGAACCGGAATCGTTCGACCCGGACGAGGCCGTGGCCAAAGGGGCGGCCCTCTTCGGTTTGAAGGAGGCGTTGCAAGACGAGGTCCGCAACGTCCTGGCCGAGGCCCTCCCCAACGCCCAACGCGACGAGGAAGGGCAGATCAATCTCGAAAAGGTGACCGAGGCCCAGATGGAAAAGGCCCTCGACAAGATCGAGGCCCAGTTCGACTTCACCCTGACCGGCCCCGTCCGCGAACTCGTCGCCACCAAGATCGTCAACGTCCTCTCGCGCAGTCTCGGCGTCGTCGCCAAGGACGACAAGGGCAAGGACCAAGTCGTCTTCCTCCTCAAGAGGAATAGCGAAGTCCCCATGGACTACGCCATGACGTTTGGCACCGACCAGCCCAATCAGGCCGGCGCCGACATCAAGGTCATGGCCGGAGGTCAGGAAGACAGCGCGGAACCGGCCAATTGCGAGGACATCGGCACGGCGCAACTGAGTCTGCCCACCGGGCTCCCCGCGCGAAGCCCCATCCGTGTCAAGTTCGCGATCAGCCGCGACGGCCGCCTCTTCGTGACCGGCACCGACCTAACGGGCGGCGGCTCGATCGACGTCGAATTCGAGACCGAGGCCGTGATGAGCGCGGAGGAGATCGCCGAACGCTCGACCGCACTGCGATTGCTCAGCGTCTCTTGACGCCGGACGCCACCGAAGGAGAAATCGGGGCCTACCTCGATTTCGCACTCGTCACCGCCCGCCGGTCCGCGATCGACCCTCTCGGAGCGTTTTCTGATGGCCATGTTTCTCCAGATCGTCGGCGCGGTGGCCCTGATTGGGATCGCCTTGGTCGTTCTCGTGATCGCTTCCCTCTGGATCAAGGTCCGTCGCGCCATGAAGGCGATCGGCTTGAACGACCTCAAGTCGTTCACCCAAGGGTCGGGGAGTGAGCCCATCACCCTGGAGTTGGAACAGATCGTCGGAGACGTGGACTGGGCCCAGCCGGAGAAGATGAAGGCCCTACGCGACTACCTGACCAGTCAGGGTTTCAAGTCCCTCGGCGTCTTCCAATTCGAGGCGATGGGGGACATGCAGGCGGAAGGTTGGGCCGACGCACAACGAATGATTACCGCGGTGACGTATCAGCACTCGGCGTTGGATAAGCCCTGGATGGACCTCGTGGTGCGCGAGCCGGGCGGAAGGCGGGCCTGGACCGCGACCAACGCGCCGATGGGTGGGGCGATTGAGACGATGCCCGGCAAGGAGAAGCACTACGACGCGAACAAGACGCCTTCCGAATTGATGGAACACCTGGAAACGATGGTGCCCGCGGGCCTCCAACGCGAAGCGCCCCCGGAGAATTCCACCGCCTTCAAGCAACGCCTTGAAAGTGCCTACGCCGAGGAGATGGAATGGCGGCTCTGCCGCGGAGGGCCCACGGAACGCGAGGTCCGCGCCCACATGGGGGCCGACGAAGGTGAGGCAGACGAGGACCTATTCCAGAAGACCCACCGCGCACTCAAGACCCAAAACGCGGTGAAGCTCGAGACCCTCTTGCTCGACCGCTTTGGGAAGGAAACGACGATGACGGTGGCCGAGTGGAGGGAAGTCGAGTCGCGTCTCGTCTTTATCCATGAACACCAGACGCCCGAACGACTCAACGCGATCGTCGAAGATTGGGTTGGGTCCGATGACGTCGATCCGGAAGGCCCGTTCGACGAGGACGAGACGAACTTCCAGCCTCGCGCCGCCTTCGCCGCTTTCAACAAGAAACTCGAAGGGGAAGAGGGCTTCATCAAGGTCGGTGAGATGAGCCGACCCGTCAGGGCCGACGTCTACAAGGCCCCTCCGCCCCCCGATGATGACGACGATGACGAGTGATCGGGACGAAAAAGACGACTGCGAAGACGTCAAGGGCGCGGTGCCCGCCGCGCATGGGTCGGCGAGGTCCTCTCGCCTTGTCCCGAGGCCCCCCGGGCCGACCGCCCTCATCCCTGAACATGTCTGGAGCCCCGCATGTCAACGTTCGTCGGCATCGACCTGGGCACGACCAACTCGGTCGTCGCGTATAAGAACCCCTACGGACGGCCTGAGGTCATCCCCAATCGCGACGGCCAGAACATCCTCCCCTCGGTGATCTACTTCGGCTCCGACCCGCCCGCCGTCGGCCAGGAGGCCCGCGAGTGGGCCAGGCTCGGCAACGACCTGATCGCCAGCTTCTTCAAGCCCCATATGGGCAGCCCCCTCTATCGCCTCCACTTCCACGGAAAAGACTACTCGGCCACCGACCTCTCGGCGATCATCCTCAAACGTCTCAAGGAAGACGTCCAAATCAAACTCGGCCAGGAGGTCGATCGCGCGGTCATCACCGTGCCCGCCTACTTCGCCGATGCGCAACGCAAGGCGACCATCCAGGCGGGTGAAAACGCGGGCCTTCAGGTCTTGCGGATCATCAACGAACCGACCGCGGCGGCCCTCGCGTACGGCCTGCAAAAGACGGGCGTGGAAGAAACCGTCCTCATCTACGACCTGGGCGGCGGCACGTTCGATGTCACCGTCGCCCACATCTCTCCCGACGAGATCGCGGTCCTCTCCACGGCCGGCGACCACGACCTTGGCGGCAAGAACTGGGACGACCGGATCGCCACGTTCCTCTCCGAGAAGTTCGCCGCCGAGACGGGCTTCGACCCCCTCGACGACCCCGTCGCCCTCAACGAGGTCCTCGTCCGCTCCGAACAGGCCAAGTGGACCCTCTCGGAACGCTCGTCGGCCCGCGTCCCCTTGCAACTGGGCAACCAACGCAAGACCTACGAAATCACCAGGCCAGAGTTCGAGGCGATGACCTCGGCGCTCATGGACCGCACCCGACGTCTCACGGAAGAGGCGATGGCCGAGGCAAACCTCTCCTGGCGGAAACTCACGGGCGTCCTCCTGGTCGGCGGTTCGACCCGCATGCCGATGGTCCGACAGTACGTCACCGAAATGGCCGGACAACCCCCTCGAACGGGCGTCAACGTCGACGAGGTCGTCGCCCTCGGCGCCGCGATCCAGGCCGCGATCGAAGTGGGTGAGAAGGCCGGAGACGCCACCCCCCAGTTCACGCTCGCGGGCGCCCGACGCATCAGCGACGTCATGTCCCACAGCTTGGGCTCCGTGGCGGTGAGCGCCGATGGTTCTTGCTATGTGAATGAGACCATCATCGGGCGGAACGTGCCGATCCCAACCGAAAACGTCAAGGAATTCCTCCACCACACGCACGGCGGCAAGAACACCAAGATGGAGGTCTACCTGACCCAAGGCGAAAGCCCCCGACCACTCGATTGCGCGATCCTGGGAAAATATGTCTTCTCGGGCATCCAACCGACGGCCGAGGAAGTGATCGTCGATGTCGGGCTGAGTTACGACGCGAACGGTGTCGTCCAGGTCCGCGCGGTCCAGCGCGACACGGGCAAGGCGCTCGAGATGACCGTCGAGCCCGTGCCGGACGACCTCTCGTGGCTGGGATTGCCCCCTTCGGACGGCGGGGACGTGACGGGTCCTGGGCCGATCCGCATCGCCTTGCTTCTGGACACGTCGGCCAGCATGGACGGCCCGCCGCTGGAAGAGGCGCAGGAGGCCGCGCGGGCCTTTCTCGACAAGTGCGATTTCACGCAGAGCGAAGTGGCCCTGGTGTCGTTCTCCGACATGGCGAGCCTGCAATGCGAAGCAAGCGACAACGCGCGCAAGGTGCGGGCGGCCATCGACCGACTCGCGGCCGACGGAACGACCAACCTCAGCGAGGCCCTGCAACTGGCCCGCGAGCAACTGGCCCAAGCCGATCGAGCGCGGTACATCGTGCTGCTCACCGACGGCTATCCCGACTCGGGCGAGTCGGCCTTGGAAGAGGCCGCCAAGGCCCGTGAAGAGGGGATCGAAATCGTGGCGATTGGCACGGGCGACGCCGACCAGGATTACCTTCGCAAACTGGCGAGCACGGACGCGGGGTCCATCTTCGCGCGATCGGGAGAGCTGGTCAGTACCTTCGGCCACATCGCCCGAGTCATCGCCGGAGGAGGCCGCGGTCTCCGAACCATCACCTGACGTAACTGATTATTGGTCAAGCCGTGTGGATGGTCCCTCAGACCGAGCGGGGGCCAGGTCAACAACACGCGGCCGAATCACTTGTGACTTTTCCTGACGACGGCGACGACGCTCAGGCCCCAGGGGAGGCTGCCGAATCGGAAGAGGACCTTTTCGACGCGCTGGAGCCGGACGAGGGCCTCGTTGAGCCAGGGCGGCACTTTCTGCATTTGGGCCTCAGGGGGCTTGCCGTTTTCCTTGGGTTTCTTGAGGAGCCGGCCCAAGGCCAGCGGAAACAGAAACGAGAGCGCGTACCCCAGCCGGACCCGTTCGAGGCCGGCCTCGTCCACACGCTTGCCCAGTTGACCGGCCACGTAGCGGCGACGGTGCATCAGCGCGACGTCGTGCTCGCTCCAGAGAAACTGGTACGCGGGCACGGTGATCACCGCCACGCCGCCGGGCTTGAGGATGCGCTTGAACTCGTAAAGGGCCGCGAGGTCGTCATCCAGATGTTCCAGGATGTCGGTCGCCACGATCGCGTCCACGCTGCTGTCCGCCAGGGGAGTGGCCTCGGCCCGCGAACGTAAGAGGGGCCCGAGACCGCGCGAAGCGCAGGCG
This sequence comes from uncultured Isosphaeraceae bacterium, assembly GCA_937858365.1. Classification (GTDB taxonomy): domain Bacteria; phylum Planctomycetota; class Planctomycetia; order Isosphaerales; family Isosphaeraceae; genus CALLYK01. Next base: position 19,327 of record CALLYK010000027.1, on the reverse strand, counting down.
CGTAACGCCAGAGGTGAGAAATCCACCCCCACCACGTCGCCGTGGCGGCGCAGGTCCGAAGCGGTGGCGCCCGTCCCGCAGCCGATGTCCACGATCAACGGTTGGTCCACGCGCACATAACGGCGTACCTGGTCGAGCACCAATTCCCGGCGGCTCACGAACCACCAGTAACGGTCCTCGTTTTCAAACATTCGTTCATATTCGGCTGGGTTCATGGTCGCTGTCTCACGGGAGCGGGTCGGCCCGGCGCCAACCTCGGCGGATGCGTCCCAATTCGACGATCGCCTTGAGGAAGTCGCGCGGCCGGACCTTGGAGGCGCCCACGTCCTCCCAGGCGCGAAGGGGCAATTCGTGGACGCGGTCGTCGATCGTCAGGCCCCCGCTCAGGGGGCAATCGCGCAAGTAGCGGGCCAGGAGCTCGACGTCGAAGATCCAACGGGAATGGAAGGGCTCGTGGAAGAGGCGGACGACCTCGGGCGTCAAGCGAAAGAGCTTCGCGCCGCATTGGGTATCGTACACTGGCACACCGAAGAGGAGCGAGACCGTGGTCGCGAAGAGCCGTCCCAAGTAGTGGCGCGACAACTTCCTGTGGATTCGGCGTCCCAGCAAGCGCACCCTCGCCCCGAAGACCATGTGGACTTGGGGATGGTCGTTCAGGTGGGCGGCGAATTCCGGGACCATCTCCAGGGGCGTCGCCAGGTCGGCGTCCCAGTAGCCGGCGTACTCCGCGCCTTCGCGCGCGGCTTGAAGGAGTCCTTGGCGGACGGCTTCCGCCTTGCCGCCGTTCCGGTCGAGTTGGAGGGCCCGAAAATGCGGTCCCTCGTTCGCCAGGGAATCGAGGAGGGCCCGCGTGCCGTCGGTGCTGCCGTCGTTGACGAAGAGGAAAATGGTGTCGGAATGAGTGCCCGCGAAGTCCCGAAAGGTGTCGGGACGCAGCCGCTTCTCCTCGTTGTAACAGGGGACCACGATCATGCACTTGGTCATGGTTTTCCCAAGTTCGCAATCATGGCCCGGCCTCGTCGCGAGCTTCGTTCCATCGTCTTTCCAGGTCGCTGCCTTTTCGGACGAGGAACGAGAACTCATGGTATTTGGCAAGTGCTCCCACCTCGAAGGCAAGATACGATGGCCCGAGCCGTTCCAGGACACTCCGGGCGTTCCGGCGATCATCGACCGGTGCGGAATCGGCCAGCAATCGACCGATCAAGCCTTTCGTGGCCCGCGTTTCGGTTGGCGGCGGCCCCTGCTTCTCGACGACCACCAGGTCGGGCGGCGCCGCGTCGAGCGCCGCTTGATGACGCTCCATGAGCAAGCGGGCCACTGGCCAATGGTCCTTCAGATGGTGCGTCCACAAGAGAAGTGACGGGGGCGCGTGGCCCGAGTAGTAATACAGTTCGGGACGGTCGCCATGTTGGTACAGTCGCTCACCGGGTCGGAGCAACGAGCCGATCGAGCGGCCGAGGTCGCGTCCTTCCAGCACCGACTCGCCATATTTCGTGCGTGAAAACTCGTCTGAAGTGAGGACCAAACTCTGGAACTGGGCCCCAATGAGCCAAAGGGCCGCAACGACACCCAGGACGCGCATGGCGGTCGTGGTCGGCCATGTGGAGCGCGACATCGTCTGAAGGCCTTCATCACGAGTCTTCGCGTCTGGCGTGGGGACCGCGATCTCGGGGCCTGACGGGTCTTCTCGCCCTTTGGCACCGATCGCCCAACCCCCGCCGATGGCCAGGATGGGAAGCCAATATTGATAATAATGCGGCAAGAATCCCTGACCATTCAGGGCGATCTTGACTTGCACGGCCAGGACGGCGGCCAGGAAGAGGGCCCCTTCGCGAGTGCGCCAGGCCCGCCGACCTCTCCAGGCCGCCAGGGCCATCACCAACAAGATCGGAGAGGCGAACCACAGACATGGCGGGAGGAAGCGGCCCTCGCGGACGTAGCGATAGACGTTGAACAGCGGGTTTCCCGCGTAGGCCCGCGTGTTCGCGAAGTTGCCGACCCAGAAAATCTCGAAGCGTCCGGTCGCGGCGTAGTAAGCGATCAGGCCCGACCAGCAGAGGCCCCCGACCGCCGCGATGATCAGGAGATCACGCAAGGCCCGGCGCCACCCTCCGGGCAAGTCGGCCGAGAAGACGAGATGGGCCAAACAGAGGAAAAAGGCGTCGATGATGACGATCTGCTTGAACGTCGTCCCCAAGGCGAAGCAGACGCCGACCCCGAAGGCCCGCGCAATCCCTCCCGACGGCCGGTCCGCGTGCAGGAGGAGGGCCAGGGCCCAGATGACGCAAGCGTTGATGAACACTTCACCGTTAGGCTGGTTCGCCTGAAGGCCCGAAGCGGAACAAAGCAAGGTCCAAAAGAGGGCCGACCAAAGGCCGGCGCTCCTACCGAGCTTGGACCCGGCGACATAGGCACCAATCAGGCTGACCAGGGCCGTCAGCACCCCGAGAACATACAACTGGAGCTCGCCAAAGCCGACGGCCGCCTCCGTCCAGGCGTAGAGCTCGTACACACCGGGCGGCTTGATGTCCCAGGCGTCCACGTAGAGCCGGCCCCCCTGGTTCATCGCGTGACCGATCAACAGGTAGGTGACCAGGTCGCGTTCCAGGGGCTCGTGAAACGTGCGCAGCCGCACTCCGGCGATCGTCAAGCCCAGAAGGCCAAGGACGATCGGCACCAGCCACCGACGGGAGGGTGGACCGGACACGGGGCCGAGTCTTGTCGGAGTCCGGGACGCCTGTTCGCGAGGTGAATTCACAGGCGTTCCAACCCACGGACTTGAGCGGGGACCTTCTTGTGCGTCGTGGGCACCGCTTCGGCGACGCCCACGAAGGACTTTGCTACCAATCTTTACTTGTTGATGAACATCGCCGGGCGGCGAGGATGCTCAGAAGTCTTCGTCCACGCGGAAGATGGCGTGGCAGTCGCTGCAGCTCTTGGTCACGGGCACAAGGGCCTTCTTGGCTTCGGCGGGGCCCTTATCGGCCTTGATCACTTCGATGAACTCGCCCGTCGTCTTGATCATCACGTCGGTCGCGTCGGTCCATTCCTTTTGCGGTTTCTTCTGCTCCTTGGCCGGTTCCGTGAAATCGCGCGATTCCTTGGCCTGCTTCAGAAGGGCCTCAGCGTCCTCGAGGATTTGCTTCGTCCCGGCCTTCTTGTAGGCGACCGGCGTCTTGACGGCGTTTCTCAGGCTGTTGTGGGTCTTGTTCACCTTCTCCATCAACTTATGCAAAGGGCTGTCGTCGGCCCCGGGGGAAGCGACGGACGTGACCGAGGAGAAGGCACAGACAAGGGCGAAGACGCCCATTGAGGCGAGAAGTACGGTCCATTTCCGATTCATGGCGGGGCTCCGTGGGTGGGTCGTCGATCTCGAAGGCGGGGAGCGGGAACGCGCCGGCGGTCCCGCCCGGTCCAGGTTGGAAGTTACGTTCAGGATACGTCCGGGTCCATCTCCGAATCAAGCGCCCCTCCTGGTCGTGGTGTACACTGGAACGGGAATGGTGCGCACCGATCGAGCCCCCTGCCCTGGCCCCGTCATGTCTGAACCGCCCGCCTCGCCCGTCGACTACAAGGCCGCTGGCGTGGACCTCGACACGTACGAGGCCACGATGGCCGCGCTCCCCCCCCTATTGCGCCGGACCTACACGCCGCGCGTGCTTGATTGGCCCGGCGGCTTCGCGGGCCTCTTCCGCCTCGACGACAATGTGCGCTTGCTCACGCGCAAGTATCGCGACCCCGTGCTCGTCGCCTCGACCGACGGCGTGGGGACGAAACTCAAATTGGCCTTCGCCACGGGCAGACACCACACGGTCGGCATCGACCTGGTGGCCATGTCGGTCAACGATTGCCTCTGCGCCGGGGCCGAGCCGCTCTTCTTTCTCGATTACGTCGCCATGCCTCGCGACGACACCGACCTGACCCGCGAGATCGTCCAGGGGATCAGCGACGGCTGCGTCGAGGCCGAGTGCGCCCTCTTGGGCGGCGAGACCGCGATCTTGCCCGAGATGTATCATTCGGGGGAGTACGACCTGGCCGGTTTCTGCGTCGGTGTGGTCGAACGCAAGCAGGTCCTGACCGGCAAGGAAGTTCGGCCCGGCGACCGAGTCGTCGGCCTGGCCTCCTCGGGATTGCACTCGAACGGCTACAGCCTCGCGCGCAAGGTCGCCTTCGAGCGTGCCGGTCTGACCCCCGAAAGCCACGTGCCCGAACTGGGCAAGACGGTCGCCGACGAGTTCCTCACCCCCACGCGAATTTACGTGCGGGCCTTGAAGACCATTTATCGCCATTATCGGGTGAAGCGGATCGTCCACGCGATCGCGCACATCACGGGGGGCGGACTCATCGACAATCCCCCGCGCGTCTTGCCCGACGGCCTGGCCATGCGTTTGGTGCGCCGGTGGCAGGTCCCGCCGGTCTTCACTTGGCTCCAGAAGACCGGGGCCATCCCGGACGACGAGATGTACCGTGTGTTCAACATGGGGATCGGCATGGTGATCATCGTCGCGGAGTACCATGCCGAGGCGATCGCGCGTTACCTGACACGGGAGGCCGGTGTGCCGTCGTGGGTGATCGGCGAGGTCGTGGAGGGGGACCGCGAAGTCGTCTGGGCCGAGACCGGGCCTTACGCGCACTCGTAGCCCGGACCGCTCTGGGTTTGAGAAGCGATGGACCAGCCGCTAGAATCGGCCCTTGGCCGCTCCGCCAGGTCGGACGCGGCGACTTCGGTCGACGAATCGGGAAAAGGGGTGGGTCGTGGGGCTGGAAGGACAGAAGGCGCTCGTGACGGGCGCGGGCAGCGGCATCGGCCGGGCGATCGCCAAGACGCTTCACGAGGCGGGGGCCGTCGTCGCCCTCGTCGGTCGCGATCGCCAGAAGCTGGAACGGGTCCGCGACGAACTCGGTCCCCGCAAGGAATCAGCCCTCATCGGGCCGTGCGACGTCGCGGATCGCGCGGCGGTCGAGGCCCTCGCGACTCGCGTCCACGACGCTTTGGGGGCGCTCGACGTCCTGGTTTGCAATGCCGGCACGAACGTTCGACATCGGGCCCTGGACGTGCTCACGCATGAAGACTGGGACCGGATGATCAACACGAACCTCACCGGCGCGTTCCATCTTGTTCACGCCTTCTTGCCCGCGATGCGGAAGCGAGGACGCGGTCTCGTGGTGCAGGTCGCCTCGATCTCGGGGATGCGGGCGAGCATGTTGGGGGGCGCCGGCTATTCGGCGTCGAAGTTCGGCCAGGCCGCCCTGGGGCTTTGCCTGGGTCGCGAGGACGGCCCGCGCGGCATCCGCTCGACCGTGATCTATCCGGGAGAGGTCGAAACGCCGATCCTCGACGCGCGGCCGGTGCCGGTCCCGAAAGAGCGCCGCGAAGTGATCCTCCAACCCGAGGACGTGGCCGCCGCCGTGCGGTTCGTGGCCGAGCTCCCCGATCGGGCCAGGGTGCCGGAATTGGTCATCACTCCCACGATTGATGATTTCTTTTAGGGCGGTATGTGCTCGGGTCGATGGCCCGCCGTGGCGAGCGAAACGCCAAGAAGATCAACTTTGTGCCGGGGCCTCAAGAAAATGACGCGACTGTATTGACACGGTTTTTTTTTGGCGACAATTGCAATTTGATTTGCACTCCGTCCCGCCGGCCCGAGATCGGTCCTTGCGGGACAACGTTCGGTGTGTCAACTAGGAGGAACTTACTCATGACTCGGATTAAGATGGATAGTGGTCACGTCAATTCTCTCTCGTTTTCGGAGGCCATCTCGATGAAGCGTCAAGCGTCGTTGTCAGTCCTCCTCGCGGCGTCGGTTGTCCCTCTGGTCCTGGACGCGAGCGTCGTCCGGGGTCAACAGGCATCCGGCCCGCAAATCACCAAACGCGAATCCCAGAAGCTCAACCCGGATGGCACCGCGATCGAAGGACTCGGCTATTCGGTGCCCAAGGTCGAGGTCAAGACCCGGGCCGGCGGCGGGCAGACGATCGAGTCCCAGGTCGTCTTGCAGCCGAGGGACCACCGTTTCTTCATTTACGAGTTGATCGTCTATCCGTTCGGCGAGGACCGGGACCTGCAACTACCGGGACTCACGCCGGGCGCGACGGGCCCGCCGGTCGTCTTCCGCACCCCGCGAGTGGCCGACTACGCCGTGGCGGCGAACAAGGGCGGTACCTATTCGTTCACGTACCCCACGCAACTTCCCAAGGGGAAATACCTGGCCTGGGTTCGGATTCAGGTCGGCGACGGTCCCTCCCGTGAAGACTCTTTATATGAACGATTGGCCGCTCGCTCGCTCGAATTCGACGTGCGATGAACCAACGAAAGGACATGGACCGGAGCGGCCCGATCTTCCACACGTTTCACGGACGGAATGGGGGACGCGAGTCGTTGTCCGGGGGGGACGCGAAACGAGCTGCCTCCCCGTTTCCTGGGCTCGAGGGAACTTACCTCGGCGCATCGAAAGGTCCCGTCGAGGATTCCTCGAAGAATAGGACGACCCAATCGTGAACCGCTCTAACGCTTGGCGCCGGGTGGTCCTGGCGACTTCGGCGGCGGCGGCGCGACGGGTCGGGTGACCGGCGGCTTGGGAGGCATCGGGACAAGCGGCTCCCGCGCCGGGGTCGGCTCGGAACGTGTCGCCTGAACGATTGAACCGGGCACCACCGGCGCCTTCGCGGGCGGCGCGGTTTTGATGGGTCCAGGAGGTCCGGCCGCGCGAGTCGTACTCGGCGTCGATGCCGGTGGCGCGGGGGCCGGCTTGGGTTTCGCTTCGCTTCCCGTCGCGGGGGCGGCCCCGGCCCCGCCCGGCTTCTTCGTCAGGTGGACCGTCAGTTTGACCAGGCCCGCCGAGCGCTGGTCTCCTTCGCCCATGAGGTCGGCCTTCTTCGCCGCGACGTCTTCGCAGGTCACTTTGCCGGCCTCGTATTTGTAGCGGAAGGCGACGGGCTCGGCGTCGCGCGCCCAGACCTTGCAGTCTCGGGCGCTGCCGACCGTCACGGGCACGGGCCCCAAACTCACGGCCCGTTTTTCCTTGCCGTCGGGTCCGTAGGCCACTTCGAGCCAGGCCTCTCGGAAGGCCGTTTCCACCAGGCCGACCATCAAACCGATCGCCAGTCCCAAGACGGCCGCCCCGACGACTCGACCCGCGAAGTCGCCCAAGACGAAAGCGGCGAGAAGGAACCCAAGGCAACCCACGGCGCCGCCGATCGCGCCGGCTTGAAGGGCCTTTTTGCGATCGAGGTTGGGGACGAAGAAGGCCATGCCGGTCCCCACCAGGCAACCTAAGAGCGCCCAGCCCGCCAGTTGAAAGGGACGATAAGGGACGACCTGATAAAGGAACTGTCCCGCGCCCCCGGCGACGAATCCGGCCGCGAGACCGCTGAGGCCCCCCTTTAGGCCGTCGTCGACCGACAGCGGCCCCCGCTTGAGATAGACGTTCTGAGCGACGATCAAGGCCCAGGCCAGACCCAGGGCCAGCGTGCTTGTCCAGACACCGATCGCGAACAGGAGCGGCCAGAATGACGACCGCCCCACTTGGCGGCCGGATTGCAGGCCTCGGATTGCCTCTTCGGCGATCTCACGGCCAAGGTCGGGAAGGATGTCATCGAAACCGCCTGGTCGGGCCGCTCGTTCGAGGGCGAAGAACTGCCCGACCACGCCTTCCTGGACAGGTGCGTAGATGGCTCGTTGGTTTTCTCGGACGACCAGGTGGACCTGCTTCACGCCCGCCTTGGCGATCACGGGTTGGATGTCCGCGACCTTGTGGAACAGGCCATCGGGCAACTTGGGCGGCGCATCGGTGATCAGCACCAGGGCCTTGGTCGCCGCCGGACGAAACGGCAAGGAACACGCCTTGTCGATCCCATCGAGCGACGTTTCGGGGAAGTCGTCACCCCCCTGGGCCCGCAGTTTGGCGACCTCGCCGCGGAAGCGCTCCACGTCCGAAGTGAGCGGCGACCCGCTAAAATCGAGGACGCGCGCTTCCTCACCCACGACCCGGTCGCGGAAAGCGACCAGGCCGATGCGCGAGTCGAGTTCGTTCTTACCACCGAGGGCCTTGGCGAAGTCGCGAACGCCTTGCGCCACGCCGTCGATCGACGGCTGCATGCTCGACGTAACGTCGAGCACGAAGACCACGTCCACCTCGGGTTTCTTGGGAGGACCGGGCATGAGCAAGGCGAGCGCCAACTCCCCGAACAAGAGGGCCCCGAGAAAACAACCGATCGCCCCCCAGGTGCCAAAATAGAGGGGCTTGCGCCAGCGCTCCGGGAGTTGTCCCAGGGCCCCGTCGAGGCGTCGCGAGAAGGTCTCCAGGTATTCGGTCCATTTTCGGGGCGTCATGCGTCTTCCTCCCGCGCGGGGCCTTGTGTCCAGCATGTCCACTGCGCGGCCCTGCCGCAACCGTCTTGTTCAGAGACGTTCGCCGCGGCGGTCTTGTGCGGTCTGCCGCGACCAACGAAGATGCGATGAAGGGTCGTCCCGACTCAGGTCGATTTCGTCGAGGCCCATGATCATGGTCCTGTTCCAGAAGGTGCTGGCGTATATCAATCCCGAGCGGCCCGATCAGCCGGTCCTGGACCTCGTTGGGAAAGTGGCCGGGCGCGACGCGCAGGTGGACCTCATTCACGTCGTCGAGGCGATGCCCTGGTATTCGCGGGTCCTGGGAGGCACCGCGAGCATCGAGGAAGCGCAGATGCTGGACCTCAAGGAACGGCTCGACGCGCTGGCCAGGTCGCTCCTCGACCGTGGCCTGCGTGCGTCCAGCACGGTCTTGCGTGGCAAGCGGTCCTTGGAGGTCACCCGCACGGTCATCAGCAAGGGCCATGACCTCTTACTGAAAGAGGCCGAGGCCGAGCATCCCGGCGAACTCGGCACGCCCGACTTGCGATTGCTCCGGAGTTGTCCGTGTCCCGTCTGGATCGTTCGGCCGGCCGTCGCGGGGGGAGTGCGCATCAAGCGGGTGCTGGCCGCGGTGAACCCTCGTTCCGAGGACGAAGAATACGACCCATTCGGGATCGACTCCCAGGCGGACTCGGCCGTGGATAGCTGCCCCAAGCGGGAAAACGCCTTGAACCAGCGGATCATGGAACTCGCACTCTGGGCCGCCTCGCTCGAAGGGGGCGAGGTCCACGTGGTCCACGCCTGGCGCGTGCCCGGTGAGGAACGATTGCGTCGCAATCCTCACGCCGAACAAGCGGAGGTCGAGGCTTATGTCCAGAGCATCGCCGCCGAGGCCCGCGCGCGCTTCGACACCCTGGTGACGCCGTTCTCAACGCGCGAGGTGCCCGTTCATCCCCACTTCAGCAAGGGGCACCCGGCCGACGCGATCGCGCACCTTCTCGCGGACCAGCAGATCGACCTACTCGTCATGGGGACCGTGGCCCGAACGGGGATCGCCGGCTACGTGATCGGCAATACGGCCGAGACCGTCCTCGCCAAGGCCGACTGCTCCCTCCTCGCCATCAAGCCCGAGGGGTTCGTCTCCCCCGTGCGCGCCGACGGCGGGACAGAGCAACAACAAAGATCGCCCTGATCATCTCTCACATGCAAACGGGCCCGAGATCAGTCCCTTTCCACGAAGCCTTGAATGGCTCGTATGGCCGTTCGCCTGAGCGAGCCGCGACGGGCCCTCTGATGAAGGGCCATCCCGTTGATCATCGCCGCTTCCGCTGGTTCGTGACGCACCGGCACCGCCAGGTCTACCAGACTTAGGTCGTTGGCGATCCCCAGGGCGCAATCCTCGATAAACGCACCGGCGCCTCGACCGATCATCGATGCGGCCTGGACCTTGCCGCCAGGGCCGAGCCAGACCTTAGCGAAGCCGCCGAAGCGTGTCTCGAAGACGTGCGACGCGGCCTTGAGTGCATCGGGTCCCTCGATCGGCCCCACTTCGGCGACCTCGGGGTCGGCAGGCAAAAGGCGCGCGACCGCGTGCTCGCTGTAGGAGCGGGAAGCCCCCAACAGGATGTTCTCGAGCACGACCCGAACCTGGGCCATGACCGCCCCACCGCACGGGGTCCGCCCCAGAGCTTCGCCGAACGCGAAGACGTTTCGCAACCTCGTGTTCAGCCGCTCATGGACCTCGATCCCGCCATGGGCGTCCAAGCGCACCCCGATGGCTTCGAGTCCGAGGTTGTCGATCGCCGGCCGTTTGCCCTGGGCGATGAGGAGCCGCGAGCGAACCGCTTCGAAGGGGTCGCCGCCTTCCGTCGTTCGGAACCGCACCGCCACTTTGCCGTCGCGACGGTCGGCCCTCGCCCATTCGGCATGGCGAAGAATGACGACCCCTTCACGCGAAAGCCCCGCCTCCAGGCGCTGGAGCATGTCCGGGTCGAAATCGGCCAAGGGTCCCGCGGCGGCGAGGATGGTGACCTTGGACCCGAGTCGCGCGAACGCCTGGGCGAAGAGGACCGCTTCGGCGCCTTGCCCGCAAATCAGCAGGTCCTCGGGGACCTCGGTCAGGCCCCAGACCGTTTCCGACGTGAGGTATGGGACGGAGTCCAAACCCGCGACCTGGGGGACGTATGGTCGGGCGCGCGTCGCGATCGCGAAGTGACGCGCGCATAAGCGTTGCCGCCGATCCAGGACGATCGTGTCGTATGCCTCAAAGACGGCCGACCCCTCGAACCGATCAACGCCAAGGGCCTTCAGCGCGTCTCGCGTGCGACCTTCGCCGTCGCGTTTGACCTCGCGCCGAACGTGGTCCATGAGGGCCGCGCCATCGACCCGAACATCGCCGACGTGAATCCCGAGGTCCGACGCGTTTCGAGCGTCACGGGCGAGGCGCGCCGCGTCGGCGAGGGCGCGCAGTTCGACCCCATCGGGGCTTGGCGTCGATCCTGCCGGACCCGGTTCGACAAGCCCGACGCGCGCTCCCAGGGCGGCGCCCCCGATGGCCAAGTCCAGGGCGCCGGGGCCACCGCCGATCACGATGAGCTCGTACATGGGGGCCTCTCCCCTCGTGGAGGACATGGGGTCCGACGCGGTCCTGCGCTCAGCCTACTGCGCTCGACCCGCGCCGCCAAGAAGGAGGGCCCTCGCGAAATGGGCGGCGTTCGAGTGGCCTGGCGTCGTCATGGCGTCATCCGTATCCTGCACGCATCCTGCCGGCAGACGCGGACTCAGCCTGTCGGCCCCGATAGGACCAGGGAGGAAGAGGGATGAACCACGGCTTGATCGCGCGCGACGCCGCTTCGAATCGGTCGATCGGCATCACCTGGCGCGACGACCGGATCATCGAGGTCGTGAAGGTGCCCGACACTCGCCCGCCTCGGCCCGGCGACGATTACGTTTGCCCCACCTTCTTCGACATCCAGTTCAACGGTCGCTGGGGCCACTCGTTCAGCGACCCCAAGCTGACGGTCGAACAGGCGGCGCGCTGCGTCCGGGCGCAGGCGTCGTTTGGCTCGGGGCATGTCTTTCCGACGTTGATCTCGGCCTCGTTCGAGGCGACGCGGCAGGGCTTGGCGACCCTCGCCGCGGCCTGCGCGGCCGACCCGAGGGTGGACCACCTTGTCGCGGGCGTGCATCTGGAAGGACCCTGGATCTCGGAGCGCGACGGCTACCGCGGGGCCCATCCTCTGTCGGCCATTCGCGACCCCGACTGGGACGAATTCCAAGCCTGGCAAGAAACGTCGGGCGGACGCATCAAGATCGTCACCCTGGCCCCCGAGCGCGAGGGGGCCTTGGAGATGATCGCCAAACTAACGGCCTCCGAAGTGGTCGTCGGGATCGGTCACACGGCGGCCGACGGCCCGACCCTCGCGGCGGCGGTCGCGGCGGGGGCCCGTCTGAGCACCCACTTGGGAAATGGCATTGAGGCCGTCTTGCCTCGCCATCCGAACCCGATCTGGTATCAGGCGGCCGACGATCGCCTCACCGCCTCTCTGATCGGAGACGGTCTTCATCTGGAAGAACAGGCGTTCAAGGTCTTGGCGCGAGCGAAAGGGCCGGAGCGCCTGGTCTTGGTGAGCGACGCGAGCCCGCTGGCCGGCCTGCCGACCGGCGACTATTTCCCTTGGGAAGTGGACGCATCGGGCAAGATCATCGTGGCGGGCACTCCCTATCTGGCCGGCTCGAACCAACCTCTGGCCGTCGGTTTGGGGAACTTGCTCCGATGGGCGGGCTTCTCCATCGTGGACGCGTTGGCCACGGTCATCTCGAATCCGGCCCGCCTATTGGGGCGACCCGCGCCACGACTCGAAGTGGGGCAACCGGCGAGTTTCGTGGTCTTCCGAGCCGAAGCGGGGGTGTTTCAGGTCCGGTCGGTCCATATCGAAGGACGACCCGTGGACCTGGGACTGGCCGACGAAATGCCCGTCGACGTTTCCACGACCACCTAATCGCTGTCGCTCATGCTCCCAGCTGGTCCCCGATGTGCACGGCATGACCCCGGAGGAATTCCTCGACGGCCAGGGAGGTCTTGCCGGGCATTTGGACACGAACCAGGCGAATGGCCCCTGACGATGTCGCGATGACCAGTCGATCGCGCGCCGCTTCGATGACTTGACCCGGTTTCCCCTCTCCCTCCACGACGCTCGCCCGATGGACGATGATTCGGAGCGGCGCCTTGCCGCTCGATGGGTACCAGGTCGTCGCGGCCGTGGGCCAGGGTTGCATGGCCCGGACCAGGTTGTGAATGTCCCTTGCCGACTTGCTCCAATCGATTCGACCGTCGTCCTTGCTCAGCTTGGGGGCCTTCGTCGCCTTGGCGGGGTCTTGGGGCAGGACCACCGCCCTTCCGGCCGCGATGTCTTCGATGACCCGGGCGATCAATGGGGCCCCGAGGACAGCCAGTCGGTCTTCCAACTCACCCGCGGTCTCGTCCTCGCCGATGGGCGTTCGGGCGAACGCGATCATGCCGCCGGCGTCCACGCGCGGCGACATCGCGATCACGGTCACGCCGGTTTCCGTCTCGCCTCTTTCGATCGCCCTGGCCACGGGCGCGGCCCCGCGATACGCGGGCAAGATCGACCCGTGCAGGTTCGTGCCGCCCAATCGCGCCGTGGCGAGCACTTCCGCCGAGAGGATTTGACCATACGCGGCCGTGACGAGAAGGTCCGGCCGCAACGAGCGGACGAGCTCGACCCCCTCGGGGGCGTTGATGTTCTCAGGCTGATAAACCGGGACCTCGTGGGCGAGCGCCGCCGTCTTGATCGCACTTGGGATGATCTCTCTTTTACGGCCCTGGGGACGATCGGGCTGCGTGATGAGGGCCGCGATCGAGTGTCCGGTGTCGGCGAGCCGTTGGAACGTGGGCAGGGCGAAGTCGCCCGTGCCCAGCATCACCAGGCGGAGATCGGCGGGCATGGGGACGGGCCTCAATCACGCGCCAGTTGGTCGAGTTGTTTCATCAAGTCGGCATCGCTCGGCAGCAAGCCGGCCGATTGCGCCTGGCGGAACTCCAACTCCAGTTCGCGGACCTTGGGGGCGAGGCCCTTCATGGCCGCTGGGTCGATCCAATCGATGAAGAGGCGCTTTTCCAGGTGGTCGGTTTCGTGCTGGATCGCGCGGCCGAAGAGTTCGTCGGCTTCGAACTCGACTTCCACGCCCGCCAAGTTGAACGCCTTCACCTTGATCTTCTTGGCCCGGCGCACGTTTCCATAGACCCCTGGGAAACTCAGGCAGCCCTCCTCGTCCTCCACCTGGCCGTGCCGTTTGACGATCGTCGGGTTGATAAAGACAAGTTCCTGGTCGCGCTTCTCGGGGTCGGCCGTCAGGTTGAGGATAAAAAAACGCTTGGGGATGGCGACTTGATTGGCCGCCAGGCCAATCCCCTTGGCTTCGTACATGGCGTCGAACATGGACCGGACAAGGGTGCGGAAGGCCTCGTCGATGCGGGTCACGGGCGTTGATTCATAGCGCAATGCGGGGTGTGGATACTTGACGATCCGCGTCACTCGAGCACTCCTTCGTGGTGCCTGCGTTCCAACCGGGCCCTTGATTATAGGAAAACGCGCAACGCTCGTCGATCAGGGCGGATCGCGCTCGAACGGGTCTTCGGGGAGCGAGACCGGGCCCAGCCAAGGCAGGAAAGGGGTCTCGGGGAGGACGAATACGGGTCCGTTGGGACCCTCGGCCGTGGTCGCGAATCGCGTGTCGGACGCGGGCCCCCGCGATCCGATACGCAAGGTCCGGGGCGCCGATTCTCCGTCGAGATGCACCCGGATCGTCAAGCGCGGCTCGACGAGGCCGCCGGCTGGACCGATTGGTCCGTCATATTGTTCAAACTTGTTTGTGATCAATCGTCCCAAGAACGTGACGAGGGCGTTGATCTGATCGGCCGCGCTGGGGGTCGCGTTGACACCCTCGGGAGGGGCCCACTTGGCGGCCACGCCGGGAGGCGATGCGGGGCGGGTCCATGTGACCGTCCCATCCTGGCGTTCCAGGTCGATTCGATGGGCCTGCTCGGGCGTGAACGTGAGGACCCGGCGATTGTGGGTCTCCGCCTCGAAGATGGCCAAAGCGCGCGCTTCGAGCGTGAAGACCATCGGAGCGCCTTCGAGCTTAGCGTAGCGCGAGGTCCCTTGCGGGCCGCCTTTGGTCCCGATGAGGACCTTCCCCGATGCCGGGCCGCCGGGGACCGTGTTGGGCCGCGCGGGCACGCCACGCGACGACCAGGAAACGGTCATGTAAGGGTCCTCAAGGCCGTATTTGGCCAGGTCAGCGGCAGTCGCTTCGACAAGGCCCTCGGCCCTCATCCCGCCCAAGAGAATGACGAGCCGCGCGGTCGTTTCGGGGTCGGCGGGGGCCTGCACCGGGGCCGTCATCCGCCAGCGGAGGAAATCGGGCGGGGGGCCGTTCGCTTCCAGCACGACGCGCTTTCCTTCCCAAACGCGCTCGACTTTGTCGATCCGTCCTTGTCCCAGGGTGATGATGGAGCGTTCTCGGAAAGCGAGTTCGCCGCGCGGAAGCGCCGCCCCAAATGCCTCAGGCACGGCGAGTACCCTTGGGTCGCCGACCGCGCTCGCGAAGATCGCCCGAGCGGCGTGGTCCTGGCGGCCGAGCTTCAAATCGAGGACCTTCGATTCATCGGCTTGGTCTCCTTTCTCCCAGAGTTCGAGTGTGGCCCAGGGTTTTTCCAGGCCGCTTTCCGAGACGCTTTCCGCGTTGAGGAACTGCATCGCCTGGAGTTCGGCCGTCTCGGCGATCAGGGTTTGGACGACCCGTGTGTCGGCCGGGGCGACCGTTGGGCGAACGATTTTCCACGCCTCCCCTTCGCGGACGAGTTCATGGACCGTCGCACCGTCGGTCAGGCGGAGGCGGTTGATGCGTGCGGGGTCGAAGTCCGCCGCCTTGGGACTGCGCAGGGAGGGCGCCCCTTGATCTAGCGCGAGCAACGAGCGTGCGCTGAGTACAACGACCTCGCGCTCCTCGCCGCGTCTGGCGAAGACGCGGCCGGGTTGCCCCTCGGGCTCGCGGCCGACGCTGAGTCGTTGCGATGGGCCCTTGGACGCGGCCGGCGTGATCTCAATTGTCAGTTCAGGCGGGTCCAAACCGTAGGGCTTGAAATCGGTGACACCGTCGGCAACGAAACCACGCTGGTCGCGGACGACCTGAAGATTGACGAGGTCGGCGAGCAGGCCGTCGATCTTCATCGCGTCGGCGGGGGCTTGAAGGGGCTCGGTCAAGCGCCAGCGACCGCCCTCACGTCGCACACGCAGTCTCTCATTCTTGCCGCGAACGTCGATGGCCTCGACGTCGAACGAGGCGACCCGAAAGACCATGCGTTCGCGCCAGCCTTCGCTGGGGGACCCGACCATCGCCACGCCGGCCGCGTCGACCACCTCGGCCCCTTTTTGGCCGGCGGCGCGCACGTAACGCCGGTCTTGGGAGGTCTTGCCGAGTTCGAGCACGGCCTTGGGTTTGTCGACCCCTTTCTCGAAGACCTTGATCGTTCGCTCGGGGTGATCGAGGCCGTATATCTCCGGAGGGCCTTCCAACGTGGCGGCGTCGCCGATTCGGCGGAGGGCCTTGAGGTTCGTGATGAGCGACTCGACCTGGGCCGACGCCGCGGGCACGTCCAGAGGCTCGATCATCTGCCAGGCGCCGTCCTCGCGACGTCGGAGGGTGAGCGGCTTCTCGCCCCCTTCCACTTCGACCCGGACGATCGAGCGCGGGTCGGTGTCGATGAGCTGAGGAAGCACGCGCCCCGTGAGGCGCTGGGTCTCGGCGATCGTGGGCACGCGGGCCCGTTCGGCCCACCAGTACGCCAGCAGGCCGCCGAAGAAGACAATGAGAAGGACGGTCGTCACGCGGTTGTTCATGGTTGCTTCGACGTGGGCCCAAGAGATCATTCGCGACGCGCCAGGTACGTGGCGATCCCCAATGCCAAGACGACGGCCACGCTGATGAGGGTGGGCACCATCACGAGTTTGGCCCGAAGATTGGGGTCGGCCGAGAGGGACAACGAGACGTGGGTCTTGGGAGTGATTCCCTTCAAGTCGGGCCGGCCGCGAAGCCAGTTGAACGCGTTCAGGACGAAATCGAGGTTGGTGGGCTCGCGCGAGAGAAAGAAGTTGTCGGCGACGAAGCGGCTGCCGATCACGACCATGCGCGGGGTCGGTTGCTCGGTGGGGCCCGCCTTGGGCTTCTCAGCCACGGCGACCGCCACGGTGAGCGGGCCGGGCGGGTCCTTCTCATCCCGGCGGATCGCCGCGTTCAAGGGGCCCGTTTCGGCCCAGGACGCGGGCCCGGACCGCAAGACTTCGGTCACGAGAAAAGCCGATGGCGGCGCCGGGGCCGATGGGTTTGGGACGACCGCGCGAACGGGCGACGCGCTCGCCAAGAGAACAAGCTGGTTCTTGAGCGAGGCCACGATCGGGTGCCGGTCTTCCTCCTGCACCGGGGCGACGATGATCGTCACCCGACGCTCGTAGTTGAGCTGGGGGTCCACCACCAACCCTTCACCGAGTTCCACCTCATGCGCCTTGAGGAGCAGGCCCAGGCCGATGTCCTGGCGGTTGTCCAGGAAGGCGAGGAGTTTTCCCCCACTTCGCATGTAATCCGAGAAACGCTTCACCTCATCAGGCGAGAAGGGGGTTTGCGGCCCGGCGATGATGACGACCGCCACGTCGCTGCCGATCGCTTGCCCGCCCGGCGGCAATTCGACCACGTTGACCCCCAACGACTGGAGCCGCGCGACGAGGAGTCCGAGACCTTGCTGTGAGGCCTCGGTTTGGCCGATCGGGCCTTCGCCATGACCGGCCGTGATCGCGACGGTCGGCCTGGTCCCTTCGCGCAGGCGGACGAGGGCCGACGTGACCGCGTCCTCCCCCTGAAAGCGCGATTCGATGCGGTCGGGTCGTGGTTTGGTTGGGTCGATGCTGGGCACGGCGAAGAGTTCGTTGGCCCGCACGACGGCCCGCTGGACCGTCTCCCCGGCGCCATACTCGACCACGATGGCCCCGCCTCGCGGGTTCAGCGCCAGGTCCGGCGCCGCTTTGGCGAGGTCCTCGAAGGCGGTCGGGTCGGCGTATGGGTCCACACGTTCGAGTTTCACCCACTTGGGGTTTTCGGCCCGATAGAGTTCCAGGAGTTGCAAGACGCGCGGCATTCGGATGTCGGCGGCGACGACCGTGAACTTCACCGGCTTTTCCAGCGTTTTGAGTTGATTGATCGTGAGTGAGGAGAGACTGAACGTGCCCTCGCGGGTCAGGTCCAGGGGGCGACCGCCGTATTTGAACGCGAGCACGTTGGCGACGATCAGGATGCCGCCCAGAAGGGCCGCGTTCATCCCTTGTTCGGCGAAGGCGACGACCCGTTGCAGCGTCGGGCTGACGTGACGCGAGGGCCGATGGCGTTTGCACAAGAAGGAGAGCGTCGCGAACCCAAGGGCGAAGCAAGGCAACGACCAGGGCACGCCGTACATGATCGCCGTGAACCCGCCCGCCAAGACGGCCAGAAACCCAAGCGCGGCCGCCAGCGAAGCGCGATCGCGTGTCCGGGTCGTGGGGGCGTCGGGGCCTTCCTCCGGTTCGGCCCGCTGACCCAACGGCGCCCCGCGCAGCCACCAGGTCAAGGCGAGGAAGACGGCCAGGGCCAGGATGCCCCCCCAGACCTCGGGCCGGAGCAAGAATCGGAACATGCCTTCGTTCATGGTCGGTCAAGCCCCCCGTCGCGACCGCATGACAAGCACGGTCATCCAGACCAGGAAGACGGCCACGGAAAGGTGGAGCGCTAGGTAACGCGGGTCCAACTGGCCGAGCCCAAATTCGTGGACCTGGCTCACGACCGTGAGATAACGCAGGGCCTCGGCCCAACTCGTCTGCCGGCGCATCGCTCCGCCGTATTCGATCACGAAGAGGACCAGGATGACGAAAAGCGTGGCGAAGGTCGCCATTGCCGCCACGATCTGATTACGCGAGAGGGCGCTGAAGAAGAGACCGATCGCCACGAACATCAAGCCGAGCGTGCTCAGGCCGATCAAGAGCGACGCGATGGGCCCCCAGTCGAACGGCACGTTGCCGAAATGCCGAAGGAAGGGCAGATACAAGAAGAAGGGGGCGAGCAAGAGCGTGTACATGACGAAGCCGGCCAGCCACTTCGCGAGCACGACCTCCACCTCGGTGACCGGGACGGTGAGCAGAGTCTCCAAGGTCCCCGAGCGTCGCTCCTCGGCGAGGAGGCGCATGGTGAGGAGCGGCACGGCCACCAGGACAGAAATCCAGAAGCCGAGACTGGCCGGGATGTAAAGGTTGATGGGGTCGTTCCCGGCCGAGTACAAGGATTGGGGCCGAGACAGCGACTCCACCAGGTCCACGAAGTTCACACAGGCCAAGAGCTGAAAGGCCAACAAAACGAGATAGGCCATCGGCCCGAGGAAATAGGCGGCCAGCTCGCGGCGCACAAGGGCGGGGACATGGCGCATGGTCAGTGGGCCTCGGGGTCGTTCAGGTCGGCGCCCACGGCCGCGTGGAACCGCTCTTCCAAACTTGAGCGAGGCAAATCCAATCGACGCAGGCCGTGGCCGTCACGGATGAGGCGAGCCGCGATCGTCTCGCGAAGGTCGGCGCCACGGGCGTGGACCTCGAGTCGCGACCAGTCGCCTTCGCGCGACGTTTCCTCCACGCGTTCCACGCCGGGAAGCCCTTCGAGACTCCGACGCAGGGCCTCCGACGCCCCGCGCGCCTCGACGATCAGGCCGCCCGCCGCTCGGTCCCGGTCGGCCGGCTCGTCCAAGACCAGTCGCCCCCGGTTGATGATTAAGACCCGCCCGCAAACCGCCTCGACTTCCGACATGATGTGGGTCGACAGGAAGATCGTGTGGCGTCGGCCGAGGTCGCGGATGAGTTCGCGGACCTCGCGCACCTGGACAGGGTCGAGACCGGCGGGCGG
>CALLYK010000026.1 GCA_937858365.1 uncultured Isosphaeraceae bacterium | reverse complement strand
CCAGCAGCGTGAAGACCTCGGCCTCTCCCAGGGCCTGAAGCACCAGCACTCGACAGCGTGAAAGAAGCGCCGCGTTGACCTCAAACGACGGGTTCTCGGTGGTCGCGCCGATGAGTGTGATCGTGCCGTCTTCCACGGCCGGCAAGAGGGCGTCTTGCTGGGCCTTGTTGAAGCGATGGACTTCGTCCAGAAAGAGGAGCGTGCGCCGGCCCCTCTTGCGCTGGACGCCCGCCTCGGCGATCGCCTCACGGACCTCCTTCACGCCGGCCATCACCGCCGACATCGCCACGAAACGCACCTGGCGGCCCAGGGCCAGCAAGCGCGCCAAGGTCGTCTTCCCCGAGCCGGGAGGTCCCCACAAGATCAACGAGGGTAAGGGGCCGGTGCCGGCGATGACTCGTCGAAGATACTTACCCGGTCCGAGCAAGTGTTCTTGACCGATGAACTCATCGAAAGCCCGAGGGCGCATCCGATCAGCCAGAGGCGCGTCGGGTCGCGCCTCCGGCTCGTCGTCGGGCTCGTCGAAAAGTCGGCCGGTCGTTTCGCGGGGCATTCGGCGTCACCTTGCCGGCTCGCGACGTGGTGCTTCTCCTTCCAGGCGCTTCATCAAGCGGTCCAACATGCCTTCGAGCTTGCGGAAGCGCTCTTCGATTTCCGGCCCGATGTTCGCGGGCGGGGGCACGCGCCTTCCGGGGCGCTCCGTCTCTTCTCCCCGCTCCCCCCTTCGTCCTTCTGTATCGCGCATCGCCTTTTGGACGTCGCGAAGGCGGGTCCGACGATCTTCCAGCCGTCGCTCGAGGTCGGCGATTTCGTCCTGGAGGCGCGCCTCCATTTCGCGCATCCGATCGGGGGACGCAGGCCGATCACGTCCCCCAGGGCCATCACCCGTCGGCCTTCCCAGGAACTCCTGCATTTTGGCCTCGAGCTCGCGAAGCTGCCTGCGGATCGCTTGCTCCTTCTCGGGGGCGGATTCCTTGGCCTTCTCCAGGGCTTGCTCAAGCTGTTCGCGGGCCTCGCGAGCGGCTCGTTGGGCCTCCCCCCGGACCTGGTCCATCTTCTCGCGAAGCTGGCGTTCCAGGCGTTCACGCGCTTCGCCGCCGTCGCGGCCAAGTTCCTTTTGGGCCTTTTCGGCTTCTTCTTTGAGGGCCTTCAACGTGCTCTCGGCGATCTCCTGGGCGCGTTTCAGGGCCGCCTCGGCGGCCTCGGCGGGGGCCTTCTCCGGCGCCGGGCGGTCTTGGGCCCGAACCGCCGGGGCGGGACCCGCCAAGATCATCGCGAGCGCCCCGCTCGCGAGGCATGAGAAAGAAGCGGTCCTCATGGACTCGAACATGGGATACCTCCTGATGTGGACCCATCGAAAGGCGAACTCGGGCTTCGCGCGCACCAGCCCCTCGATGGTATCATATTCGTTCATTCGCGTCGGGGATTGCGGACCATTCCCGACTCTTCCTCGGAGGTGCTTCATGAGCGACGATGAAATGGAGGCCGATTTCGACGAGAATGACGACGAGGCCCAGACCGCTTGCGCGCTCTGCGGCCAAGTTCGCTTGCTGACCTTTCATCACTTGATCCCGCGCCAAGTCCACAAAAAGAAGCGTTTCAAGCGCGAGTACACACGTGCCGAGATGCGCACGCGAGGATTGATGGTCTGCCGGATTTGCCACGACGGCATCCACGACCTGATCCCCGATGAGAAGCGCTTGGCCCGCGAGTACAACACGCTCGAAAAGCTCCTCGAACACGAAGGCGTGGCCAAACACGTCGCATGGTCGCGGAAACAGCGGTGAGGCCGGATGGGTGCCGACCCTCTGGCTTGTCTCGGCCCCGTGAATTAGGCTGATCGGACTGGACCAAGCCGGCCCGGCGGGTCGCGCCCACCTCTCCTCAGTCTATTCCTCGCGGGACCAGCATGATATGAACGCGCGCCGATTCCTCCGCCTTTCGCTCTGCACGGGCCTCCTCGCCGTCGCGGGCCTCGCTGCTCGGGCGCAGGAGGCGAGCTCGGGGACCTTGGGCACGATCGAGCGCCTCGACCCCGCGTTCGATAAGCTCGTGCCGCCCGGGGCCAAGATGGAGAAACTCGCCTCGGGCTTCGACTGGTCGGAAGGCCCGGTCTGGATGCCCGAGACGAAGGCGCTTCTCTTCTCAGACGTGCCGATGAACAAGGTCTATCGCTGGAAGGACGGCGAAGGGCTGAGTGTCTTCCTCCAGCCGAGCGGCTACACCGGAAAGTCGGAACGAGGCGGCGAACCGGGTTCCAACGGCTTGCTCCGCGACGCCTCCGGGGCCCTCGTGCTCATGCAACATGGCGATCGCCGCGTGGCGCGTCTGAAAGCCGACAAGACGTTCGAGACCCTTGCCGACAAGTACGACGGCAGGCGCTTCAACAGCCCGAACGACGGCGCCTGGAAGTCCAACGGGGACCTCTACTTCACCGACCCGCCCTATGGCCTTCTCAAGCTCAACGACGACCCCGCCAAGGAACTGCCCCACAACGGCGTCTATCGTCTGGCGCGCGACGGCAAAGTCACACTCCTGACGAAGGAGATGACTTTCCCTAACGGCATCGCCTTCTCTCCTGACGAAAAGGTCCTTTACGTCGCCAACTCCGACCCGAAGATGGCGATCTGGAAGGCCTTCCCCGTGAAGGGTGACGGCACGCTGGGCGAAGGCCGGGTCCTCTTCGACACGACCGCATGGGTCGGCACGAAGAAGGGCCTTCCCGACGGGATGAAGGTCGATCGCTTGGGCAACCTCTTCGCGACCGGGCCGGGAGGCGTCCTCGTGCTCACACCCGAAGGCAAGCACCTGGGTACGTTGGCCACCGGCGAGGCCACCGCCAATTGCGGCTGGGGCGACGACGGCAGCGTGCTCTACATCACGGCCGACATGCACCTCTGCCGGATCAAGACAAGCACCAAGGGAAACGGACCCTGAAGTTACGGGCCCGAGAGGAGTGAACATGAAGGCGATCGTCCTGCGTCAGCTTGGCGAGGCGTCGAACCTGCGCATCGAGGAAGTTCCCGACCCGAAGGCGGGCCCGGGCGAGGTCCTCGTTCGCGTTCGCGCCGCGGCCTTGAACCATCGCGACGTCTGGATTCGCAAGGGGATGTACGCGGGGATCAAGCTGCCTATCATCCTCGGCTCCGACGGCACGGGAAATGTCGAGTCGGTCGGCGAGGGGGTGGACTCGCGTCTGGTCGGACAGAGTGTCGTGATCAATCCGGGGTTGGATTGGGGCGACGATCCGAAGGTCCAAGGGGCCGCTTTCCGCATCCTCGGTCTGCCCGACGACGGCACGTACGCCGAGCTCGTGAAGGTGCCCGCGGGCCATGTCCACGCGACCCCCGCCGGCCTGAGCGCCGACGAGGCCGCCGCGCTCCCGCTGGCGGGGCTGACAGCCTATCGCGCGGTCGTGACGCGTGGCGGTGTCCAGAAGGAGGAGACCGTGCTCGTCACTGGGATCGGCGGGGGCGTCTCGGCCTTCGCGCTTCAGATCGCCAAGGCCCATGGGGCCCGGGTCCTCGTCACGTCCGGGAGCGACGCGAAGCTCGAACGGGCCAAAGAAATGGGGGCCGACTGGGGCGTCAACTATCGGGCGGCGGATTGGGTCAAGCAGGTGATCGCGCAGACCGGCGGCGGGCCCGACCTGATCATCGACAGCGTCGGCGGCGAGAACCTGAACAAGGCGATCGAACTGGTGAGGCCGGGCGGGCGGATCGTCACCTACGGGAGCACGACCGGACCCGCCGAGCAGGTGGAAATCCGCCGCATCTTCTGGAAGCAAATCAACCTTCTCGGTTCGACGATGGGGACGCCGGCCGAGTTCGCGGCGATGCTGGCGATGTACGGCGAAGGCAAGCTTCGACCGGCCGTCGACCGGTCCTTCCCTCTGGCCAACGCCGCTGACGCGCACGTGCGCATGGAGCAGGCCGACCAGTTCGGCAAGATCATCCTGAGCGTTGACTGAAGCTCGACCCGGGCACTTGGGAAGACGGCGGTTGGCCCCGCCCTCAGCGACCGCCGTTCTCTTCCCTGACCTGCTGCTTCTTGTGGAGTCGACCGCCGATCCCTAGCATCGTGATCGCCTCGCCAAGCAGCTTGAGGGCGTCGCGATACTGGTCCTGGGCCTTGAAGGCGTCCGCGTTCCGGACATGGAGCGCGAGCTTGGGCCAGTCCACCGGCCAAGAGTTCTCGATCGCCACGTCCTTCACCGAGCGGATGTCCTTTTGCAGCTTCTCGATCATCGTGGGTGTGATCGCGCAATCGGCCTCGGCGTAGATGTGTTCTTCCACTGAGGCTTGGGCGGATTTCCCTGTCAGCGAGCCGAGAAGCCCAGCGATGGAGAACCCCTTGCCTTCTTTGCGAGTGTTCGTCGGGGCCGCGTTCGCGGCTTCGGTGCCCGGCTCGACCCAGGCCCCGGCGCGGGCCAGGACGATCGTGATGTTGTCGTTGCCGCCGCGCAGGTTGGCCAGGTGCAGCAGGTATTGCGAAGCATCGTTGGGGTGGAAGTTCGCCGCGAAGGCCCCCAATTCCGCGTTCTCGACCGGGTTGGAAAGGCCGTCGGAGCAGAGGAGGAAGATATCGCCCACTTCAACCGGATAGGGCCCTTCGATGTCGACCTCGACGTTTGGGTCGGGCCCAAGGCTACGCGTGATGACGTTGCGGTGGACGAACCGCTCGGCCTGTTCGGGACTCAAGTGCTTGCGCTTGAGGAGTTCCCAGACGAGGCTATGGTCAAACGTGAGCTGCTGGATCTTGCCCTGGCGAATACGGTAAACGCGGGAGTCTCCCACGTGGCCGATCATGCATCCCGCCGGAAGCAGCACGAGGGTCGAGCAGGTGGTGCCCATCCCCTCGAAGTCTTTGTTCAACGTCGATTTGCCGTGGATCATGCCACCGACGTCGCGATAGGCCTTGACGAGGGCCTCCGCGGGGGCGGCCACTTTGCTCTTGGTGTAGTGGTGGGGGATATGGTCGCAGGCCATCTTGCTGGCCAGCTCGCCCACGGCGTGGGCCCCCATGCCGTCGGCAACCATGAAGACGTGGCCCTTGGCCTGCCAGGCTTCGAGACGCGCCGCCTTGACGATCGCGTAACTGTCTTGATTGTTGGAGCGCCTCATCCCCGTGTCCGTGGCGGGCGCATCGACGATCACGTCGTGCCAGTTCACGAGCCGGCCCTGCAAAGGAGTCCGCGACCAAGTGGGGGGGGCCAGCCCGTGGGGAGCCTCGGCCGGCTGCGTTGTCGCCGTCCCCAAACCCGCCGACGGAGGCATCTGTTCGCCCTCCAAGTGATTCTATCCGGCATGTCTCGCCAAAGATACCAGGAACTCAAACCAAGCCTCACCCGTCGCCTCGCTCCGGGTAGGCTTCCAACCATACTTCCGTTATGGTGGTTTCGTGACGGAGATTCCCACCAAACGACGTGTGGTTCCTGAAGGACACCCCTCCTCGATGACCGGACCGCTTCGCCCTCCCGAGATCCGTTGTCTCCAAACCACTTTGTCCAATGGCCTAGACGTCTTGGTCCGACGGCAGCCGGGTTTGCCTCTCGTGGCCGTGAACCTCTGGTATCACGTCGGCTCGAAGGACGAGGAGCGACGCCAACGCGGCTTCGCCCACCTCTTCGAACACCTCATGTTCGAGGGGTCCGAACATTACCCAGGCGACTTTTTTAAACCCCTTCAACGTGTGGGGGCCAGCCTCAACGGCTCAACCTCGACCGACCGGACCAATTACTTCGAAGACCTCCCGGCCGCCCAACTCGAACTCGCCCTGGCGATGGAGTCGGACCGGATGGGCCACTTCCTGCCGGCCTTGGATGAGTCCAAGCTCCGCATCCAGAAGGACGTCGTCAAGAACGAGTACCGCCAGAACTACGCCAATCGCCCTTACGGCCTGGTCTGGAAGCTCCTGGCCGAGGCCCTCTTTCCGCCGACCCACCCGTACAGTTGGCTCACGATCGGGGCGATGGAGGACGTCGAGGCCGCGACGATGGACGACGTCGAGGGCTTCTTCCGTCGCTTCTATGTCCCGAGCAACGCGAGCCTGGCGATTGTCGGCGACCTGGAGGAAGCGCGGGCCCTGGAATTGGCCGAGAGGTACTTCGGCCCGATCCCAGGCGGCCTGGAGGCCCTTCCCCCTTGGGCCCCCGCCGCCGACCTCGACACCCCTCGCTCCATCCTCTATCACGACCGCGTCGAACTCGACCGGACCTACGAGGTCTGGCCGACCGTCCCTTATTTTCATGAGGAAGACGCCCCGCTCTCGCTGCTAGCCGACGTCCTGGGCCGGGGTCGGTCGAGCCGGCTCTATCGCCGCTTGGTGGTCGATGAGCAGGTCGCGCAAGACGTGACCGCCTACCACTCCAGCCGCCAGCTCGCCGGCGGATTTGGGATCGTCTTGACCTTGCGACCCGGCAAGGACTGGAGGACCGCCCGCGCATTGGCCCTCGAGGACCTCCACGACCTGGCCGAACACGGGCCAACTCCCGAGGAGCTGGAGCGCGTTCGGAACGGCCGGTTGGCGGGCTTCATCTACGCGCTGGACAACATCGGCGGCTTCGGCGGCGTCGCCGATCGGCTCAACGCTTACAACACGTATCTCAAGCAACCTGAATCGTTCGGTCATGATCTGGAACGATTCCAGAAGGCCACGGCGGACGACATCCGGCGTGTCGCACAACGCCATCTCGCGGAACGAAGTTCGGTCGCGCTGACGGTCTTAGGCCGGAAACCCGCGACCGTCTTGCCGCCACTCGATCGCGCTGTTCCTCCGCAAGCCGCCGCCGCCGTGCCGTTTCGGGCCCCTTCGCCGGAGGTCATCGCACTCGTTAACGGGGCGACCCTCTGGGTCTTGCCGCGTCGGGACCTGCCGATCGTCGCCGGGACGCTGGTCGTTCCCGCCGGGGCCTCGGCCCACGGTCCCGAGCGGGGCGGCCTGGCCGGCCTCACCGCCGAGATGATGGACGAAGGCACGACGTCCCTGCCGGCACGCGAACTGGCCCTGGCCGCCGAGCGCCTGGGCACGGCCCTCTCCTCGTCGTGCGGCTGGGATGGTTCCTACGTGGGCTTTCAGTGCCTCACGCCCCACCTTCAGGCCAGCCTGGAGCTGACCGTGGACGTGGCCCTCCGGCCGAGCTTTCCCGAGAACGAATGGCGGCGGGTCCAGGCCCAGGCCATCGCGGGCCTGCGCGCCGAACGCGATAGCGCCGAGGCCCGCAGTCAACGGGCCCTTCTGCGCCTCCTCTATCCCGAGGGACACCCTTATCGGGTCCCCGTCGACGGCGACTTGGGGACGGTCGCCTCATGCACAAGAGAGGACCTGACGGCCTTTCACAAGGCCCATTACCTTCCCCAAGGGGCCGCCTGGGTAATCGCCGGCGACGTCGACCCCGAGGCCCTGGCACGTCAGCTCAACCAAGCCCACGAAGGATGGGCGGGGGCCGCCCCGGAGCGCTTGGCGGTCCTGCGGCCAGCCCACGGTTCGGGGCCCCGCCTGGTCTTGCTCGATCGACCCGGCTCGGCCCAGGCCGTGGTCCGGGTCGGCCATGTGGGGACCCATCGACTCGACCCCGACTACGAAGACCTCCTCGTCCTCAATCAGATCTTAGGGGGCCAATTCACGTCCCGGCTCAACACCCGCCTGCGTGAGGAAAAAGGACTGACCTACGGCGTCCGGAGCCAGTTCGACACGCGTCGCGCCGACGGCCCCTTCTCAATCAGCGCCTCCGTACAGACCGACCGAGTCGCCGAGGCCCTCGCCGAACTCTTCGCCGAAATCGAGCTGCTCGTGGGCGACGCCCCCCCCACGCTTGTGGAACTCGAAGACGCCCGGCGCTCCCTCATCGAGGGACAGGCGCGGCACTTCGAAAACCCGTCGGCCCTGGTCGCTCGCTACGCAGGCCTCTGGCTCCACGGCTTGCCACCGGACCATCACGCACGTTACGCCGAGCGGCTCCAAGGGGTCCATGTGGAAGGGCTGGCCGAGGCGGCCCGCCGCCAGGTCCACCCAGAGCTCCTCGTGGCGGTCGTCGTCGCCGATGCCGAGCTCGTGGAAGGGCCGCTCGCCAGACTGGGATGGGGGACCGTGGAACGCCTGGCCGACGAGGCCCAGGGCTGACCCAGCCCGACGGACAGGACCCAAAATCCGAGGGCCCCGGAGACCCTGGTGTCCTTGGGGGCCCCTTCCTGCGTAACATGATGAGGAGCGACGGTGGCTCCCCCCTTCCCCAGCGACCATCGCGACCCTGAAACTCCCGGGACCTGTCATCGATGCGCGACAAGCCCCCACGTATCCTTCGGATCGTCAAGTGGCGCATCCGCAAGGTCTCCTTTCGCCTGGAGAAGGACCCGCCCGAGTGGCTAAACGAGTTGACCCCCTGGGCCACGAGCCTCACCGTCCACGGCCTCATCTTGCTGGCTCTGGGGCTAGGGGTTCTGGCGACCAGCGGTGAGACCAAGGAGCAATCACTCGTCGCGAGTTTGCCCACCGACCAGTTGGTCGAGGACATCACCGCCCTGGAACCGGCCGACCAAGCCGGTGACGCCCTCGCCAAGGACGACATGGGAGAGGCGCCGTCGCTCACCCTCGACCCCAGCCAGGTGGACCCCATCAAGTCGAACCTCCCCGAGTTGCCGCCCGACTTCGTCCTGGGCCGCGAACTCCAACTCAGCTCGGGCGGGGGCGAGCCCTCGGCCGGGGAGACGCCCTTGGTCACCGGTGCGGCCGGCCCCGGAGGATTCGCCGGGATGCCTGGGGCGGAAGGCCCCAAAATGGCCCCCTTCTCCGGCCGGAGCCCGCAAATGCGGGCCAGGATCGCGCGTCAGGCCGGCGGGACGGTCATGTCGGAACAGGCCGTGACCCGTGGACTCGGCTGGCTCGCCCGCCATCAAGCCGGCGACGGCCACTGGGACCTCAATCACCGTCCCACCTGCCAAGGATCAGGCTGCCCCTCCGACAAACACATGAATAGTCCCACCGCCGGGACCGGCCTGGCCCTCCTGCCCTTCCTGGGCGCCGGACGCATTCATAATGAATCGGGCGATTATTCCAAGAACGTGAAGTTGGGTTTGGACTGGCTGGTCAAGAACCAGAAACCAGACGGCGACCTCTGGACCGGCGGCGACGGCCAGACCCACATGTACAGCCACGCCATCGGGGCCATGACCCTGTGCGAGGCCTACGGCGTCTCCAAGGACGAGGCCCTGAAGCCACCCGCCCAAAAGGCGATCGACTTCATCGTCAAGGCCCAAAACAAGGACGACGGCGGTTGGCGCTACGGCCCGGGCGCCCCGGGCGACACATGCGTCTTCGGCTGGCAACTCTTCGCTCTCCGGAGCGGCGCACTGGCCGGCCTCGACGTGCCCCTGGACACGATCAAGTTGGCCCGCCAGTACCTCGACAAGGCCAAGGGGGACGAATTCGGCTCGACTTACGTATACTTCCCGGGCGACGCCGGCAAGGCCGCCACCCCCGTCATGTCGGCCGAGGGCCTTCTCTGTCGCCAATACCTGGGCTGGCAACGCAATCACCCGCCCCTCCTCGTCGGCGCCCAGAGGGTCTACGAGGACCTTCAAAAAGGACTCGACTTCGACAAGGACACAGGCGCCCTCGTCGGCCTGAAAAACCGCAATATCTATTATTGGTATTACGCCACTCAACTTCTTCACAACATGCAAGGCGAGGCCTGGGTCCGCTGGAACATCCAGGTCCGAGACAGCCTCGTCGCCACCCAGAACTCGTCCAATGGGTGCGCCAAGGGGAGTTGGGACCCCGAACTCGTCCTGTCCGATGGCAAGAGGTTGCCCGACGCCCACGGCGCCCAGGCCGGCCGCCTCTTCGTGACCTCCCTCTCTCTCCTCACCTTGGAAGTCTATTATCGTTACTTGCCCCTCTACCAGGCGCGCGATCGTAACAACCTTGGCGGAAAGGCCAAATAGGCCAAACGCGACCCCGGCCCCCTGTGATCACGTTCGTCCTTGGGGCTGGGGGCCTTGTCGGCGCCCCCATCCAGGTCGTCATCGGCGAGGGCCCGCTTGCGGCCCTTCTCGCGCGTGACCCTGTTCAGGTCCTCGGTTGGGCGCTTGGCGAGCCGGCCGGCCGACTCCCAGAGCGCCTGCAAAGCGGTCCGATCGGCCGCCTGGATCGTGGGTCTCCTCGCTCCAGGCGGCCCTGGTCCGGACCTGGACGAGGGCCCGGTTCTCGATCAAGGGCCTCTCGTTTTCGTTGGCGGGGAGGAAGAAGGATGGAGTTCGCCCAGTCCCGTCGGAAACTACGTTCGCTGGGATTTTCCCACCGACTTTTGTAAGACACACCCGTTCCAGGGAAGCCAAAAGGGTCGTGAGTGGCCTTCCGGCCCGCCCTTGGTAAAATGTTTCGCGTCCTGACCACGATGACCGTTCGCGCGTCCCGACCCGGCGAGATCGACGGATGACCCCAGGCGACGACCTCGAAAAGCCCACGCGGAAACTCTATATCGAGACCGTGGGTTGCCAGATGAACGTCCTGGACAGCGAGCTGGTCGTCGCCGGCTTGCGCGGGCAGGGGTACGAACTGACTGACGACATCAATCAGGCCGACACGATCCTTTACAACACTTGCTCCGTTCGCGAACAGGCCGAGAACAAGGTCTATAGCGCCCTCGGACGCATCAAGGCGATCAAGGAGTCGCGTCCCGACGTGTCCATTGGGGTCCTCGGCTGCATGGCCCAGAAGGACCAGGGGCTGGTGCTCCGCAGGGCCCCGCATGTGGACCTGGTGGTGGGCCCTGGGCAGTTGGCCCGCGTGCCGGAATTGTTGGAAGAATCGAGGCGCGACAAGGCCCCCAAGATGGCCGTGAGCCTGGCCCGGACCGATGGGCCGAAGCATCAGATCACCGCCAGCTTCGCCGAGTACGACCCGGCGCGCGATCCCGAGATGCGCCCGAGCCCCTTCCAAGCGTTCGTCCGGATCATGATGGGGTGCGACAAGTTCTGCACCTACTGCATCGTGCCTTCCGTGCGCGGACCCGAACAGAGCCGGCCCCCCGCCGACATCATCGCCGAGGCCAGGCGCCTGGTCGATCAAGGCGTCGTCGAGATCACGCTCATCGGCCAGACCGTGAACAGCTACAAGTACGCCAAGGGACCTGATCAGACCACACGCCTGGCCGACCTGCTGGAACACCTCCACGCAATCGACGGCCTGGCTCGCCTCAAGTTCGTCACCAACTTCCCAAACGACATGGGCGACGACCTCCTTCAAGCCGTCCGCGACTTGCCCAAGGTGGCCCGATACTTGCATGTACCCGCCCAAAGTGGCTGCGACCTCGTCCTCAAGAGGATGAAGCGCATGTACACGGTGGCCCTTTACGACGACATGATGGCCCGAATTCGCGCGACCGTGCCCGACGCGGCCGTCTCCAGCGATTTCATCGTCGGTTTCTGCGGTGAGGACGAGGACTCATTCCAGCGTACGGTGGCCCTTGTCGAACGTTCACGCTTCAAAAATAGTTTCATTTTCAAGTACAGTCCGCGTGCTGGTACCAAGGCCGACTCACTCTGGGCCGACGATGTGCCTGAAGACGTGAAACGGCGGCGAAACAACGAGTTGCTGGCCGTCCAGAACGCGATCAGCGTCGACGACAATCGGGCCTTCGTGGGCCGGACCGTCGAGGTCCTGGTGGAAGGGCCGAGCAAAGCGTCCCAGAAGCTAAGCGAGAAGGGCGGGCCGACGCAACTCACCGGCCGGACGACCTGCGACCGCGTGGTCGTCTTCGACGGCGACGAACGCTTAACCGGGACGTTTGCGCGAGTGCGCGTGCATGGCGTGAGTTCGGTGACGCTCTTCGGCGCGGTGGAGACGTCCAAGTTCGTGGGGGCCCCCGCATGATCGGCAAGGCGGCCGCGCATGCTCTGGAACTTGGAGTGGCCCGCTGGTACGAGGCCCTTCGACCCAGGCCGTCGTGGGGGCCGCTCGCGGAGGGTTGGGGCGCCCAATACATCGACGGGGCCGAATTCGCCCCTTTGAGGGCCCCCGCCGAAGCGGCCGAGATTCGGGCCTGGGAGCGCCGCCACGGCTTCGCCTTGCCGTCGGCCTTGCGGGTCTGGTTCCGGTTTTCCAATGGGCTCTATCAGCAAGATGGACCCGTCGTCCATCCGATCCACGCGATCGGCCCGATGGTCCCGTTCGCGCGGGTTCCCGGCTTGCTCGTTCAGCCGGAAGGCTGGTTCGAGCTGGGGAACCCGGGGCGCGAGACCGTTTGCATCGACCTGAGCTATCGCTGGCCGGGGGCCGACCATCCCGTCTTCACGTCCGGAGACGACGAACTCGGCAGCCGCCCGCGGATCATCGCCACGCGCTTCGACGCCTGGTTGGGCCGCCTCTTCGAGGAGGGGGGCCGCGAGTTCTGGTTCGACGCCGATTTCGAGGCCCTCGGCGACCCGTGGGCCGCCCATCGGCGGTTCGCCCCGGTACCGGAGCTTGCCGATTGGCTTCGACCGTTGGCCGAGCGCGTGGTCAACCTGCTGGCCCGGTCCACCGACGAGCGTTTCATCGCGGCCAATCTGGGGATCAGCGCGCCCGAGGCCGAGGCCCTCTTGCGCTACTGTCAACACGTCCCCATGACTTGATTGATTGCCGCGGGCCTTTGCGGGTGCCGCCATGTCCGCGCTTCTCGGATTGCTCGACGACCCCGAGCGGGCCAGGCGTTGGCTCGCCGGCCTGGGCGTTCGCGACGTCGAACGAGGCTGGCGCGACCTCCGCGACCTCGTCCATCCCGATCGGCCCCGCGCCTCGATTGGCGTCTTGCTCTCCCAACTGGAACAGGGCTTGCCCTCCTGCCCCGATCCCGGCATGGCCCTGACGAACCTGGAACGCTTCCTCGCAGCGGCCCCGCTTCCGGCCGCCACGCTGGGCCTGCTCGCGCTCGACCCGCGCACTTTCGAAGTGCTTCTGCAACTCTTCAGCGCCAGCCAGTACCTCAGCGACCAGATGATCGGCGAACCGGAGTTGATCCATTGGCTGCGCGCCGGGGCCGGACGGCGCGATCGCGACCGAGAAATCGCCCCCGGCGATGCGTTCCAGCCCCTGACGCAGTCCGGCAAGGGGGACGGACAGGCTGTTCGAGAGCACGAAGACGACGGCTGAAAACGCGAGCCGCTTCATGACGGAACACCCCTGATGGGCGCGGGCGCAGGGCTGTCGATCTCGCACCTCACGAAGGACTACGGACGCAACCGCGTCCTGTCCGACGTGAGCTGTGACGTCGAACCCGGCGAAGTCGTGCCCGGCGTGGGGCGCGTCATCGCCATCAAGGAGCGCGCCGGCCGCTGGATCGTCGTCACCGAGAGCGGCGAAATTATCGGGAACGCGCATGGGCAGTCGCATGCTCCGCCGCCGCGCCAGCGTCAATTCGCTCGGGAGCTCAATGGCTTCATGCCGCGTCCCTTCCCGCCGCCGCCGATGTTCCCGCCTTACTGATCGCCGGCGACTGGGCTTATCTCAACCATCGCGCCGCATCGGCCATAGGCGAAGAGTTTCGAACGGTCCCCAGGCGAATTTGCCATTGTCGAAGGCGAAATCGCCATCCTCGACATATTCGGCCACGAGTTCGGAAATCTTTCGCCATTCGTCCGGCGTCGGCGTCTCCCAAATCGCTTCGGGACTTCGTGCGTCGCTGGACAGAGCGAAAATCGCTTGAGCGATCGCGGGATGCGTTCGCCGGTTGACGCTCCACCCAACCGGCGGCGGTACGCAAGAACACAACGCATTTTTCATCGTCGCCCCCTCGGGCTGACTTGCCCGGCGCGAGGCGCGCCAGAGAGTGATTTTAGCATAATTCGAGCAGGCTGGCAGCTCCGCGCCGCCAGTGCGCGAAGCTCGAGCGCGGCGACGACTTGTTCGAAACGTCCGGGAGGAGCAGAATCGGGTTCCAGC
>CALLYK010000025.1 GCA_937858365.1 uncultured Isosphaeraceae bacterium | reverse complement strand
CATGGATCTCGGCGGGCTGGGACGTCTCCTTGGCGATCGCCCAGCCGAGCTTGTCGCGCAAGGTCCGGTAGAAGCTGTAGCCCGGCAGACGAACCATCGGAAACGGGATCGGACTGCGCCTCACTTGGATCCGATCGCCGGGACTCATCGGCATCTGGACTTGGCCGTCGATCACCATGGTGATTGATGAGCCGTCGATGTGGGGCGTCAACTCATACGCCTTGAAGCAGGCGTCCACCAGCGGACGCTGCGTGAGCGTGTGCGAACAGATCGGCGTGATGACGATCATGTGCGAATCCGGAGGCAAGATTGGGCCGCCCGCTGAAAGGCTGTGCGCGGTCGAACCCATCGGCGTGGCCATGATCAGGCCGTCGCCTCGATAGGTCATCACGCTTTCTCCGTCGATCCGCAGCGAGACTTCCGCCATCCGAAAGAGCGGCGCCGCGCGTAACGCCACGTCGTTCAAAGCTCGAAAGGTGCGCGTCGGCCCGTGACGCGGCATGTAGGTGCAAGCCAGGGTCATCCCCGGATTGATGGTGTAGAGACGATGCACCAGGTCGGGAAGACGATCGAGGAACTCATCGGGCAGGAGGTCGGTGAGAAACCCAAGGCGGCCCAGGTGGATGCCCAGAACAGGGACGGGGCTTTCTCCCATCCGGCGCGCCGTGTGCAAGACCGTGCCGTCGCCACCCAAGACGAGGGCGATGTCCGCCTGCAAGTTCGACAGGTCGGAATCACTGGAAAGGTCCATGCCCGTGAACGTGATACCCTCCGTGGCCTTCAGGGCCTTCGCCAAACGTTCGGCCTCCACCACGACTTCGGGCTTGGTTGCGTTGCCCAAGACCGTGATGGACAAAGGGCTTGTCGAGAGCGGTGGCTTGAACGAAGTGGAAGGCATCGTCGGCTGGTCGTCCGGGCGGGTCAATGTCTGCGGACGAAATGAGCTTACGGGTCGCACGCGAAGGGCGTCAATGTTGTCCGGCACACTTCCGGACCTTCTTCGCATCAACTTGTTAGACGATCGAGCCGGACCAACCCTGGGAAGGGGCCTCGGCGATGAACACAAGCTGGGCAAGTGTGGCAATCACCCGCGTCGGTCTTCTGTCCCTCTGGCTCGGCAGGGTGCTGGGTGTGCTTCTGGCCTTGATGTACCTTGCCTTCCTCATCGGCGAGGGACCACCGAACCTCCTCCGGCAAACGACCACCCAAAACCTCCAGTTCGCCATGTTTGCGGTGTGCGCGGTGGGGGGCTTGATGGGATTGCGTTGGCCGATTGCAGGGGCCTTACTCAATCTGGGCGGCCTTGCCGTTTTCTATGCGATTGAACACACAGTCTCGGGACACTGGCCGCGAGGTGCCTTTCCGCTCTTCGCGTTACCAGGCGCTTGCTATCTGCTCGCAAGCCTGCTATCGGCCCCCGGTCATGGACCTAGGACGGTCTCGTGATCGAGGGCCGAAGACGACTCGGTTAGGTCAGTCCGCCAGCGCGGGGAACTTCGGTGTGGGGTTGTTGCGGACGCGGTTGATCTTGCGATCGCGCGGGGCCTTCACCCGCATTTTCACCGATGAACGCCCGCGCAGGGCGATCCCCACCACTTCGTCGCGATAGGAGATTGACAGGTCATCGGTTTGGAGGTCGAGGAGCAAAGGGGCGGCCAGCCCGGTCACTTCCAGGGCGATCGCCAAGCGGGTCTTCGGTCCGGAGCGGTCGATCTGTTGGACCACCGCGCGGAGCCAACCGGCCTCGAATCCTTCACCCTCTTCGACTTCGCGAACAAGAAACCCGAAGGTCGCCTGGTAGGGCCTGCTGTCCATTCGCGCAATCACGTTCCTGCCTCCGTGGGTGTCCCCGGGGGTGCCGCCTGCCCCGGGTGTCGACCCGGGACGATTCCCTCGGGCGCTGCTTCCTGAGCGCCACGTCATCTCGCTGGGATACTGAACATACAGTTTCCCTCGAGGGTCCGTCAAGGAGGCTCTTCGGTCTCATCAAAAACACATCGCAACCTCGATCATTCGCCGCGAAGACGATGCGCAAGGGGCCCGAAGTTTCTCAAACGCGATCGCTTTTGGTGTCTCCCTGGACGCGCCCGACGCTGAAGACTCCAATGGACCGTTGTCGAAACGTTTCGCGAAGTCCCTTCGGTGCCCACGATGAATTTGAAGGGGAAGGCCCTTTCCCTCGCATACGGCAAGTGGACGCGGCCGTCCTCGTTTGAGGAGGGCTACACGGTCCTTCTCCCTTCGCCGATGGACATGCCCTTTCTGCTTCGGTTCGCCCTGGAAGGACTGGCCCGACTGGACACGACGCATTGCCGCGAAATCGTGGTGGCACCCGACGCCACCTTGCCCGACGATCGCGCTTTGCGCACGGTCGTCGCGGACATGGGCGACCCTCGGGTGAAGCTGGTGCGCCCCCGGGCCCTCGATCGGTTCGTGGCCGGGCGGGTCTTTCGCGGCAATGGTTCGGCCCTTCACTGGCTCGCCATCGTGCTGGGCACGACCCACGCGCGTTGCGGTCACATCTTCCTTCACGACGCCGACGCCTTCTTTAGCGATGCGGGAGGGCTGGAGCGGCAGTATCAGGAGTGCGCGGGACGGGGCATGGACACGCTGGGCGTCACCGCGCGTTGGGACCCGGCCTTGCGCCAGATCGGCTACGCCTTGCCCGGCACATGGGAAATGATGTATTCGCACCGATGGGTCCGAAAGCACGCGCCGGCCGACCTCAAGGGACGTTGGGTAAACACGCCTCACGGCCCCATGCTCTTTGATACGATGCTCTATCCGCAGTATCTCGACTATCCAGGCGGGCGTGTCGGTTCGATGGCCCAGCCGCCCGCGTTCGTCCACTTTCACGGGACGATCGTGACTTACCGCGTCTTCAAGGAACGTGCCCGAGGCCCGGTCGTGGATGAGTTGTTTCGCCTTCTCCTGCTGGCGATCCTGCAAGAACTCATTCCCGGCGGCGACGGCCCGGGCGAACTGCCTTGTGTTGACGAGCTGGCCGCGGGTTTGACCGACTCGAAGGCCCGCGTCCGCTACGACACGCCCGGAGCGGCCCGCGAATACCCCAACTTCCGGGCCCAGTTGGAAGCACTCTGTTTGGCGCCGATCTTTGAAGGCCCACGTGCCGAGCGCGTGCGTCAGCTTGTCGCCCCCTTCGATGAGCATTTCGCCGACCCAGCCTTGGCCCAAGCGGCATCGGGCCCGCTCCGATTTCGGGAGCACGGTCTGGGATGACGACCTCGCGCGAATCGTCGCCTTCAGTCCTGGTTGTCGTCGTCAACTACCGCTCCGCCGGCCTGACGATCGACTGCCTAGATTCGCTGGCGGCTGAAGTGGCGGCCTGGCCAAGGGCCCGCGTTGTTGTTGTGGACAACGCGTCGGGCGACGACTCGATGGACCGTTTGCGAGCGACCGTGGCGGAACGCGGCTGGACGCGTTGGGTCAGTCTTCTGCCTTCGCCGAGCAACGGCGGGTTCGCGGCCGGCAACAACCTGGCCATCGTGTCCGCCTTGGCGGGCCAAAACGCGCCGGATTTCCTCTGGCTCCTCAACCCCGACACGTTGATCCATCGAGGGGCCCTGTCGGAACTTGCCTCGTTTCTCCAGTCAAGTCCCGAGGTCGGCCTGGTCGGCAGCCGCATCGAAGGGGCCGACGGCGAACTGCACCCATCGGCCTTCCGTTTTCCGTCGGTGCGAGGCGAGATCGAAAACGGCTTTCGCCTCGGCCTACTCAGCCGACTCCTGGAACGATGGGTCGTGGCGCCCGCGCCGCCGATTGAGGCGAGGCGGGTCGATTGGGTCAGCGGCGCGAGTTTGATGGTGCGCCGAGAGGTCTTCGAGACGATCGGCTGTTTGGATGAAGGCTATTTTATGTATTACGAAGAAGTGGATTTTTGTCGTCGAGCGGCCTTGGCGGGTTGGACATGTTGGTACGTGCCGACGTCGCGGGTCGTGCATCTGGTGGGCGGGGCGAGCGAGTCGGGACCGGGGCGGGCACATCGGCGACGGATGCCGGCCTACTGGTTCGCATCACGCCGCCGCTACTTCCTCACGCACAAAGGAAAGGCCCGGACCTTCCTCGCGGACCTGGGATGGGCCTCCGGCTTCCTGACCTTCCGACTCCGCCAAAGGCTCCAAAAAAAGGCCGACACCGACCCCCCACGCTTCCTCCGGGACTTCGTCAGCCGGAACGTCCGTTTGTGGTTTCGGGGGGAAGAAAGGGGACATTCTAGAATGGCATTAAGTTAGGACGCAACCTCTTGCTCCAGAAGTTGCTTGCGCCATTCGGACCGAGGCTTCTTCATGACTGGAAATTGCTTGGGA
>CALLYK010000024.1 GCA_937858365.1 uncultured Isosphaeraceae bacterium | reverse complement strand
TGAGATGGGCCCCTGTTTCATGTTGATCGTCGTGTTGGGCCCGGCCGACCCCAAGAAGAAGGCACCAATCCCACCAAGCAAGTTGATGACGCCCTGTGGTTGCAGGTCGAATTGATGCAAGTTGATAAAAGTAATGGGTGGGGCGCCAGACCCCGTTTGGCTATACGGGTTGTTACGTAACACATAAGGGACAATGGCACCGAGTTTGGCCCTTCCCGTCCCTCCCGACACGCGGCCGACGAGCGCGCTATGCCGAGAGTCAGTCCCACTGAAGGAAAGGTAAAGGGTGTCGTCAACGAAGACGGTGCCCTTCAGCGAACCGGGACCATACAATGAGAGGGTCACGAGACCGCCATCGGATAAGCGGTGCTCAATCCGGTTGAACTTGGGAAATGCTGGTTCGAGATTGTGGGCCGCGATCTCACCCACTGATAGGAAGGGAGGCGTTCGGCTCAGCAACTGGCGCCCCTCCAGGCCCTCCAGCGTGAGCAGGCCCCATCGCTTCCGCCGCTTCCGCCCATCCATGGCGTGGCTCCTGTCTTCCCCAAGGACCGGGGACATCCTCGACTTACCCATCGGTCAGTCAGACCATCCGGCATGACCGGAACCGAACTGACCATCAAGGGACCGGCCCACTGGTTCCTAAGACCTACCCAGTTTGGCTCGTTATCCCAGATGAGGCCGCCATTCCATCCGCTGGGAGAGAATCACTCATGCGATCCATTCTTGTCAGTCTCTTCACCATGACGCTCGGTGGGGCCTGCGGGCCCGTTCTGAGTGCTCGAACTCAGGGGTCCCAGATGGACAAGGTCGTCACCGCCGACACTCAGTTCGGACTCGACCTCTACGCCCAGGTCCGTGCGAAGCCCGGAAACCAGGCCATCGCGCCATCGAGCGTCTCGACCGCCCTCTCCATGACTTACGCCGGCGCCAAGGGGACCACGGCCGAACAAATGGCGAAGGCCCTCCATGCAACGCTGCCCTCGGACCAATGGCACGCGGCCCGAGGCGCCCTCAAAGAAGCCCTGACCCCCAAACCGGGCGCCCCTTATCAACTCTTGGCCGCGGACGCCCTCTGGGGTCAAAAAGGCCAGCCATTTCAGGACGATTTCCTGTCCCTGAACCGAAACCACTACCAAGCGGGTCTTTGCGAACTCGACTTCGCTTCCAACCCGAACGGCTCTTGCAAGACCATCAACGCCTGGGTCGCGAAGCAGACACGCGACAAGATCAAAGACCTGCTTCCCGAATCCGCCATCACGCCCTTAACTCGCCTCGTCCTTACGGATGCCCTCTATTTCCTGGGCAACTGGGTCAACCAGTTTCCCGAGAGCTCGACCTACGATGAGCCATTTCTTCGCGCCGCCGAAAAATCCGCAAACGTCAAAATGATGCACCAGACGGCGCAATTCGGCCTGATCGAAGACGAGATCGTCCAAGTGCTCGACCTCCCCTACAAAGGGAACGCCTTGAACATGCTCGTAGTCCTTCCCAAGAAGGTAGACGGTTTGAGCGAGGTCGAGGCCGACCTCTCAGTCGCCAAGCTCAAGCAGTGGCAAACCGCCTTGAAGGCCCAGAAGGTCTCCGTGAGCTTGCCCAGGTTCAAAGTGGAAGTGACGACGAACCTGGTAGCGCCTTTGAAATCACTGGGTATGACCGCTCTCTTCGACATGGACCAGGCCGATCTCTCAGGCATGGCTGGACGCCCCCACGACCTGTACGTCACTGATGCGCTCCAAAAGGTCTACGTGGACGTCAACGAGCGTGGCACCGAAGCCGCCGCCGCCACGGCGGTCGTCGTCGGTCTTCGGAGTGCGGCCCGACCCACCCCTATCCCCGTCTTCCGCGCCGATCACCCATTCTTGTTCCTCATCCGGCACAGTGAGACCGGCAGCATCCTCTTTCTGGGTCGAATTAGCGACCCCGCGCAAGGCCAGAGTAATTGAGAGAACGCGACCCACTTGACGGAATGACCTCGATCGAATAGTGTACGTCAGTTCCAAAACGTCCTTGATTCGTCCAAGCCCGATCTACTTGGGTGTACCAGCGAAAGGGGGACCAATGCGCACGTTCTGGGTATGGGCGGGGACCATGGTGGTGCTAGGTATCCTGGCCACATCGGCAAATGCAGGCGATGGGGTCAAACCCCAAGAGGTCTTCGATCGACTCAAGACGCTGGCCGGTGATTGGAAGGCCGAGGTCCACGGCCACGGGCCCGAAGCGGCACCCGGCGCGGTCTCCTACAAGATCACGGGCGGGGGCAAGGTCATCATGGAGACCCTCTTTCCCGGCACCGACCACGAGATGGTCTCCATGTATTATGTCGATGGTGACACGGTGCGAATGACGCACTACTGCGCGGCC
This sequence comes from uncultured Isosphaeraceae bacterium, assembly GCA_937858365.1. Classification (GTDB taxonomy): domain Bacteria; phylum Planctomycetota; class Planctomycetia; order Isosphaerales; family Isosphaeraceae; genus CALLYK01. Next base: position 93 of record CALLYK010000024.1, on the reverse strand, counting down.
GGAAACCAGCCAAGACTCAAGCTTGACAGCCGGAACTCGACTTCGGACAAGTACGTCTTCGTCTTCGAAGGAGGGTCCAATTTGGACCCGGAA
>CALLYK010000023.1 GCA_937858365.1 uncultured Isosphaeraceae bacterium | reverse complement strand
CAGGTCAGGTCACTCTTGCTCTCACTCGGCATTGTGAAACAATGATCGGCCTTGCGGGTTCGACAGGGCCCCTTGACCTGGGGTTGTTTTTCGGGGTACGCTTTTAAGGCCCGAAGTATCCACTTCTCGGGCGATCGGATGTTGGGTAGTAAGGAGAGGTCGGGTGCAAATCCAGATAACGACCCGCCGTGGCAGCCTGGGACCAGACCAGCAGGCGTACCTGAGCGAGAAGGCCGGCAAACTCCAGAAGTACTTCGAGAGGCTCATGGCCATCGAGGTCGAGGTTGACCACCAGAAACACGACTGGCAGGTGGAAATCTTCGTGTCGGCCGAACACAAACACGACTTCATCGCCCGTGAAAGTGCCCCGACGCCCGAGGCCGCGATGGACCAGTGTTTGCACAAGCTCGAGACCCAGTTGCGTCGCTACAAGGAAAAGGTCCAGGGCCACAAAAACGCCATGCCTCATGGCGGCACGTCGCCGGCGCGTCCCGACCTTCCCGAACCCCCAGAGTCGCATTGAGTCCCAGTCCGGCGTGTCGCTTTTCGGTCTGGGCGGGCGTGGAACGCGTCCCTTCGGGCCCATGAGAGGAACATGCGGGACAAAGGCCCCGGTCAAGGCGAGCGCCCCGAGGGTGCGCCCCGGCCGCGCGGGCCAGCGGTCGAATTGGGAGGAGTGGATGAAGCTCTCGGACTTCGTGGTCTCCGACGCCATCGTTGTGGACCTGGCCGCCACGTCCAAGGAAGAGGCGATCCGCGAGATTGTCGGCAGCCTGCAAGGCGCCGGGAAACTCGCCGCGCCCGACCAGGAAAGCGTGATCCGGGCCATCATGAATCGTGAGGAACTCGGCTCCACCGGCATCGGTCAAGGGGTGGCCGTGCCCCATACGCGGCACCCTACGGTGGACCGTCTAATCGGCACGGTGGCCCTCTCCCGCCGCGGTGTCGACTTCGCCGCCCTTGACGGTGAGCCTGTCGACATTCTCTTTCTTTTGGTCTCGCCCCCCAACCAACCGGGCGACCATCTCCGGGCGTTGGAGAACATCTCCAGGCACCTCAAGAACGAACGGTTCGTCAGGTTCCTCCGCCAGGCGCGAACGCGCGAAGCGGTCGTCACTGTCCTTGACGAAGCCGACCTGGGGAAATATTGACCGCAACGAGTGAGGCCGTCGGCCTGCCCAGGCCGACCGCCGCGGACCGGCCAAGCGACAGGACATTGAAAGGGACACACGCCGTGGTCACGCACTCCGGCCCGGAGCGGCGACCAGACGCGATCGAGCAACCGCCCAAGGCGCTTTCGCCCTCGGCGGCGTCGCACAACGTCCCGAATGAAAACGTCCCCGTCGTCAATACGGTGCGCCGTCGGGTCGAGATCGTCAACGCCTTGGGCTTCCATTTACGTCCGGCCGATCGTTTCGTCCGGACCTCCAACCGCTTCCAAGCCGAAATCACGTTACGGGTCCATGATCGAGTCGCTAACGGCAAGAGCATCCTCGACTTAATGACTATGGCCGCCGAACGCGGCACCTGGATCGAACTCGAAGCCCGAGGCCCCGACGCCGAAGCAGCCCTGGACGCCCTGGCGAAACTGGTCGCGGCGCGGTTTCATGAAGACGATGAGGGGAACGCGGTCGAGGTAACCGCCCCATGACCAGCCTCCGGGGGCGGGTGCTCGCGGCCCATCGAAGGTCAGACGCCGACCTACCCCGCATCCTCACCCCGAACCCACTCCTCCGGGACCCCACCGTGCGGCGCGGCCCCAACACCCCTAAGATGCAGACGCTCCGAGGGATCGCCGTGAGTCCCGGCGTGGCCATCGGACCCGTGCGCGTCCTCAACCCCAAAGGCCGCACTCTCCCGCCGCGCGCGATCGACAGCAAAGACGTCCCGACCCAGTTGGCGCGCCTCGACGCCGCGATCGAGACCGCCAAGCGCGAGGCCCAAGTCGCTTGCGACGAGGCCAGGCGCCGTCTCGGCGCCCAATACGCCGACATCCTCGCCGCCCACGCGCGGATGATCGCCGACCCGTCTCTGCGCGGCGAGGCCCGAAATCGCGTCTTGAACGACCAAATCGCTGCCGAACACGCGGTGGTCGACGTCCTCGAAGGTTACGCCCAACGCCTCGAACAACTCAAAGACAGCCACCTCGCCGCCCGAGGTGCCGACGTCCGCGACATCCTCGACCGCATCCTGGACCACTTTCTGGAAAGGTCCGACGACGGTCTGCCAGCCGTCGAGGGAGACGAACCGACACTCATTCTCGCCCACGACCTTTCCCCAAGCGCGACCGCGGCGCTCGACCCGACCAGGGTCCCAGGCTTCGCCACCGAGGCCGGCGGACAGGCCAGTCACACCGCGATCGTCGCCGCCGCCTTGGAGGTCCCCGCCGTCGTCGGCTTGGGCCGGATGCTCGACCGTGCCCGCCAAGCCCGCATGGCGATCATCGATGGCGACGAAGGGGTCGTCATCCTCGACCCCGACGAGGCCACCCTTCTCCGTTATCGCCAGGCGTCGGTGGAGCGGGCCCAACGCTTCGCCAGCCTCGCCGGCCTCTCCACGCTCGCCGCCGAGACCCAAGACGGCACGACCATCGCCGTCCACGGCAACATCGAGTTTCCAGCCGAGGTCGCCACCTGCCTCGATCGCGGTGCCGTCGGCGTGGGGCTCTATCGGACCGAGTTCCTCTATCTGGGCACGCGCCGGGCCCCCACCGAAGAGGAACAGTTCGCCACTTACGCCGCGGTCGTCCGCTCTGCGGCGGGCCGTCCGGTCGTCTTCCGCACTCTGGACCTGGGCGCTGACAAGCTGCCCGATTTCGCGGCCGTGGCGGACCACGGCCGGAACCCGTCCCTTGGGTTGCGGAGTATCCGCCTTTCGCTCCGCGACCCGACCCTCTTCCGCACGCAACTCCGGGCCCTTTTGCGGGCCAGCGCCCTGGGTGACGTTCGGATCATGTTCCCGCTCGTCTCCACGCTCGGCGAGTGGCGGCGCGCCCGCGAGGCCCTCGCCCGCGTAGCCGCCGAACTGAACGCCGAGGAGGTCCCGTTCCGACGCGACCTGCCCCTAGGACTCATGATCGAAGTGCCCGCCGCCGCGCTCATGGCCGACCATTTCGCCAAGGAGGTGGACTTCTTCTCGATCGGCACGAACGACCTGATTCAGTACACGATGGCCGTCGACCGCACGAACGAGACCGTCGCCGACCTTTACAACGCCGCCGACCCCGCCGTGCTCCGCCTCATCGCCCGCGTGGTCGAGGCCGGCGCCGAGCACAAGCGGCCCGTGCTCGTCTGTGGCTCGATGGGGGGCGAACCACTCTACACGTCGCTTCTGGTGGGCCTAGGCCTGCGCGAGCTTAGCATGGCACCGCACCAGGTCCCCGAGATCAAGCGAGTGGTCCGCGCGATCCATCTGGACCAAGCCCGAGACCTCGCCGCGCGCGCCTTGACGCTCGATTCAGCCGGCGCAGTCCTTGATCTTCTTCGTGAGGCCCTGCGGACCATGCTGCCCGAACCAGGAAGCTGATCGCTCCGTACCCGCAATCCGCACCCAACCCGCGGCCACTCGGCCGGGGACCCAGGAAACCAAGCAGCCACGATGCCCACCACCCGTGTCCGACTCCGGTTCGCCAAACGCGGCGACCTTCGCTTGACCAGCCACCACGACCTTATGCGGTGCGTGGAACGGATGCTGCGGCGCGCGGCCTTGCCGGTGGCCCATACGCAGGGCTTCAATCCGCGCCCCAAGGTGGTCTTTCCTCTGGCCCTGGCGCTGGGCATCGCGGGGGAACGGGAAGTCCTCGAACTCGAATTGAGCGAACCGGTCGTGACCCACGAGGTGCTCGAACGGTTGGCCGCCGTGGCCCCCAATGGACTCACCCTGTTCGATGCCGAGGAACTTGGGCCCGGCCGGTCGACCCAGGTGGCCGCGGTTTGCTACGCCTTCCCCGTTCCTGCCGAACGCGCCGACGCCTGCCACTCGGCCGTCGCGGCCTTTCTCGCCAGCGCGGCGTGGCCGCATGAGCGTCATCGCCCCGATAAGGGTCGAACACTCAGGATCGACCTGCGCCGGTTCGCGACCGCCGTGGCCCTCGGCGCCGACAATGTGCTGCGGTTCCGCCTGCTGATGGCCAACGACGGCTCGGCCCGACCTGAAGAAGTCGTCGGCGCCCTCGGCTTGACCGATGTGTTGACCCAGGGCGCCACGCTCACTCGGACCGACGTCGAGCTCGCCCCGCCGAACCCGGTCCCACCGCCCACGACGCGATCGCCAGATCGCCCCATCGCGATCGACGCTTCGACCGCGACCGCCATCGCGAACGTCCCGACCACAACGACCACGACCTCAACCTGAACCTGAACCACGAGAGGACACGGTAACCGCCGGAGCACCCGAGATTACCAACGTGCCCATCCGCCGGACCGCGTCGGAAAGAGACCGCATGAAGAAGGAAATGCTGATCAACGTCCTTCAGCCCGAAGAGTGCCGGATTGCCATCCTGGAGGATGGGGTCCTCGAAGAACTCTACGTCGAACGGACCAGTCACGAGCTTTACACGGGCAACATTTACAAAGGGAAGATCGTCAACATCGAACCGGCGATTCAGGCCGCGTTCGTGGACTTCTCCGTCGGCCGTAACGGCTTCCTCCACGTGTCCGACGTCGAACCTCAATACTACCGCCGCCTCGGCTCTGGCGACGTGGAAGGCCCGTCGCGCGAGCGCGATCGTGACCGCCCCCGCGACCCACGCCCACCGCGAGCCGACGACCGACCTCGTGATCGTGATCGTGATCGTCCCGACCCGGACCGCTACGATCGCCCCGACCGCTCGGAAAAAGGCCGGCGCGACCGTTCCAGCGATGCCCGGCGCTTCGGCGAGGGCCTCTTCGAAGACGAGTGGTCGCAGGCCCAGCAACCCGTCGCGCCTCGACCGACGGAGCCCCGCCGAGCGCGTCCGGAACCACCGTCGCCACCACCTCCTCCAACGCGCGCTGAGACCCCCCCCCCACCTCCTCCACCGCCCCCGCCGGAGCGCCGCTCGGACCCTCTCGCCGACTGGGAGAATGAACGGCCTTCGCGGGCCACGAGCGAGGCGTTCGAGGAACTTGAGCGTTACCTGCCGCCCAGCAGGACTCAGCGCACGTCGCCGCCCGACCTCGGTCCGGCCCCTCGTGAGCCGCGTGGTCGCGGCAGGGCGCGTCCAGCGGTCCCGCCTCCTTCACCACTACCACCCACGTCTCCCTGGCAAGGACCACCGCCCGAGGAACCGGATGAGGCTCCGCCCATTGAACCTCGCGCCGATGATCCGGGTGAAGGCCGG
>CALLYK010000022.1 GCA_937858365.1 uncultured Isosphaeraceae bacterium | reverse complement strand
CACGCGCGCGGCCCCGCCGCCGGACCCCGCCGGCGCCGTGCTTCCGCCGCTTGCCGGCGCATTCCCTTCCGTCATCTCTGCCCACCCCGAATCATGCCCAGTATAGGGCAATCCCTCCCCTGCGGAATCGCGCGCAGGGGCGCGATGATCTCCGCTTTACAAATGGTTGCCCTGCGGTCAGAGTCCGTTCCGCAGCCTGGGCGAGCGGGAACAAGCTGTACCAGGTGGCTTTCCTGGCGGGTGATGGAGGGGTGCGTATGGAGTTCGTGAGTCAGTATGGGCAGACACTGGTCATCGCGGCGATCTTCCTGCTGGCGCTGTTCGTCATCGTGGGCGTCTGGCGCGCCTTCAGCCCGCGCATGTCGGGCCGCCGCGGACAGCGCATCAGCCTTTCGGAATATTACGAGCTCGACAAGACCCGCCGCCTCGTCCTCATCCGGCGCGACAATGTCGAACACCTGATCCTGATCGGCGGCGGCATCGGACTCTGGGCCGTCGCGTTCCTGCCCTGCCGTCTTCTCGTGGGCGAATCGGCCCTCGCTCAGAGCCTCGCCGCTCTCGGCCTCACGCTTTTGCCCGCGCTCGCCACCTTGCTATGGGCCGGCTGGGCCTTCCGCAACTCCGCCGAGATGCAGCTGCTGGCCGTCCTGGGCGGCTCCTTCGTCCGCATGGCCCTTGCCCTCGGCGGCGCCTGGATCCTGATGCGTGGCTACCCCGGTGTCTTCGATTCGACGCTCTGGTTCCTGTTGATCTTCTTCTATCTTGGTATGCTCGGCCTGGAGATCGGCGCCCTGGTTGGCCAGGTGAAACGCGACACGCCGGCGCCGGCCGGACCCAAGAGTTAATCGTTCAGCCGCGCCTCTCTGAAACGCAAGGACTTGGCTCCGCAAGGAAGAACTGCCCCATGTTCGCCGCCAACGTTTTCGATCACGTTCTCGACACCCAGAAATGGGACCTGTTCGAGAACCTCGGCATCGAGTTCCATCTCCCTTGGTTCCTCACCAAGTACATGGTGCTGATGCTCATCGCGGCGGGCATCATTCTGGCAATCTTCATTCCGCTCGCGCGCAAGGTCGAAACCGGCGAGCCGCCGAAGGGCGTCTTCTGGAACTTCTTCGAGGCCATCCTCACCTTCATTCGCGACAACATCGCCAAGCCCTACATCGGTCACAGCGACAGCCACGGCCATGAGCACAAGGGGCACAGCGACTCGCATCATCCCAAAGAGTATCACCACGGCCCGGGCGACCCGCACGAGGCCACGGTCACCAATTACCACCACGGATACGCCACCGACCCGGCCGGTGACCTCGCTCAGCCGCCGGCCCACGCCATGACGTATCCGAAGGCGGACGTGCTGGAGGCGGATCGTTACGTCCCCTTCCTGTGGACGATGTTCCTGTTCATCCTCGTCTGCAATCTGCTGGGACTGTTCCCGTTCGGCGGCTCGCCGACCGGTTCGATCACCGTCACGGGGGCGCTGGCGCTCATCACGTTCTTCGTGATCCAGGGGTCCGCCATCGCCAAAATGGGCCTCGGGACCTACCTGAAATCGCAGGTTCCGAATCTCGATCTGCCCGTTGCCATGAAGATCCCCATCCTGCTGATGCTTGTCCCCATCGAGTTCATGGGGCACTTCATCAAGGCGTTCGTCCTGGCCGTGCGTTTGTTCGCCAACATCTTCGCCGGCCACATGGTGCTGGCGATGATCCTCTTGTTCATCGTCATGGTGAAGGACGAGGGGCCGGCGCTGTTCTGGGGCGTGACGGGGGTCACGGTGCTCGGCGTCCTCGCCCTGAGCCTTTTGGAACTGTTCGTCGCCTTCCTTCAGGCATATATCTTCACCTTCCTGACGGCGCTGTTCCTTGGCGCCGCGCTGAACCCCGAACATTGATCTTTCGAAACACGCGAAGCGGAGGGGGTCGTCCCCTTCGCCGGATGGAACTTTTGGCCCCTTAACTCAGGAGTTGACGTTCTCATGAACCGGATGAAAGCAATCGGCCTCGCGGTGATCGCGCTCTTTGTGGTTCTCATGACCGGCGCCCCGGCGTTCGCCGACGACAAGGGCGCAGGCGCCTTCTATGGCGCGGGCATCGGCGCCGGCTTAGGCGCGGGCCTCACCATCTTCGGCGCCGCACTCGGCTTCGGCAAAATCGGCTCCTCCGCCCTCGAGAGCATGGCCCGTCAGCCGGAGACCGCCGCCCGCGTGCAGACGGCCATGATCATCATCGCGGCCCTTCTCGAAGGCGCCACGTTCTTCAGCCTCGTCATCTGTTTCACCATCGGCGGCAAGGCGTAACGACCTGAGGACGAGTCGCGCGGCGATTGGAGTGCGCGGCTCCCCCCCTGGCTTGTCCCTTCTTCCTCGAGAGACGATCATGCGCCGCGCATGCGCCATTCTGTTGGTTGGTGTACTGTCCGCCTCCGCCTGGGCGACGGAGGCCGAGCCTGTCAAGGCGGACGCTTCCAAGGCGGCGAAGGACGACCACGCCAAGGACGCCCATGGCAAGGAAAGCCATGGGACGGACGCGCACGGGAGGCATGAACGCGTCGACAAGCTCGAAGTGACGACCACCGGCCACAAAACCCTCGTCCTCGATCTGAAGAAGGCGGAGGACAAGCAGAAGCTGGATGATCTGCTGGCCGCAGGCGAGGTCGCGGAGATGCGCGAGTCCAAGCCTGTCAATGTCATGGACCTGAAATGGGACCTTGGCCTCTGGGCCATCGTCATCTTCCTGGCGCTCTTTTTCCTGCTTCGCTCCAAGGCGTGGGGCCCGATCCTCCAGGGCTTGCAGAAACGCGAGACCAACATCCGGGCGGCGGCCGAGGAGGCAAAGGTCGCCCGCGCCGAGACCGCGAAGATGCAGGCGGAATACAAGGCGGAGATGGACCGCAAGTTCGCCGAAATCCCCAAGATCATGGAAGAAGCGCGGCGCGAGGCCGAGGCGCTCAAGGAGGACCTGCGCTCGCAGGCCAACAAGGAGATTCAGGCCGAGCGGCAACGGATGCGGCGCGAGATCGACAGCGCCCGCGACCAGGCGCTCAAGGACATCTGGGACCAGGCCGCCCAGCTCGCCACGCAGATCTCCGCAAAGGTGATCGGCAAGACGCTGACGCCGCAGGACCACCATCGTCTGATTGACGAATCGCTGCTCGAAATGCGCAGCATGGTGCGCCCGAACTGAACGAACGGATTGGCCCGAGGCTCTGCGAAAGCTCGGGCGAGCGGCCCCGGCCGGCCGGTTTTTTTTTTTTTTCTGGCGTCAACGAGAACACTCATGACCGCTGAGCCTTCGACGAAAGAACTGCACCAGCGCGTCGATGTCGGCGCCCAGCGGATCGCCCACGTCTACGCCGAGTCCCTTCTGGAAGCGGCCAAGGACCAGGCGCGCGCCGCTCTCCAGGAACTGGACGCTCTCGTGAACGAGGTCTTTCGGGCGGAGCCGAGGCTTGAGGTTTTCCTCTCCAGCGCCGCCGTTGGCCGGCATGTGCGTCATCAAGCGATCGAAAAGGCGCTCAAGGGCCGGGTGTCCGACGTCGTTTACAACTTTCTCCAGGTGCTCAACGACCACGAGCGGCTCGACCTGATCCGGCTCATCCTGAAAGCGGCGCACGACATCGACGACGAGCGCAACCGCCGCCTGCGCGTCCTGCTCAGCACCGCGATCCCGCTCGAGCAGGAGTTTCGAGACCGCGTGGCTAACGGCGTGCGCGTGATCTTCAACCTCGAGCCGATTCTGATCGAAAAAGTCAACCCCGCCCTCCTGGGCGGGCTAAAGGTGCAGATTGGCGACGTCGTCTACGACGCCACCGTCAGCACTCGTATCGAAACCTTGAAGAACCAAATTCTGGCGAGAAGCAGCCATGAGATTCAAAGCGGACGAGATCGTCTCGGTCATCAGTGACGAGATCCGGAATTATCAGACCAAGTTGGACACGCGCGAGGTTGGCCGCGTCCTGGAAATCGGGGACGGCATCGCTCGTGTCCACGGCCTGTCCGCCGCCATGGCCGGCGAGATGGTCGAGTTCAGCCGCACCGGCACGCGCGGCCTGGTCGACGCAGAGCACGTCGGCACGCGATGCCCTCGCGGTCCACTATCGACTCCTGTCCGAAGAGCAGGCGCGCCCCCAAGGAGGACGACGTGCGCAACTCTCGGCGCTCGTCCAGCGGATAAGCCGCCTCGAGCGCCAGATGAGCCGTCGGTTCGAGACGAGGCAATCGACACCGGCGCCCCCCATCCCGACGGCGAGCACCCCAAGGCCAAGCACGAGCTCTTCGAGTGCTGCATCGAGATCATCACCGGCATCTGCACCACGGTGCCCGAGGCCCGCGCCGACCTCGCCGCCACCCTGGCCGAGGTGCGCGCCGCTGCCGAGCGGCGGGGGCTCACGGTCATCTGCTCCGGGTCGCACCCCACCTCGTCGTGGTCGGACCAGAACGTCACCCCCAACCCCCGGTACGCCCGGCTGGTCGACGAGATGCAGTGGATGGCCCGGCGCCTCCAGATCTTCGGCGTGCACGTCCACGTCGGCGTCCGATCGCCCGAGAAGGCGGTGGCCATCGCCAACGCCCTGGCCGCGTACATCCCGCACTTCCTCGCCCTGTCGGCGTCGAGTCCGTTCTGGGAGTGCCACGACACCGGGCTGGCCTCGGCCCGGTCCAAGGTGTTCGAGGGCCTGCCCACCGCCGGCCTGCCGGCGCCCATCGAGTCCTGGTCGGACTTCGAGATGTACATGGGAACCCTCGTGTCGGCCGAGGCCATCTCCACCGTGCGCGAGGTGTGGTGGGACATCCGGCCCCACCCCGACTTCGGCACCGTCGAGGTACAGCCGGACGGCGGCGCCGTCGTAGCGCATCCGTGCTGGCCATCAGGCATTTCAATGGCTTACATCGATGACTCTTACGGCCAATAGCAGACTGGTATGCACATCGCTGCAAGAAATGGCTTGTAAATGCACACAGCGTATTCTTGGCTGGGCGCACACGTTTGACAGTTGAGCGACCAGGCAAGTTTCGGCGGTTGGGGCGAACCGCACGGGATGGCAGGACGTTCCGTAGGCGGAGTCTCGACGATGATGATGAAAGCTTTCTCACAAATCGACTCGTTGCATCGCAGTATCAGCTCGCCGATCGGACGCCTTCTGGCCATTACCGCGCTCGGCGCCACGTTGGTTGATGTCGCGATCCCTCGCTCGGCGGGGGCGCAGCTCGGGACCGAAGTCGGTGACGTGGTTGTGATCCGTCGCCACGGCGACGTCCACGCCGTGGCGGTGGACGGTCGGGCCGATGGCGTTGCGGATGGCCGTCGCCAGCGCCAGCGCCTCGGCGACGGTCTTGTGCATCTTCCAGTTGCCGCAGAAGAACGGCCGCCGGGTCGTGCTCACTGGGCGGCCTCGCCGCGGGTCTGCAGGGCGGCGATGCCCGGCAGGGTCTTGCCCTCGACGAACTCCAGCGAGGCGCCGCCGCCCGTCGAGATGTGGCTGATGCGGCTGGCGAGGCCCGCCTGGTTCACCGCGGCCACGGAGTCTCCC
>CALLYK010000021.1 GCA_937858365.1 uncultured Isosphaeraceae bacterium | reverse complement strand
AAAGAGGAAATATCACGCGAATGGGGGTCATGTACGGGAATCGGGAGGAATTCGGTGGCAAGATGTAAGGGTGGGGTGAAGAATGCGGGCCTTGCGGGACAAGATGGTAGAGACGGGGGTGGTAGGGAGATGGCGTCCAGGTTCGACCGTCGTCGGGCAAGGCAGCCCCGTCGGGGCGACCATCTCTAGCCAGGGGGAAACCCCTGGACCCAAAAGCCGTCGCCGCATGATCCGGCAGCCCCGTCGGGGCGAGATCCCATCGCCGATTGATTCTACCACCCGCTCATGAAGGGCCGTTGACGATGTGGGCAGCTTCTGGGAGCCTGGAAGTCGCGTAGTGATTATATATAGAGACGCTTAACGCGAGCGCAACATGACAAGGAATTGGGCGTACTTTACCAAGGTCGGATACTCGTCCGCGAGCGGCCCTGGTCGGGTGGGGCCTTCGTAAGCCGTCAACTCCTCCAATCGCTTAAGGATTTCGTCGTCCGAAGTACCTGGTTCAGCCTCAACATGGAGCGACCAGGCCAGCAATTGGAGCTGGACGTGACGAGGACGGTGGTCAAAGTCGGCCGGCAGCGGCCGGTCGGCGGCGAACTGGTGGATGAGAGCGTCCCAAAGGAGGGCGCGACGGGCCTCGGGGTCGTCATCGCGAGCGAGTCGTCCCCGTTCCTCGGCCGTCAACCATGGTCCTCGATAACGGGGTATTGACTTCAGGGCTTTGAGATCAGATGTGGGTTTGAAATGCTTGGGAAGAGTGAGGCTCACCACGGAGACACAGAGGACACAGAGAGAGAGGAGAAGAAGAGGGACCAACCTACGCCTCTTGGGCGGGATGACGACCTCGTTGGGGAATGGTCCCGCGATCAGGTCGCAGTCGAGGTCTCGATCAACCGTCCAGGTGGCCAATGTGGCCCTGCATCGGACGCGGCGCGGGAGGGCTTGCCAGACTTGTTGCGATCGTTCGTTCATGGGGGAGGTCGCGGGCAGGCGGACCCGGCAACCGCTCTGGATTGCCTTAACGAGATATGCGAGCGACTTGACTGGAAGCGGGGCCTGGGGGGATGGCGTGACCTCGGCGGTCTCAGCGGTCAAGGAGTGGTCGTCGGGCCCCCAATAGAATCGAAATCGAGCCATGAGCGGAAACGGATCGCCGTTGGTCCGTCGATAGTCTTGGTCGGTGAGGAAGAGGGCATGAAAGGCGATGGCGCCAGGCCGACCACGATCGTCAGCCCCCCGTTCGGAAGCACCGATGATCGCCCAGGTGTCGCGATCGGGCCGGAGCACGGAGAGCGCCCCCTCGGTGCCTTCATGAGGGGGAGGGGCCAGGCGGGGACAAACGGCCTTCAGCCAGTCGAGCCACTCCGGCGCGCAACCCGGCGAATGGGCGAGCAGGTCGTAGCCCTGGTCGCGGAAAGGAAAGCTGCCGTAAACAGCCTGTTCGTAACGAATATGTACGGTCATGGTCGAAGACGACGGCAGCCACGTAAGTGAAGTCGGTTGTGGTGTCTCAGGCCCGCTGGTGTCCTATGATGGAGGGTAAGTCATGACCGCGTCTAGGCCCCGAGCGATGATGGTGGGCCGTGGGGGTTGGGTGGCGATGTCCGGCCAGAATGGCACCAATACAGGTCCCGCGATGACGAGCGGACTGGTCTTTGAAACAGGGCCGATGGGTCTCTCGGCGAGGTCGTCGCGCCGTCTCTTGGAGCATGTTCGGCATCTGGAAACGCAGTTTCAGGAGCAGCGAAAGCTCCGGGAGTTGATCGCCCGGGCGAACGCGGGGATCAGTCTGGAGGAGGTCCTCGACCACGTGTTCGACTCGTTTCGGTCTTTGGTGCCCTATGACCGGATCGGCCTGGCGTTGATTGAGGAGGACGGGGTGGTCCGATGTCGGTGGGGCCGGTCGACGGCCCAGCGGGTCCGTCTGGGACCGGGTTTCGGGGTGCCCCTCAGCGCGACGAGCCTGGGGGCCGTGGTGGAGTCGCACCGGCCTCGGGTCATTAACGACCTCCCCGCCTATTTGGCCGAGCATCCGGACTCGGAATCGACACGCCTCTTGGTGGACGAAGGGATGCGATCGAGCCTCTCTTGCCCGTTGGTCGCGATGGGCAAGGCGATCGGCTTTCTCTTTTTCAATAGCGTACAGACGGGTACCTATCGGGTCGACCATGTTGACGGCTTTCTCGCGATCGCCGAGGAGGTCGCGATCATCGTGGAGAAGGGCCGGCTTTACGAACGCTTGACCGAAGCGAACGAACGGCTCGAAGCGGCCGTGCGCAAGCATCGCAAGACGGAGGCGACCCTGCGCCGGGCCCAAGGCGAGCTGAAGGCGTCGAACCGTGAGCTCGACCATCTGGCCTCACTCGATGGCTTGACCGGGGTGGGCAATCGCCGGACCTTCGAGCGGGCCTTGCAGGCGTATTGGGCCCGCGGCATTCGGCGGGGTTCACCGATTTCGCTCATCTTGATCGACGTGGATTTCTTCAAACTTTACAACGACACGCTGGGACACGTGGCGGGAGACGACTGCCTCCGCGCGATCGCGCGGGCCCTGCGCGAGGCGTCGCGCCGGCGTTCTGGCGACATGATCGCGCGCTACGGTGGCGAGGAGTTCGCCGTGCTGCTCCCCGACGTGCCCGCCGACGTCGCCTTGACGATCGCCGAGCGGATGCGTCAGGCGATTCGGGCACTGGAACGGCCCCATCCGACCTCCAAGGCCGCGCCGATGGTGACGATCAGTTTGGGTGTGGCCACGGTCCGGGCCCGTGAGGGAGAGGGGCCCGCGGCCCTGGTCAACGCGGCGGACCAGGCCCTCTACACGGCCAAGGAGAACGGTCGCGACCGTGTCGAGACTAGCCTCACGTAGCCACGCGAGGAACTCAAGCGGCCCCTTGACGATTGGCCGGGTCGGGGCAGGCTGGCAAGCGAAGCGTAAACGTGGTCCCCTGGCCGATCCTGCTTTCAGCGCGTAGGCGACCGCGATGGGCCTCGACGATGTCGCGGCAGACGGAGAGTCCCAGCCCGGTGCCACCTTGTCCGGTGGCGTCGGGGCCGACCTTCGTCGTGAAGAAGGGCTCGAAGATGCGCCTCAGGTCGGCCGGTGGGATGCCCACGCCGGTGTCGGTGATTTGGACCTCGGCGGTGCGTCCCAACGGGTCCAAACCCACGCGGACGCGGACGACACCGCCATCGGGCATCGCCTGCCGGGCGTTGATGAGCAGGTTCAGCAAGACCTGCTGGATCTGGGCCGGATTGACCCGGGCAAAGGGCCTTCCCGAGGTTTGGAACTCCGGTGAAACGCGGGCCTTGCTCAGGTCCTTGCCCACGAGAAGCAAGACTTCCTCGACGAGGCGAACGAGGTCGGTGGGCGCCCGGCGATCGATCTGCGGCCGGGCCAAACCAAGCACGCCGGTCGTGATGAGTGAGGCCCGCTGGGCCCCTTCCAGGATCTTCTCGAACGCCTTGCGACGATACTCGGGGTCGGGGTTGCGCAGGCCGAGCTTGGCGTAGTTGAGGATCGGCGTCAGCGCGTTGTTGAGTTCATGGCAGACCGAGCCGGCCAAGACACCCAGTGCGCTGATCCGTTGCAGGTCCACGACCTGACGCCTGAGGGCCTCGACCAACTCCTCGGTCGAGATCGAGACCGGACCCGACGCCTGCGTCTCCGCTTGCGTTGAGCGTTGGGTGCTCTCGGGTGTCGGCCGAGCGGATGAAGGCATCATGCTTCCCACGTTCCCTTCCTGGCGTACACACGACGTTCCTCGTATCGGCCGCCGAGGCGAGAGGAGATGAGCCCGAAGCGACAAGTCAACGAGGCCCCTGGCCGGCCCCCCGCGTCGACCCCGCTCCTTGTTCGGTCAACGTCGCTTGACTACGATTGAGGGCTCATTCGTGGAAGAAAACGCGCCGGGCCCGCTGGGCCCGGAATTTCTCCCTTTCCGGGAGCCCACCTCATGACCGGCCGATCCCTCCTCGTTCTCGTCGCGACGCTGGCCGTCGCCCTATGCTCGCCCCCGCCGAGTTCCCTCGCCCAAGATGCCAAACCGCAACGCAAGGACACGTCCGACCGGCTGAAGCCAAAAGAAGTCGTCCTCTCGGCGAAGGTCAGTCCCGAAAGGGCCATGCCGGGAGACACCGTCACTTACACCGTGAGCGCCAAGGTCGAGCGTCCCTGGCACATCTACGCTTACGCGAAATCTCAGCCCGACCTTGGTCCGCGGGCCACGCAGTTCGATTTCTTTCGCCCGGACGGCCTGAAACCCGCCGCTGAATGGAAACCCGCCAAGCCCCCGATCCGCAAGAAAGAACCCGCGTTCCCGGACCTCGACGCGGTCGAATACTACGAGACCGAAGCGTCTTGGAGCGTCACCTTGCAAGTCCCCGCGGGGACCCCCGCGGGCATCAAGACGCTGCAAAGCCAGGTCTATTTCCAGATCTGCAATGAGTCCGTTTGCAAGCCGCCGACCTACGCGACCCTGCCGCCCGTGACACTGACGATCGGCGGCGGTGAAGAAGAAGCCCGGGCCGCGTTTGTCGCCTCGACTATCGGCTTGATCGTCGGTCCGCGCGCGGACGACCCGGCCCCTCAGAAGAAAGACACGCCGGAGAAGCTCAGGCCCCACCAAGCGACCTTCGCCGCGAGCGTCGAGCCCGCCCAAGCGGCCCCCGGTGAGACTGTGACCTTCCAAATCCGGGCCCGCGTCGACCCCGGCTGGCACATTTACGCTTATGAAAAGGCCCCGCCGGAAACGGGACCAATGCCGACTCAATTGGACTTCTTCGATCACGGCGGCCTTCAGCTCGAAGGAGACTGGGTCGCCTCGGCCTCACCTACGTTGAAGAAGGAAGAAGCGTTCCCGGACCTCGATTTCGTTGCCTACCATGAAGGGGAAGTGACCTGGTCGCAAACCTTGAAGGTCCCCGCGAACGCGACCGCTGGTTCGCGCGCCTTGCGATGTCAGGTGAGTTACCAACTTTGCAGCGAATCCAGTTGCTTGCCGCCGACCTCGCTGACCCCCGACGCCCCGACCTTGAACATCGCCGCCGGTGGAGGCGCTGCCATCGCGGAAGCGCCCGCCCTCGAAGACCTACCCGAAGTGCCGACGAAGTCCACGCCCGCCACGGCGGCGGTCGCGAAGGCGAGTGGCGGCGAGGCCCAGGAGATCATCGAGCAGGGTCTTGGCCCCTTCCTCCTTTGGTCGGCGCTCGGGGGCGTTTTCGCCTTGCTGATGCCTTGCGTTTGGCCGATGGTGCCCGTCACGGTGAACTTTTTCGTCAAGCAAGGGCAGCAAGGCAAAGGAAAAACGACCGGCTTGGCGATCACCTACTGTCTGGCGATCATCGGTGTTTTCACCTTGGTGGGCTTGTTGTTCTCGGCCGTCTTCGGGGCCTCCGCGCTCACGCGCCTGGCCAACAACGCTTGGCTCAACCTGGGTGTCGCGGTCTTGTTCATCGTCTTCGGGTTGAGCCTTCTGGGCCTCTTTGAAATCAGCCTGCCGAGTTCATGGCTCAACGCGTCGTCGAAAGGTGAAGGGAAGGGGGGCCTGATTGGGGTCATCTTCATGGCCCTGACGCTGACGATCACGTCGTTCACGTGTACCTTCCCCGTCGTGGGCGCGCTCGTGGTGATGGCCGCAAGGGGCAACTACCTCTATCCGGTGTTGGGCCTGGGCACGTTCGCGACCGTCTTGGCGCTGCCCTTCTTTTTGCTCGCCCTGTCGCCGGGCCTGCTCAAGAAGATGCCCAAGAGTGGCGACTGGATGAACACGATCAAGGTGATCGGCGGCCTCGTCGAAATCGGCGCCGCGTTCAAGTTCCTCAACACGGCCGAGATCGCCTTCGGCACGACCCCCGAGAATTGCTGGCTTGACTCGGAGGTCCTCCTCGCGATCTGGGTCGTGCTCTGCCTGGTTTGCGGCATTTACCTGCTCGGCCTGTTCAAGACCGACCACGATTACGACGAGGTGAAGGTCGGACCGCTCCGCCTGATCGGCGGCTCGCTCTTCATCGCGTTGGCCCTTTATCTGGCGCCGGCATTGTTCGGCTACCCGCCTCAGAGTCAGGTTTACAAGCGCCTCGTGGTAGGCATCTTGCCAGCCGATTCGGGGCAACTGAACGCGATCGACCGCACGGCCGAAGAAGTGGCCGTTCGACTCGCGTCGAATTCCGGCCCCTTGCTCGCGAGAGAGTCCCCATTGGAGCGGCGTACGGAAGCGGTTCGGCCCATGAAGGCCACGTCGCCGGACCCGAAGCTGGCCACGAAGCAAGAGAAGAAGGTCCACGGCGGGACCGTTTGGGGCCTCGATTATGACGCGGCCTTGGAAACGGCCAAGAAGGAAGGACGGCCCATTTTGATCGACTTTACGGGCGTCAACTGCGCGAACTGCCGCTTGATGGAGCAATCGGTGATCCCCCACCCGAGGATCGTCCCCCTGCTCAAACAGTTCGTTACGATCCAACTCTACACGGATTACGTCCCCATCGACACGCTGACCAAGACGCAGCAGGAAGAACTGGCCGAGGCCAACTCCGAACGCGAGATCGACATGACGAGCGAACAAACCATGCCGCTCTACGTCATCGTCACCCCCGACGAGAAGGTCATCGCGCGGAAGGGGGGCTACATCGAGGCCGACGTCTTCGCCCGCTTCCTGGAAGACGGACTCGACACGGCGAAAGCGCGTGGAAACCGAGTCGCCGGCGCTGGAGCGTCGACCAGTCGTTGACAGGGAATGCGCAACACTTCGGAGAATGTCACAGTCATGCATCGCTTGGTCTTTTTCGCGCTTCTCTTGGCGCCGGCGCTCGCCCAGGCCGACACGGTCCTTTACAATGGGGCCCTGAACACGACGCCCGACCAACAAGGTTGGACCTATCTGACCAACCCAAACCCCGGTCAAGCCACGCAAACGGCCGGCGGCGGCGTCACCACGCTGGACACGACGGCCCGCAACCTCGACATGGCCGGCTACTTCTCAAACAGCCTTCCCAACGTGGGCACCCTCAACCGGGCGATCGGCTATTCGATCAGCTTCCAACTCCGCCTGGTGCAAGAATCGCACGTGAGCAACGACCGCGCCGGCTTCAGCCTCATCGCCCTTTCCAGCGACACCCGCGGGATCGAACTGGGCTTCTGGACCAACGAGGTTTGGGCCCAGAACGCCGGCTTCACGCATGGTGAAGGGGCATCGTTCAACACAAGTTTAAGTCTTACGAATTATGCTTTGACCGTCCTCGGCAATAACTACACGCTCACCGCCAACGGCACGACGCTTCTCACCGGTACCCTGCGCGACTACTCCGCCTTCGGACCTCCCTACACGTTCACGAACTTCCTCTTCCTCGGCGACAACACGACTTCCGCTTCGGCCCGCGTGGAAATCGCTCGTGTCGCCATCGTGCCGGAGCCGGCGTCGTGGTCGCTTCTCGCCCTGGGGGTCGTCGGCGCCGCCGCATTCAAGTTCCGAAGTCGATATGTAAATATAAGCGATTGTTAATCGATTAAGATTTGGACCTCGCCGTCGACCACCCGGACCGGATAGGTGGCCACCTTGCAGCGCGAGCCGTCGAGGTGGCGGCCGTCTTCCAGGCTGAACCGCCAGCCGTGCCAGGTGCATGTCACCGAACGCTCCTGGTCGAACACGACGCCGTCGCTGAGTGGGGCCCCTTGGTGGGGGCAGGCGTCGTCGATCGCGTAATACTGGCCGGCGCAGTGGAAAAGGGCGATGAAAAGGCCATCGACCTCCACCAGCACTCCCTGGCCCTCGGCGATCTCTCCTACGCGAGCGATGGTTTGAAAGGTCCCTTCCGCCACGGCTTGGTCCTCGGTCGCAAAGCGGCCCGCTGGTTGCATGACGGGCCTGATGGCACCATCATAGCGTTCGCCGTCCACCCCGTTGAAGACCAGGTCGAACCGTGCCATGAGCGATCGCTATCACATTTGCGTCTTCTGCGGGTCCGCCGTCGGGCAAGGCGATGTCTATCACGAGGCCGCCCGGCGCGTCGGTTGGTCGATTGGCCGGCTCGGCCTGGGCCTTGTTTACGGCGGCGGCCGAATTGGTCTCATGGGGGTGGTGGCCGACGCGGCGCTTGAGGCCGGCGCACCTGTTTTGGGCGTCATCCCCGAGCCTCTTCTGACCAAGGAACTCGCCCACGCGGGCCTGACCGAACTGGCGGTCGTCCCCGGCATGCACGAGCGAAAGGCCCTTATGGCGACGAGGGCGTCGGCCTTCCTCGTGTTGCCTGGAGGCATCGGCACGTTCGAGGAGTTCTTCGAGGTCCTCACTTGGGCCGCCCTCGGACTCCACAACAAGCCGATCGGCATCTTGAACGTCAACGGGTACTACGACCCGCTCCTGCGCTTGCTCGACCACGCCGTGACCGAGAAGTTCCTCCGACCCAACCACCTCGACCTCATCCTGGTCTCGGACGACCCCGACGGTCTCGTGGCCCTCTTGCCGCAGGTCCAACCGCCGCCTCCCGGGCCACTCTGGATTGACCTGGAACGGTCCTGAATCGGACCTCATTTCCGCCTGGCCCGACCTCCTTCCCACGTGGCCGGCCCTGTCGTCACATCGGGAAATCGGTTCGGGCCGTCATTTCCGCCGTGGGGCTGAAAAGACCACGGGACCCCCTTGGAATCCGCAGCCTGACTGCGTGCCGATCCGGAGGTCTCGGGCCCCGTAGCGAAATTCGGTTGAACAACCGCGCAAAGAGAAATTTCAGGTCACCGCGCAACGTTTGGCAAGGGGCCGCGATTTCCTTGGTGTGAGAGAGAAACGAACGGTGACGCGAGCAACAAAAAGGGAGGGGCGAAACGATGATCCGCGACATGATGCAAATGCTGACTCGGAATCGCCCTCA
>CALLYK010000020.1 GCA_937858365.1 uncultured Isosphaeraceae bacterium | reverse complement strand
CGCGCTCGGGGCCCTGCTCGCGGCCTGGCCACGGGCCGACGGCGGTCGACGTTGGCTTTTCGCGGCGGGCCTTTCCCTTGGTTTTGCGGCCCTTTTCAAGCAGGTCTGCGCCTTCCATGCGCCTGTCTTCGCGCTCGCGCTGATGTGTCGGGTGCGCTCCGGGCGCTCTTGGCTCGCGTGCGTTGGCGACGTGTTGTTGCTTGGTCTCGGCCTCGTTTGTCTTCCTCTTCTGGCCGCTCTCGTCCTGGTCGCTCAAGGGGCCGGCCGGGCCGCTTACGAGGACGTCTTCACGTTCGCGGCGGCGATGGTGGCCGACCTGCCCGCCGAGGCCAACCAACCGCCAATCCTGATACGCTGGCTTACCGGCAATGCCGACCCAGGCGGCCGACTGCCCTTCCCGTTCGGCAAGACCGACTACCTGGTCTGGTGGGGCCTGGGGACCTGGCCGCTCTGGCTGGCGGCCATCTTCGCGCTGGCGAGTCAGGGGAAGGGGCCGGCTGCGCGCCGACTGCTTCTCGCCTGGACCTTGTGCGCGTGGGTCCAGGTCTTGCTTCCACGTCTCTTCTGGGCCCATTACTACTTGTTGCCCGTCCCAGGGCTGGCGATCGCGGTGAGTGTTTTCCTGGAAGATTCGGTTCGTCGGTTGGCGTGCGGCCCCAAGCGTTTGGCCGGCTTTCTGGGACTCGCGGTCACCTCGCTCGGCATTTTGGGCCTGGCCATCATTTTTACAAAAGCCTACTTGTTGATCGCGCCTGTCGAATTGACGATCCGGTACAAGGGGGGACGGCAGTGGGTGGCCTTGCGCGAGACGGGTCGCGAGTTGGCGGCGCGGACGACGGGATGGAAGGACCCGCGCCTCTTTAACTGGGGCTGGCAGAGTCCGCTTTTCGTCTATTCCGGTCTGGACGGTGTTTCGCGCCACTTCTTCGCCAACAACCTCATCAAGGAATTCGCCGACGGCGACCATCCCCTCATCGGACCTCGGATCGCCGAACTCATGGCCGACCTGCGACGTAGGCCGCCCGAGTTGGTCTTCTGCGGGTATCCGCCGTTTCGGGACTTGAACGAGTTTCTACGCGAGAAATATGTTCGGGCCGGTGCGGCGCCCGACGGCAGGGGCCTTTGGGTGCTCGAATCGCGGTACGCCGACTACGAGGAAGCGGGGCGGGCCCGACCCAACGCGGGAGGCCCACTCCGGTCGTCATTTCGTCCGCCTTCCGCCGAATCCCGGGGCCTTTTTTCGACAATCGACCTGCCTGGGGCCATCGCGGTTGATTGTATCCAGGTCTTGCACTAAGATTGATTCGTCACGATCGTCGGCCATCAACCCCCTTGCCCGCCCATGAAGTCCGAGTTGATCCCGTCCAACGGCGACCCGCCGATCCCGATCGTGCGGGACATCACCGTGCTCGGCCGTCGCGATTTTTGCGACCTTCACGTTGATCATCACGGCATCTCGAAACGGCATTGCGTCTTGGTCCGGACCGACGGCCTGCTGGTCGTGCGCGATCTGGCCAGCACGAACGGCACGAAGGTCAATGGCCAGCGCGTGCGGTGGGCGGCCCTCTTGCCCAACGATCGGATCTCGTTCGGCGGCTACAAGTGTCGCGTCTATCTCGGTCCGGATGACGCGCCGGCCCCGAGCGAGCGCCTCCATGCGCGGGGGCGAAAGGGGCGGCCGATCGCGAACGGGAACGGCGGTCCGCGCTACGAGATGCCCAACGTCGGCTTTCCGCCTCCATCGTCGCCCGAGATCATTCCCCTCGAAGAGACCGACCTGGCCGAGGATCGTCCCCGAGAACGCGGCATTCCTCAAGCGATCGTCGTGGAAGACATCGACCTGGTCGATTCCGGCGAGATCATCGCTTTGGAATGACGCAAAAAGCGAGGAAGGGCGAGGGCCGCTCTCATTTCCCAGGGTTGGAGGCCTTCTTGACGTTCGGGTCGGGCCTCGTCGTGGCGGCGATGAAGGGGACAGGCTTGCCCAGAACGCTTTTCCAGCGAGCGCGCTGTTCGACGCTGAGGACCGCCAGGACACGCTCCGCCCAGGCACGCTCATTGTTGGCGGTGGGTGGTTCGGTCAGGGCCTTGCGAAGCTTGCCGACCTGTTCGTCGCTGAGGCCAAGCATCTCGACCGCCACAGGACGAACGAGGGCCGTGAGTCCTTGCCATTGAAGGGCGATCTGAACGAGGCGCGCGCTTTGCTCGGTGGACAGGCTGGCGCTCAACCATCGCTCCTGGGCCTGATCGATGGCGCGCCTGGCGGCGACGACCTCGGGGGCGTTTCCTTTTCCCTTGAGGGCCTTGGCTTGCTCGCGCAGGTCGGCGAGGGTCTGGCGAGCGGATTCCGTTTGCTCGGCGGTCAGACCGAGTTCCGCGCGGACTTCCGGCCGGCTGAGCAAGAGCATGGGGGCGACCTGGGCCCCGAGCATCTCGTCGGGCAGGACTTTGTCGTCGGCCGAGACGAGGGACGGACGAGAGGTCCCCAAGAAACAGATCAAGAAGGCCAAGGCGCCTCGCGTCCAATCCTGACGCATTCCCAACCTCCATGTGGAAGAAGCGGAGCGGTCCCTCGTGGGTGCTGGTTATAAGACGAACGGCCCCCGGTGAGAAGGTCAGATCGCGGGTCAAAGAGAGTGGCCCGGCCCACCAGGAGAGTTGGTGGACCGGGCCGCTTGGAACGCCTCTTGCGTGGAGCTTCTCGGGCTCGTCAGCCGTTGGGGCCTCGACCGCGAACGCTGGGCCTGGTTGCCGGAGGCGCGTTCGCGCCGCCGTCCGCGGATCGAGGCCGCTGCGATGACAGGCGCTGCCGAAGCCCGAGTCCTCGGCGAGAGCGCCCAGCATCGCGCGCTCGTTCTCCGAGCCCGAGCGACGCGGCTCGCTGGCGACTCGCAGTCGTGTTCGCGGATCCTCGAGCTGGGCGATGAAGCGCAGCAACGCGTCGCGGTGGGCGAGGCCTTCGGCGATCAGGCGATGGGTCGGAAGCGACAGCCGCACGGTGTTGTCGGGATCGATCTCGCCTTCCCAGAAATGGATCCAGCCCGCCGTCAAATCGCGCACGCGCCGGATCGACAGAAAATCGATCAGACCGGCGAGCGCTGCCAGCGCGCCGGTGACGAGACCGGCGCCCGCGAGCCA
>CALLYK010000019.1 GCA_937858365.1 uncultured Isosphaeraceae bacterium | reverse complement strand
GTCCAGGATTCCACAGGAGTGTTTCCTTGACAGCCCCGGATGTCCGTGGTGAAATAACTATGATTGTGGGATCATACGATCATTCGACGTGTCATACCACGCCATTTCGTCCATGCAATTCTTGTTCGACACCACACTCGTTTGGGACGATTTGTATGACCTTCAGAAAGTCACTCGCACAATTGCAGAAATGGTGCGCCCAAAGTGGCGGCAAACCGCTTCCGGGCCTTCTGGATGGTAGGAACGTATTTCAATCACGCTCGATTCACACCGAAGCCGAAATGCGCGTCATTGAAGAACGCTTGGGGTGTTCGTTGCCTGACAGCTATCGGACATTCATGGGAACGATCGGAGCATCGTCATTGTTTTGTACGCACGTGAACGGTGGCGGTCCAATCTTCTATCGACCTGAGGAGGTCATTCGCGCTTCTGCCGACGCCGAAGTTGAGAGCGACGACGGATTTGTTAATCGCTTTTGCTTCGTCGGCGAACACCGCTCCATGGGTGATCTCATGGGGTTTCTCACGAGTCGCCCGGGGCCACGGAACTTCGATGTCTTCTGTCACGAATACCCATTTGAAGAATACGTGTCGATTTCCGACGAGATCAACTCATGGCGCACGTTCGACGAATGGCTCGTTCATGCAGTTGAAACCAAAGGCATCGAATCCATTTGACAAGCCTACGTGCCGAGCTAAGCCGGGGAAGAACCCCGTGTCAGATCCGATTTTGGCAATTTGCGGGGTTTCCCCCAGACATCTTGTTCCCCAAATTGCCAAAACCAGATCTGACACGAAGGTCCTCCGAGGTTCTCGACGAGGTCTAGCCCAAGAATCATCCCTCGGGCACGAACATCGACCCTTTCGAGATGCAACGATCCGAGTCAAGCCATGAATCCAGAACGCGACGCCCGCCGCGACCCGGAGGCGCCGCGCGGGCCGGGCCCCTGTCATTCGACGGTCTCCGGTCGGCGCGCCGGCGCTCATTCGCTCACTTGAGCGGGTCCATGCCGAAATAGGCCCGGACCGTCTCGATCGCCGGTTTCCAGCCGTTGTCGTCGACCTGTCGGCGCAGGCTTCGGGACCGGTATGTTTTGACGCCGCCGTAGGTCCGGCCGAGCAAGCCGGCGGCAAGTCTCAGGGCCTCCATGTGGCGGTACGGGACCTCTTCCGGATGTGTCAGGAGGGGCGCCAGGCTCGCGACGAACCGACTCAGGTTTTCCACCTGAAGGGCACCGTAAAACTGGTTGCGATGGTAACAACCCAACGTGGACGGGTTGCCGGCGCTTTGGAAGGCGTCGGGGAACCAAACGGCACGGCCGCGCTTGGTCGCGAACAGAAGATGCTGGGCGGGAGCTATCGACCGCAAGACGACTTTGGCGGTGTCCAGCGGCGTGAGCGCATCCACCCTCCAGGTCGGGCTCGGCGCGGCCAGTCCCTGAAGGGCCCTTCTCAGCCCCGCGTCTTGATCGTGGGGCGGCGGGTCGGCATCGTCGGTCCCCCGCACGATGGTCACGATCGTGAACGGGTCATCGTCGAAAAGGCCGACCGGCGCCTTCGGGCCCATCGCCCTTTTGCGCAGGTCCTCCAGCGCTTCCTTCACCAGTTCGCTGAGCGAAAGTGACACCACGCCCCGCGCTTCCCATCGGACCTGCCATGTCGCGCCCACGCGCAAGGCGCGCACCACGTCGACCAGTTGATCGATCGTGACGGGGGTGTCCGGCATGAAGTCGGCGTGGAGGGCGATCGCCAGTCCCAAGGGCGAGACGTATCCTTCCAGGTAGAAGCGGCCCGACCAGCCGGTGACGAGGAACGTGGCGTCGAAACGTAGTCGCAAGGGAAGGACGCCCTTCCAGGCCCGCGCTCCGTCGATGGCCAGGAAGTTGGGTGCGAAGTAGGAAGTCCAGAAGGAACGCTTGCCCACGTCTTGCCAGGGGGGCGTAAGCACGGAACGAGACGTCGTCGGGCGTCGTCCCTTGAGGTTCGCCTCCTGAGTTTCCTTGAGGATTTCGTCGAACCTCGGGGCGAACTTCTCGGGACGCCCCAGAAAGGACCAAGGCGCTCCCGTGGGCACCTGGTTTTCCAGGAGACAGGGGTTGGTCTCCACCCAAATCAACGCCACGCGGGCCAAACCCACAACTCGCACTTGACCGCCTCTCGGGCCGGGCCCAGAATGGTGGCGACTTCACCAATGTGTGTACGGCCTTTCGCCATCGCTCCTCACAGAGCGATCGTGATCGTCCGGGACCTCAATCGAGGTCTTGAGCGCAAGTTCTTTCGATCGATCGACCCCCCGGACTCAAGGAGTCCGGGGGGACCTTTCAATCCTCCTCCTCGAAGATCAAGTCCGCAGTCGCCGGGCCCGGTTGCAAGCGGGCCGCCTCGATTTCTCGCGGGCCGTCCAGTCCCGGCACATTTTCCCAGCGGTAGACGAGGGCGCTGGTCCGTTTCCCTCGCTGGAGCAATGAGGCGACCCTGCCCGTCTTGTTCGTCTTTTCGCGGGAGTCGCTGATGGCTTGCCGCAGGTCGCGTTGAAATCGCTCGCGTTCCTGTGTCGAGAGCTCCGAGTTCGCAAGCGTCCAGCGATAGACGATGCCGGGGCCGACCCATCGGCGGTCGCGACCCGGTGTGGGCGGTTCGAGCTGGAAGACGTTCCGTTGCGTCCCCTCCAACTCCGTCCGATGGCGCGGCAGCAAGGTCTTTCGGCGCAGGATCGCCAGACGTTTCAGGGCTTGCGCGGGGTCGTCGTCCGCGGTGAATGTGTACCGCGACCGATACCAAGCGCGAAGACGCCCGACCAGAACAACGCCTCCACGGACCAACCAGGCGATGGTCCGGTAGGAGAGATACCCGCCGCACCCGAGGCCGAGCACGGCCACCGCCCAGAGGCGCGCGATGTCGCTCAGCCCGTACCCTTCCAGCAGGTTTTTGTGGGGAGAAGTGAACGCGTTGTAGCCCAGGACCTGAAGTCCCGTGAGGGTGATGCCGATCACCCAGAAGGCCGGCTGGTTCACCTTCAGTAAGGTGTCGTCGGGGGCCGCCTCAGACCTCAAGAAACCCCAGCGATAGAGCGTCTCGAAGGTCAGGAGGACCAGGAAACCAGGGAGAAGGAAGACGCTGGGCAGACCGAAGAGGGTCAGGACGGTCGATTCGCCGAAGACACCGACCGTGATCTCGCGCGAGGAAACGACGTGTCGTTCGCGCGGGAGCCCCGCTTCGTCCCACGCGATCAGCACGTCGAAGAGGACGAGGTACTTGCCGGGTCGCACGCTCGGACCGGCTTCGAGGGCCGTTTCCAGCACGATCGATTGGCGCGGGGCCAGCGGCACGGGCGGTTTTCGACCCTGAGGTCTCAGGAAGGAGGGCCCAAGGACCCGCAGCGATGCCTTCGTCGGCACGTTCGTCTTGTTCGTCACGATGACGTAGACCTGCGTCGGCGACTGTTCATTGATGGACTCGTTCATGACGCTGACCTGCACGTCGGCCGCGCTCTCGACGGTCTCGCCGTGAGGCGGTTTCACCACCAACTCCGCGAGCGCCACGCGGGCCGTCTCGGCCTTCTGCTCATCACCCGCGTGGGCCGTGTAATCGAGTTGAAGATGGACCTTCGTGGGCAGGTTGCACGAAGGCAAGGGGGTCAAGCGCACGACCCAGGCGTGGTCCTCGCTCGGTTTCAGGTCGACGGGCGTCTCGCCTTCGATCCGCACCTCGATTCCGCTCTCGGCCCAACCGGAGAGTCGCGCGCCTCGCATCGAAAGCCCCGCCGGGCCCCGAACCACGACCAGGGCCTGTGCGGGACGATCTCCACCGGGCAACTCGATCGCAGTGGGCACGACTTCCAGCGTCACCCCGGGTCCGTCGGCCCCCATGGAGAAGGCGACCAGGAGGACCGACGGCACGAGGACAGACCGTCCCGTTCTTCGCCGAGGCGTTTGCAGCATTGGGCGACCCCCGCTTCCGGCTCGGCCGGCGCCCGGCGATCCGGCGGCAATCGGGCGATCATACACATGTGGGCGCTGGGCTGGTCAAGGGTGCGTCGGGCCTTCCCGCCCGAAACGAATCTCGAGGGGGACACCCGCCTCGACCCGGAAGCGCCGCGAGGTTCGCGGCCGGAGAAAGCGGCAGGGACGAATGGAACATGCTCGACAAGACGCAAACCGATTTCCGATTCGGTCCCAAACAAAGACACTCCTCGGCGAGCTCCACGGCCGGAGGCCGGTCCGGGGCGCGACTTTCTCAGCCCTGGATTGACGGAAGTCCCAGTCCTGAAGAGACGTAAGTCAAGAATCAGCAAGTGGTGTGGGCCTTGGGGATCGAGGCCGTGGTTCGCTCCCGCTCGGCTCGTTTAAGGGACTTACGCGTAACGCCTTGCACTCAAAAGGTTTGCGCCCCTGACGATTTGCTATCGTCCCTTCGTGAATGAAGAGAGCGGACCCCATCCGCGGTGGAGCTCGGCGAGAAGTCTCGAAATTCGCCGCCATATTCATCGGTTCGAGGGCCGCCAACGGCGGCGTGACGACTGACACGGGGTCCTCCGTCGGACCGAATCGAAAAGCCGAGGCTTACCATGACCAGGCTCGCGTCCCGGATCCTCCATGCCATTGGTCCAGGATTCCACAGGAGTGTTTCCTTGACAGCCCCGGATGTCCGTGGTGGAATAACTACGAGTGTGGGATGATACGGACATTCGACGTGTCATACCACGCATTTTCGTCCATCGAATTCTGGTTCGGCCACCGGAGGGTTTCCGGGTGGAGAAGCCGGTCTACGTGCGTTCGCCCGAGCACCTTTATCCGGTTCGGGCCGATCCGCCCCACCCGCGCTTCACCGGTCGGTCGCCTGCGGGCCTTCAGGCACTGGTGATCTCCGAAACGCTGCTGGAGTTCGACCCCGCTGGGCAGTTGCTGGGCGTCCGAGACTACCGGGAGGATGATGGGCCGCCGGCGGGCTTCGAGGCGGGGCCGATCGCCGTCCGGCGGTTCTGGCTGCCGGAGCGGCGGCTGGGCATCTCCGACATCCCGGTCGGCCTGCTCGGCTTGCCCGGCGACCCGGAGCTGTTTACGGCGGAGAATTGGGACCTCGTCCGGTCGTCGGAGTTCATCCAGTGGGGCAACTTCGCCCTTCGGTGCGGCTGCGTGTGTGACGGGCTCGGGCACTTGTTCATCGGCCGGGACGGGGAGTGCCTGCTGCACTCCGTGTGAGGTGATCCGGCCGAACCAGAATGGCTTGGGGGCCGCGACGCGGGACCTCCAAGCCGGGTCCAAGAAGCCCGGTTGACTGACCACCGGCCCTTGGGGGTTGCTTCGATCGTCCGGGGCCGGGGTCCTTCCGATGTCCTCGGGTCGACCTGTCGGACCGACTCGCCCGGCCTTCACACGCCCTTCTCCGTCCTCAAGGCGATTGGTCCGCAGGTCCGTTTTCAGGGCGATACCTGCGTTTTTTCGATGATTTTCGCCCGCGACGCGCACCGTCGAATCCGCGATTTGTGAAGTCAACCGATTCTTGCTCAATATCATCAGATCACATCTGCTCATCGGTCTAGCTCGTTTCGAAAGGGGCCAGGGCGGGGACTAGATCGATGCGCGACAGCGTCCCGCCGCACTCCGGACAGCGCGGGGCCTCACGCTCCTT
>CALLYK010000018.1 GCA_937858365.1 uncultured Isosphaeraceae bacterium | reverse complement strand
CGTGCGGAACTGAGTGTTTCGGATGATTGGTCCGAATACACGCTCTTTGGCAATTCGGTGAAAGATGAGGACTCCTGAAGGGCCCCTCCGCCCACGGTGCGCGCCGAGAATGGGTCCGGGAGAGGGGGTCATGTCATGGATGTCACGCGGGCGCGCCGCGTGAAATCTCGTCGCAACCATCCTCTCTACGCCCTTTTCGGGCCCGTGGAGGGAGCGAGACGTCTCCTTCGCCGGGACCGCTCTTAGCACCCTTGCGTCGGGCCTGCCGTCGCCTTAGAATTCAGTGGCTTGGTTTGATTGACGAAAGTGGACTCGCCTTGGCTCCAGGGCCGTAGCCTCTTGGCTGTCGCCCTTTCCCCTGGATGACGGCAGGTAGGCCGTCTCCGTCCGTGGACCGTTTGCCCGGTTCGAGGACCTGTCGAGCACGAGTCCTGGTCCGCGTTTGGTCGAGTCACGGTCAGCGAGGTCGAACATGATGGGGCGCTTGGTGCGCGGTCCTGGGCCCGTTGGGGTGGTCGCCCTGGCCTTGCTATGTCTTGGTCTGCCCATTCCTGCCGGCGCCTGGTTCGCGACGACCCAGGACGATCCGGGCCGCCCCGCGGAGCTCGCCCCCTGGCGTGTCGATTTCCTCAAGCCGGACCCCAAACGCGAAAAGGTCAATCAGCCTCCGACATATCTGTTTCGGTCCGCCCTGAACGGCACAAATGATGAGCGGACGCCGGACGTCGGTGTGCTGGAACTGCCCGCTATCCCGCTTGGCGCCGCGATTGATGAGCGACTTCTGGCCCTGCCCCAGGTGGGCTCGGAGGGGCTCAAGGTCGCTTTCGAGGCTTCCAAGTCCAGACTGCAACGTCAGGGCGATCCCAAGGGTGTCATCCTCTTGCTGGAGCGAGAAGGCGCGCCTCGGGGCGAGGTCCCGTGGGTCCGCGTGACGATCCCCGAGAAGATCGGTCGGGATCGCCGCGGGGACGTCCATCTCGCGATCACGAGTTGGAAGGACTTCATGGGCAAGGTCCAGGCTGGTGTTTTCGAGGGGGAGCTCCATCTCACGATCCAACATGAGGAACTCCACGGCGGCGAGCCCCAAGGAATTGTCGCGAAGATGGTCCTCGTGGTCTCGGGAACGCGCTTGGTCTCGGCGGAGATGACCGGCCGCGACAGTGACAAGAACGAGTACAAGGCCCTGCGCGTGGGGATGAGGCCGCGAGTGGCGGTCAAGCTGGAGTCGGTCGAAGCCTTCAAGTCGGAGAAGTCGGCCGGGGATGAACTCGACCCCGGTTGGTTGCTGGAGCTGGACGACCCGAAGACCAAGACCATTTTCGCCCGGCTGCCGCTTCCTCTGCCCGATCCCGACGCCAACGACCCTTTGCTCTTCCGAGTCAACAAGGTCGACGGCGGCGCGAACTGGGACCTGAAGAACTTGGCTTGGGACCTGATCGGCGTGCCCGACGGCCGATTCCGACGCGATGACGCGTGGCGCGACCAGCTTGTTTTGCAGCAGGTCCGGCGATCCAAGAACAAGACGGAGCTCGACCACGTCAAGCTGCGCGAGTACATCATGGTCACGGACTTTCCGCCGTGCCACATACCTGGGACGCTACGAGGCAAGGTCGCCTGGATATCTGGAAACGAGTCGGGGAACGAGTTCACGAACCAGTCCCCCAGCCTGAGCATCGCGGTCCACTCAGGGCTGCTCATCACGACCGACATGCCCATCGAAGGAGACGAAGGGCCCAGGCGCTTGCTCAACGTCATGCCCCTGGTCAACGAGGAGGTCACCGTCTCGGCCCTGATCGCGACCGGGCCTGGCGGTCCGGCGGCGGCTTCCCTTCCCAGGGAATTGGCCGTGGAAGTCGAGTCATTCGACCCAGCGAGCAAATCCTGGACATATCAAGATGTGCTAAATATAGAAAGAGATGAGGATGGGCCCGCCGACCCCGCGATCGTTCGCTACGAAGGGCCCGGTCAGCTTCCCTTCCCGGCGGCGGGTAAATACCGGCTCAAGTTGGACCCGAAAAGCGAGCAGGCGTTGGCCCCTGTCCGAACCGATTGGAACGCGCGTGGGCTTCCTCCGGCCGAGCTGGTTGTTCGGGTCGCGGTGGAAGGGGCGACCGGCGCGCCGCCGTTTGACAGCGACTATCCATTAAAGGTCTTCGTGGACAATCAGCCTCCTTGGTGGGTGTTTCGCAAGGAACCGGGTGTCGATCGAGTCTATGGGAACGAGTTCCAGAACAAGCGTGAGGACAAGGTCACCCAGACCCGGAACGCGATGAGTTTCCTTCTCAAAACGGGCGATGGTTTGAGGGAGATGTCGCTACGATTTCAGGGGATTTTTCAGAAGCCGGCCCACAATGAAGGTCCCCACGCGAGCGTGCCTTACAAGGGGACCTCCTCGCAAGCGGTGCTAAGCGTCCATCGTCGGGGCGACGCCGATCAGGAGGCGAAGAACGGTTTGAACATTGGTGATGGAGAACGCTTTGGCGATCCCAAATGCGTGTATGATCTCAGAACGAGCATCGACGAAAGGGTCGTGTCTCAGTTGGAGGAGCGGGCGTCTCCTCAACGGCGTCTGGTGCGGTTCGCGCTCGTTGGCGTTGATGCCGAAGGCGAACCGCTCGGGCGCGTCTTCAACCGGTCGTTCCACGTGCGCGTGAGCAGCCTTTGGGAAGAGTTCAACGAGGAGATTGGCTTACTCTGGCCTTCCCTCATCCTTGGTGGCGTTGTGTTCGGATCTTACTGGCGTATCAGGGCGGTCCGAGCGGCCCGCGAGCGGGAACGGAAACGCCAGGAACGACTCCTCCGCGAGAAGCAGGAAGAAGAGGCCGGCGTGTACGGCGAGTTCCGCCTGGGCGACGCCTCGAGCCGTCCTCCGGCCAGGAAAGACTACCTGAGCAACCTGGAGCCAACCGACGACGAGCCGCCGATCGAGCAACCGACCAAGGAGACGGGCCCGGCGAAGCCGGACCCGGGGCCGACCTATCTGGGAGGCGACGACCCAGGGGGCCGACCCGGGGGCTCCCGCTTCCTGGACGGGATCGAGTGAATGGATTCGATACATCCATTGAGTTATTCTAATTTTGAAAAGCATGAGAAAGGAGCATGTTCGCCATGATGATCCGAGACCGATCGCCCGACCAAGCCCGGTCGGGCCGCGCGCGAGGTTGGGCCGTGATGACGGCGGGCCTTCTCAGCTTGGCGGCCGCGCCTTGGGCCGGCGGTCAGGAGGCCGACCGGAGCGACGGGATCGACGTGGTCTTCGTGGTTGACGTGTCGGGCAGCATGTACCAACTGACTGACGGGCCCCGAAACAAGGGGAATGACCGTGAGCGCATCCGCTGGGACGCTGTGCTCTTGGCGCTGGAACTCCTCACGGCGGATGACCGTGTGCTTGTTTTGCCCTTCAGCGACATCCCCGTCAAGACAATGGATGGTCGTTACATCCCCGGCGAGTTGGAGAAGGACTTCGTCTCGCCGCGCTCGGCCGAGGGCAAGCGTCTGCAAGAGAAGGTCCGCACGTTCATCCACAACCAAGTCGCGGGGCCCTCGGTCAAAGGGGAAGTCAACGGAGACGGCGGCGAGACCGCGATCCTCTTGGCCCTGGAAGAGGCCCGGAATCGCTTGAAGGCCCAGAGGGGGCCCGCGCCCAACCGGTTCGTGGTGCTCCTCACGGACGGCTTGGAAAGCCGCAAGACCGAGAAACCGCTGGGCCTGAAGCAACTCTGGGAGAAGACGGCCAATGGGTCCCACACCGACCTGGGCGCCCGGCAGGACGTGAGGGATTGGGTCTCCGTCTTGTTCTCGGCCCAGGAGTTCAGCGAACACCCCGTTCGTGTGTACGCGATGGGGCTCGGCAGCACGATCGACGTCTCCCTTCTCAACCTGGTGGCCCGCGAGACCGGCGGCGCGAGCTTCCAGATCAAGAGCAACGACCAGTTGATCGACACCTTCCGAGACCTCATCTGGCAACTCCAGGGATGCTGGACCAAGACCCTGCGAGAAGAACTCAAACCGGGCCGTAACGAAGAGGACCTGACCCGTTCGATCCAGGAGATGGGGGCCCTTTCCTACAAGAGGGTGAACGTGCCGAACGACCCCCGGAAGTACCGGCAACTGGAAGGCGCGGAGGTCCCCGCGTTCGACCCGCCCCCCAAATCCACGTCCAAATCGACAAGTCATACATATGATCAGTTTGATCGTGCGATCCTGGACGGCGCGAAGGCCGTGAGGACGACGTTCCCTCCAAGAGACGCGGACCGAGTCATCCATTACTCCAAGAGGCCCGAGAGGCCCCTCTTCTCGATTGGGACGCCTAAGTCGGGTCTCAAGGGGCTTTCGCGCTATCAGAAGCTCCACATCGACGTAACGCTCACCGCCTTCTGTAAGCAAGAGGGGTTCACCGCGGAGCAGTTCCAACTTAAGGTCCACCTCAACAATGGCGGGGAAAGCCCGGTCAAGACCGAGGACCTGGACTTCAAGGACGGCGCCTTCCGAGGGGACGTCGACCTCGGTCTGATCGCCCCCGGTGCCAAGGAGACCGACGATTACACCTTGGTCGTGGAGGCGAAAGGTCGGGAGACGGCCGCGAACTGGCCCTTGCGCGACTACGTTTGGAAGTCGCCGCCGATGGAGGTCCGGGTCCGAAACATCTTGAGCTTCGAGACCCTCACGGTCCGGGAACTTCACAACGACGATGGCAACATGGCCTCGATCGAGGTCCCTGTGAGCGGATGGCCGGTCGACGCTGAGAAGACCCAGAGGGACCTGGTCCTTAAGGTCGAGAAGCACACGCTGCCGCGGAACGCTTCGAAGACGCCCACCAACGAGCAGGTGTTGGACCAGCGGGAGGTGGAACTGAAGTTCAAACCGGGAAGTCGAACTGAAGGCCGGCCCAACCAGCTCGTCCTCCAAATCGACACTCGTTTTCGAGACACGTTACCGGGGTTTTATAAGGGTGGGACGTTGCTCATCCAGGCGAAGGACAAGGGCGGTCCGCGACTCGGAAAGGACCTCACCGTTTCCTATTCCGTCGCCATCAAGACACTCAAGATCCAACTGAATCGCGTCGGGGGCGTGGAACTCAAGTACGAGAACAAGGTCGTTGAGTCGGACCCCATTCGGTTGGAACTGGTGAATGGCAAGGCGGTCCCGACCGCCCCCGCCAAGTTGACGCTGAAGGTGCGGCCCATCGATACCGAGATCGGACCGAGCGGCGCGTTCGGCCCGAAGGAACTCTGGCTCGAAATGGTCAAGGAGGGTGGCCAAGCCGCCACACGCCCCACCGCCGTGCCCGAACCTTCACAAGACCTTGTGCTCACCAAGTTCGAACCATTCGTCGTGAAGTTCAAGCCGAATAGGAACCATGATTTCGGATATTACTCCTATAAGATCGTCGTAGACATCGACACTGACCAAACTGGTCTATATGAATATGTTCCGGGGGACAATGCCCTGGTCATCCTCAACTACAACGCCCCGACGTTGCAACTAGACGATGTGGGCACGCTCAAGGTCCAGCGCGGGAAGACCGCGTTTCTGGACCTCGTGGTCGGACTTAAGAG
>CALLYK010000017.1 GCA_937858365.1 uncultured Isosphaeraceae bacterium | reverse complement strand
TTCGTTGAGTCGCTGGACGAGGTCCCTGTTGGCAGTCCGCTGATTTTCTCGGCGCACGGTGTCCCACCGTCCGACTGGGATCTGGCGAAGCAGCGCGGCCTCAAGGTGATCGACGCGACCTGCCCGCTGGTCACCAAGGTCCACGTCGAGGCCCGCAAGTTCGCGGCCGAGGGCTACACGATCATCATGGTCGGCCACGAGGGCCACGAAGAGGTTGAAGGCACGATGGGCGAGGCACCGGACTCGATCGTCCTGGTCCAGACCGTTGACGAGGTCGACCACCTTGAAATCGAGGATCCGGACCACGTCGCCCTGATCACCCAGACCACCCTTTCGGTCGATGAGACCGCCGGGATCATCGCCCGCCTGCGCGAAAGGTTCCCCGGAATCGTCACCGCCAAGGGCGAGGACATCTGTTACGCCACCACCAACCGTCAGATCGCGGTCAAGCAGCTGGCCCGCCAGTGTGACCTGGTCCTGGTGATCGGCTCGACCAACTCCTCGAACTCGAACCGGCTGGTCGAGGTCGCGCGCGAGCACGGCTCCGAATCCTTCCTGATCGACAACCACACCCAGGTTCAGGAAGAGTGGCTCGACGGGGTGGAAACGGTCGGGATCACTTCCGGGGCAAGCGCACCGGAGGAACTGGTCGAGGATCTGGTTCAGCTTTTCCGCGACCGCGGGGTGGAGGACGTCTCCGAGCTCCGCACCGTTGACGAGTCGGTCCGCTTCATGCTGCCGAAGGAGATCCGCAAGGGCCTCCCGATGGTCAATTCCTGACCGGTCTCAGGTCGCGGCCGGCGAGTAACTGACCGACCAGATCTCCGGAGCGCCTTCCAGTTCGATCCCCAGCTTGTGGCTGCCGTGGCGGCCGGTTTCGACGAGCGGGTAAAGCCCCGGGCCATCGATCCCGACTTCGCCGCGGGCTTCGCCGTCGAGGGTAACCCGCAGATCTCCCTTGCCATCGGCCGTGACGTAGGCGCCACCGCCCTCGAAATCGAGCGCCAGCGCGTCGAAGTCATCGATCGTGAGGGGGCGGTCCGGAAACGGGATCACTTCGGGTGAGGGTGGCGACACCTCAACGCCCGCTGCGTCGGTGGGCCGGACCGGTTCCATGATCGCCGGCATCTCCGGGAGCCTCTCGAAGGAGGCGGCCAGCGCTTCCTGAATCGCCTGCTCGGTTCCCTGATAGTCGCCCTCGCCGAAGTGGAACCAGCGGAGGATTCCCCCGCGACCCCAGAGGAAGAGGCTCGGCCAGCCTTCACATCCGTAACCGGTCCAGAGTCGCTTGCTTTCATCGATCAGGACCGGGAACTCGACCCCGAGTTGCCGCAGTCCGCGCCCGGCGGCTTCCGGGTCGGCGCCGAAGGGAAAGCGTGGAGCCTGGACACCGAGCACCCGCAGGCCGAGCGGCTCGTAACGCTCGTGCCACTCGACCAGGTAGGGCAGGGTGCGCACGCTGTTCAGCTGGCTGTAATCCAGAAAGTGGACCAGTACAGGGCCTTTTGCCGTGAGCACCGGCATCTTGCCCGGGTCCTTGCCGATCCAGGTCGCCTTGCCGGGCAGTTCGGGAGCCGCGATGTCATCTCGAAGAGGGAGGATGGCGTGATCGTATGGATATGATCCGCCTTCAGTCACCCCCTCTACGAGCTCTACGAGGAGAGAAACTCGTGAACACGAATCTGTGGGACCGCATCGAGCAGGCCCGGGCCGAGCAGGAGACCCTGCGGGCGAAGGCCGTCCGCGACTTCCTCCAGGAAGACCTGCTGAAGCAGGCGGACCCCTTGCACCAGGCCGAGATGCGTCGGCTCCAGGGTGGCGACTTCGCCGTCCAGCACGACCCCACGGTTCGCGACCTCCTCGACCGCGCCGCCGAGCGGCTGGCCCCGGACCGGATCGAGGCCCGGTTCCGCGGGATGCCGGCCGTCCAGGCGGACGTCCTCGCCACGGTCGGCGAGACTTACATGAACATCCTGGAAGACGTCAAGGGCCGGGAAATGCTCGGCCGGGCGGTCGAGGCCTACCGCAAGGCGCTCGGCGACGACCATCCCGCGACCATCACCGCCCGCCAGTGGCTGGCGGTGGCCCTGTTCTATTCCGGAAAGCCCGCCGACGCCATGCTGATGATGGAGGCCGTCTGCGTCGACCGGGTCCGCGTCCAGGGCCCCGACCACCCCGACACGTTCACGAGCCGGGAACGCCTCGGCATGATGTACCTCGGGGCGAAGGAGAAGGACCCGATCCCCTACCTCCGAAAGCTCCGCGACGACGCCCTGCGCGTCTTCGGCCCCGACGGGTTCCACACCAACTACGCGGCCCACGACCTGAGCGTCGCCCTGATCGACGCGGGGCAGGCCGCCGAGGCGGTCAAGATCATGGAAGCCATGAAGGCCTCGCGGGTCCTCCAGGCCATCCCACCGGATCACCCCTACGTCGTCCAGGCCCACTGCACGGCCGCGAGGGCTTACTGCGAGGTGGGACAGCCCGATAAGGCGGCCGCCCTGCTCCAGCCGGTTTACGACCACCTAGCCGGCAACCCCAATGGGAGCATGAGGCTCCTCTACGGGGTGAGCGTCGCCCTCGACACCGCGCTGCGGAGGGCCAACCGCCCGGAGGACGCCGCCCGCGTCATCGAACGGTCGCTCGCCGCAATCAAGGCCAACGGCCTCGAGAAGGGGAACGGCGTCTGGATGATGCGACACCAACTGGGCTGGAACACGATGGAGACGCGAGGGCCGGAAGCGGCCCTGCCGGTGTTCGAGGCCAACTTCGAGGCGGCGCTCACCCCGTTCCAGACGGCGACCACCTACGAGTCGATCGGCCAGTGTCACGAGCGGCTGGGCCGATACGAGCAGGAGCTCGAGGCCAACCGGAAGGCCCTCGAGGCCTGCGGCCCGAACCATCACGGCTGGGGGAGCGGCAGGGTCCGGGTCCGCATCGGGACGGGCCTCGGCCGGCTCGGCAAGCACGACGAGGCCGGGCCGTACCTGCGGGACGGCTACGACGAGCTGGTTGAGCATCTCGTCGACATGCCCGACTACAACAAGGGCCTCGTGTTCGAGGCACGCAACCGCATGCTCGACCATTTCAAGGCCCTGGGCACGCCCGAGGCCGTCAAGCCGTGGGCCGAAGCCCTCGTCCCGAGGCTCGAGGCGAAGGTGCACGCGTTGCGATCGGCCGAATCGGTCCCCGTCCGCATCCGCGCCGAGGCGGTCCGGGCGCTCGGCCTGGCCTACGCCGACGCGGGCCGCATCGACGACGTGGCGACGCTCTACACGGCCGCCGTCGCCCAGCTCGAGGCCGCGGGCTGGCCAAGGGACCCGAGCGTCGCGGCGACCCTGGCGAGCCTCCGGGAGGCCGTGTCTGCGGCCGGGCGCGACGACCTCTCGGAATCGATGCGGAAGACAATCGTGGCCGCCCTGGAGCGACGCCCGGACGCCCCCCGCGACCAGCTAGCCCGCGAGTACTTCGCGATGGGCTTCCAGATGCTCATCCGCGCCCGCCGCTACGACGAGGCGGCGCGCTTCCTGAAGAAGGCGCTCGAGGCCCAGGCCGCGTTCGATTCCGAGTCTTGGAACGTGACCAAGTTCCGCCTGTTCCTGGGCGAGGCCCTCCTCCGCGCCAATCGATTTGAGGAGGCCGAGCCGGTGCTCCGGCGGGCGTTCGACGAGGCGGTCGGGCGGATCGCGAAGGCCCCCGCCTGGGAGAAGCACTTCCCGAACACCGCCGCAGGGTTCCTCGCCAAGCTGTGCACGGCGACCGGGCGCCCCGACGAGGCGCAGGAATGGCAGGCCGAGCGTGCCAACCATCCCCCGAGAGAGGGTCAGCAACCACCAGCGGTGAAGCAGCAGACTGACTCCCAGCAGTGAGCGGGTCGCGGACGACTCGGAAGCTGTTACAGAAGCCTTCGTGGCTAACCAGGTCCGCTAGGCGTTCCAGATGTTCGGAAACAGCTTCTTGAGATTTCCACCATTGTGGACTAGCGAGTCTGAGCCACAAGGTCCATGTGGGTCGTCACTTCGGGCCTCGGTCGCGGCCTAGCGGACGATTTTGCCCGAACCGAGGAGTGACCCCGCGTTGGCCCCCATGGGCATGACCTGGACGAAAACGAAACGGCGCATGGGGACCCCGTCCGGCACTCGGTTCCATGGGCAAGCCGCCTGGCCGATCGGGCCTGGTCGTGCGATGCTGGAGCATCATGCACGGACATCACGGGCAATACCTGGTGATCGACCTGACCACTGGGCGCGGCAGGCTGGAGCGATTGGCGGAGTCGGTTTTGCGCGCTTTCCTTGGCGGCGTGGGCCTGGGGGCCTGGCTCGTCGCTCATGAGTCGCCCGCCCGGACCGACCCGCTTGGTCCGAAGGCCGCGCTCGCGTTCGTCTTCAGCCCGCTCGTGGGCAGCCCACTGACCACCTCCGCAAAGTTCGCCGTGACCGCGATCAGCCCTCTCACGGGCCGCTTCTGCGATGCCCTCTCCTCCTCGCACTTCGCCCTGGGCGGCAAACGGACCGGCTGCGACGCGATCGTCTTTACCGGCGGCGCGACCCGTCCCTCGGTCGTCTTCGTCGATGGTTCGCGTGAAGGGGGGCCTCATGTGGAACTGGTCGCGGCCGATGGCCTGATGGGCCTTTCCGCTCGCGATGCCGAGCGAGCCATTCGCGCCGAGCGGGGCCCGTCGTGGCAGGTCGCGGCGATTGGTCCGGCCGGCGAGCGAGGCATCCCGTTCGCCACGATCAGCCACGACGGCCGACACGCCGGTCGCGGAGGTCTGGGCGCAGTCCTGGGGGCGAAGGGGGTCAAAGCGCTCGCGGTCCGAGGGGAAGTTCGGGCCCCTTTGGCCGACCCAGCCGCCGCGATCGACCTGGCCCGCGAACTCTCGCGGCGATCGTTCGGCCCGGCCACCGCGAAGTACCGCGAGTTGGGGACCGTCGCCAACTTGCTCACGCTCAACCGGTTCGACGCCCTTCCCACCCGGAACTTCCAGGCGGGCCGCTTTGAAGGGGCCGACCAACTCGTCGGCGAGGACCTCGGCCTGGCCAGGAGGGTGGCGCGGAATTCGTGCGCCTCTTGCACAATCGGCTGCGAACACATCTACGCGACGAAAGGGTCGGCCTCAACCGGCGCTGAAAGCGGCGTTCGCATGGAATACGAGGGCCTCTTCGCCCTGGGTTCGCTTTGTGGCGTGAGTGACCCGGACGCGGTCCTCCGCGCGGCGGCGCTCTGCGACCACCACGGACTCGATTCGATTTCCACCGGCGGCACGATCGCCTTCTTGATGGAATGCGCCGAGCACGGCTGGATCGACGGACGCATTCCGGGTGCTTCGAGTACCCTCCGCTTCGGCGATGCCAACGCCCTCGTCGACGCGATCGGCGCCTTGGCGGAGCGGCGCGGCGAGCTTGGCGAGTTGCTCGCCTTGGGCAGTCGCGGCGCGGCCGAACGTATCGGCGGACGCGCTCCGGACCTGGCCCCTCATGTGAAGGGGCTCGAACTTCCCGGCTATCACCCCGGCCGCTTGCCGGCGATGGCCCTGGGCCTGGCCGTCGGCACGCGAGGCGCCGACCACAACCGCTCTGGAGCTTATGAGGCAGACTTCTCCGAGTCCTTGGGACCCAACCCAACGGCCGTTGAACTGGCCCAGGCGGTCATCGCCACGGAAGACCGCGCGGCGCTTATGGACTCGCTCATCCTATGCAAGTTCCTCCGCGGCGCGCTCGGCGACTTGTTCCAAGAGTCGGCGGTGATGCTCCCGGCGGTGACGGGCTGGAACGTGACGACTGAAGAACTCCGCACGACGGCCCAGCGCATCGTAACGGCCCGTAAATGCCTGAACATACGCGAAGGATGGACCCAGGCCGAAGACATCTTGCCGGCCCGCTTGCTGGAAGGAAACCCTCTCACGCGCGAACGACTCGATGCCCAAGTCCGCGCCTACGCGGTCGAGCGAGGTTGGACGGAGCGGGGCGACGTGCCGGCGTCGCTTCGCGCCAAATTGGGTCTCGACGCGCCGGCCTTCGGGAACGCGACCTCCTGATATCATGGGTCTTGGGGCGACTTTCTTGAGTGGTCA
Source organism: uncultured Isosphaeraceae bacterium (assembly GCA_937858365.1). Taxonomy (GTDB): domain Bacteria; phylum Planctomycetota; class Planctomycetia; order Isosphaerales; family Isosphaeraceae; genus CALLYK01. The sequence goes on along the minus strand of CALLYK010000017.1, from coordinate 10,177 downwards.
ACCGCGCGCAGCCTTGCGGGTCGGATTGCGGGGCGTCGTCCAAGGCGTTGGGGCGAGGCCCGGGGTCTTTCGACTCGCCCAAGAACACGGCCTGACCGGTTGGGTCCGCAACGACGACCAGGGCCTCACCATCCACGTTGAAGGGGGACCTTCAGGGCTCGACGCTTTCCTCGTGGCCTTGCGCCAAGGACCGGCCCCCGCGGCGCGGGTCGATTCTCTGCAGGTCATCGCCGTTCCCGTCGAAGACTTCGATCAGTTCGAGGTCCGCCCCAGTCAAAGGGCCGGAGCGCCCGACACGCTCATTTCGCCCGACTTGCCCTTCTGCGCCGCTTGTCTCGCGGAGATGAACGACCCGGCGAGTCGGCGCTATCGCTATCCTTACATCAACTGCGCGCACTGCGGCCCGCGCTATTCGGTCGTGCGTTCGCTCCCTTATGATCGCGCCCAGACCACCATGGCCGATTGGCCCCTCTGTCCGGCCTGTCGGACCGAGTACGAAGACCCCACGGACCGAAGGCACCACGCCCAGCCGACCGCCTGCCCAGACTGTGGGCCGAACTACGTCCTCGTGCGCGACGGCCAAACGCTCGCGCGCGGGGTCGAGGCACTCGCCCTAGCCGCGAAGGCGCTGCGCGAAGGGACCATCCTGGCCTTGAAAGGGATCGGCGGTTATCACCTCGCTTGCGACGCGGGCGACTCGGCGGCCATCGGGCGCCTTCGCTCGCGGAAGTTTCGCAAGGAAAGACCGTTCGCCGTGATGGCCCGCGACCTGACCTCCGCCGAAGAGATCGCGCGACTCGACGAACGCCTACGCGCGCTCCTTCTCGATCAGGCCCGGCCCATCGTGTTGGCGCCGGCGCGTGTTCGCTTTCCGGGCCTCGCCGACGAGACCGACGAGATCGGCGTGATGCTGCCTTACGCGCCGCTGCATACGCTCCTCTTCGATCTCGGCGCGCCCGACCCGCTCGTCCTAACCAGCGCCAATCGATCCAGCGAACCAATCGCCTATCGCGACGACGACGCGCTGGAACGGCTGACCGGCCTCGCCGACGCCTTTCTCATCGGCGAACGACCCATCGCCCGCCGCGTCGACGATTCCGTCGCCACCGTCATGGGCGGTGAAACGTCGATCGTGCGTCGGGCCCGCGGTTTGGCCCCGGCGAAGGTCGCCCTTTTGCCTTCGGCCCGGCCAATTCTCGCGCTGGGGGCCGACCTGAAAAACGCCGTCACCCTCGTCGTTTCGGGCCAGGCGATCGGCAGTCAGCACATCGGCGACCTGGGTGACATGGAGACCGATCGCGCCCTGGAAGAAACGGTCCGCGACCTTCTCTCCATGTACGCGATCGACCCGCGCGAACTCATCGTCGCCCACGACGCGCACCCGCAGTTCGTTTCGACCCGGCTCGCCGCTCGGATCGACTCCGTTCAACGGGTCGCCGTGCAACACCACCGCGCTCACGTCGCGAGTGTGCTCGCCGAACACGACGAGCTGGATCGGCCCGTCGTGGGCATCGCCCTAGACGGCACCGGCCACGGCGACGACGGCTCCATCTGGGGCTTCGAAGTGTTCGGCGGTAGCGTCGTGAAGGGCCTTCGGCGCCTGGCGCACCTCCGACCCGCCATCCTGCCGGGAGGAGACGGCGCGGCGCGATTTCCCGTCCAGGCGGCGGCCGGTTTCTTGACGGGACTCGAACTACCCGACCTCTCCGGACCGCCTTTCCACTTCCCCAAACGCTACGACCAGGCCCGGACCTTGGTGGCCCACAACGTCCGCTGCTTTCCGACGACTTCCGCCGGTCGTCTTTTCGACACGGCCGCGGCGCTCTGCGGCTTCACACGAGAAGTCACGTATGAAGGCCAAGCCGCCATCTGGCTGGAACGGCTCGCCCAGCAGGCGCGCGACCGCGAACCTTACCCATTCCCAGACCTGGACCATCGCCCCTTGTTGCAAGCGCTGATCGCCGACCGACGCGCGGGGCGCGACGTCCACGAGGTGGCTTACGCTTTTCACGCGGCGATCGCGCGGTCGCTGGCGCTCATCGCAGTCGCGGTCGCTCGACACGTGGGCACGCGCCACGTCGCACTTTCCGGAGGCGTCTTCCAGAACCGACTTCTGCGAACCATGCTGGAGGACCGTGAAGGCGAAGCAAGCGGTTTGACCTTCCTTTTCCATCGCAGCGTCCCCACGAATGACGGCGGCATCTCCCTCGGCCAGGCCGCCTGGGCCGCCGTCCGGCCCTGAAACTAGCATGAACTCCGATTAAATTTTCATGCATATGCCAATGTTTCATGCGGATTTGGACGCGAGGACCGTGGGTAGGCGTCCCGCTGGTCGTCGCCGTACTCCAAAATGCCGGGTCGTCGAAGCGACCACTCCATATGGGGCGACCCGCCTCAAAGGGACCGGCCCTTCACCCCATACCACCGGCACCCGACGCTCAGACGCTCAAGAACCGGCTAGGGGACGCTTGCCCCCGAACACCCCTTGGGAGAAAATGCTATGCTGGTGGTCCCCGGGCCGTCGTTGGCCTTGCGATTCCAAGGGTGATCGGAGTCCAGGAGAAGCGGTTCATGAATCGCCTACACAAGGTCCTTATCGCCGACGACGAAAAGCCCGTCGCCGCCGGCCTGCAAGGACAACTCGAAACGCTCGGCTACGATGTCGTGGCGGTCGTGGACGACGGTCAGCGCGCAATCGACGTCTGTCGCCGGACGCTCCCCGACGTCGCCATTCTCGACATCGAAATGCCGGGCCTGGACGGGCTCTCCGCCGCTCGACAAATCAATCGCGACCCAGGCACGCCCGTCATCATCCTCACGGCCCACGGTCACCCCAACCTGGTGGACCAGGCCGTCCAAGACGGGGTGGTGCATTACCTCCTCAAGCCGGTCACCAGCCCCAGCCTCCACGCGGCCATTCAGGTGGCCGTCGCTCGGGCCCAGGAACTGCGCGTCCTGCGTGATAACGTCAATCAACTCGAAATGTCCTTGCGCGAGCGCAAACTCATCGAACGCGCCAAGGGCATCCTCATGACCCGCCGGAGCATGACCGAACCAGAGGCCTTCCGCTTCCTTCAACGCCAAAGCCAAGACCGCCGGATGCCCATGGCCAAGCTGGCCGAGTCGATTGTCCAGGCCGACGAACTCCTCGAACCCCCAGCCGCCGGCCGAGTCGCACCCTGATCGCGGCCGACTTTGCCTTTCGGGCCGTCGTCCTCGCATCTTTGGAAGCGTGGATGACGAGTTCGGTTGTTGACAACGCTTGCGCTCTTCATTAAGGTCCACCTCGTTCCCAATTTCGCGGTCCGCCACCTGTCGCCATTGTTCGCACCATTCGGTGGTCACCGGCCGATTTCTCAGACGCACTCAGGGTTTCTCACTCGACGGTCGCCTGTTTCTCGCTCCCCGTCGCCGTTCCCTCCGTGGCGGCCGAAACCCCTGGAATCCAAGGGACGACCCACCACTCGACGAGACCTTCATCGAGGTATCCTTGACCATGGATGCGTCATCCGACCAGCAAGCCAGGCCCAATGATGAGGACCTTCAGCATGTGGTCCTAGGGCTCCGCGTCGCCTTTGACGAGACCTTGGCGCGCCTTCACGACCGCCTCGGCCGCCTCTCTCGCGACCGACGCACGGCCGGAAAGGAAGACGCCGCGTCGCAGATCCTTTCGATGGTTGACGTCTGCAAAGAACTCCGCGACCTCTCGGGCCGGACCCTGGAAAAGGCCGTCGCGACCCACCAGGAACGTCGACCCCAATCCGTTTGACCGCCCCTGAAGGGAAGGGGCCCCAATCAGGCAGGCGCTAACTCGACCCAGCGGGCCAAGAGACGCGCCGCCGCGCCCGAATCGATCGCTTCGGCACCAAGGCACGCCCCTTCCTTAAGGTCAGTCGCTTTCCGCGCCACAAGCAAGGCCGCCGCCACGTTCGCGAGCACGACCGAACGCGCCGGCACCACCTCACTCGCCAGGACGCACCGCAAGAGCTGGGCGCTCGTCGCGGGGTCGTCGACGCGCAGGTCCTCCACCGCCACATGAGGCAGGTTGAAGTCCTCGGGGGACCAAATCTCGGGCATGGTCGCGCCTCGTTCGACCCAGATCACATGCGTCGGACCGGCCAGCGACACTTCGTCCAGACCGCCGGCGCCGGTCACGACGGCCGCCCGGTCCGTCCCCAGTTCCACAAGGACGCGGGCCATCCGTTCGGCCAAGCGCGCGTTCGGCACACCGATCAACTGAAAGGCCGGTCGCGCTGGGTTGGCCAGCGGCCCCACCAGGTTGAAGACCGTCCGGAACGGCAGGGCCTTGCGCACGGCCGCCAGGTGTCCCAACGCCGGATGAAACTTGGGCGCGAACAGGAACGTGATGCCCAACTCGTCCAGACAGCGCTGGACGACCGAGATTTCGGGCGCGATCGCCAGGCCCAATTCGGTGAGGACCTCAGCGCTGCCCGATGTGCCCGAGGCCGACCGATTGCCATGCTTGGCCACGGGTACTCCGCACGCGGCGGTGACGATGGCCGTGGCGGTGGACACATTGAACGTGCTCGCGCCGTCGCCCCCCGTGCCGCACGTGTCCAGAAGGGGCGGGAAGGCCCCTTCCAAAGGGACCATCCGCGCCCGGACCGCGCCGACCACGGCCGCCAACTCGACCGTCGATTCTCCCTTGATGTGCCAGGCCGTGAGCAAGGCGGCCAGAAGGGTCGAGTGGGCCCCGCCGGAGAGCACTTCCTCCATGAGGGCCCCCACGTCTTCGCCGCTCAAATCGCGGGAGGCCGCCAGACGAACCAACGCGTCGCGCAGGGCGGCCACGTCAGGGGACCTTCACCGTGAAACGCTGGCTCGTCGATGGCCGCAGCACCCAGAACTCAAGCGGGTTCGGCCCCGTGTGCTTGTTCACGGCGCGGGCGAGATCATCGACAGTGCGGACCGACTTTCCCCCCACCGCGTAAATAACGTCGAGCGCCTTCACATGGCCGGAGAGGGGGCTGGCCGGGTCCACGCGCATGATGCCGATGCCCACGGTGCCTTCGGGCCATCCCATGCGTTTGGCGGTGCCGGCCTCGATGTTGAGGAGGTCCAGACCCATCAGCGAGTCTGGCTCGGCGCTCTTGGTGGTCGGTGCCCTGCCGCCCTTGGCGCGCGTGTCGGTGGCCGGTCGTTCGGATCGCGCCAGGACCTTGTCGAGGTCCCCCACCTTGATCATCCGCGAGAGCTCCCGACGATCACGCCAGATGACCACTTCGGCCTCGCGACCGATCGGCGAACGGGCCACCAAATTGATCAACTGGTTCAGGTTCGCCACGTCGGCGCCGTTGAAGCGGACGATGATGTCCCCTTTGCGCAGGTCCGCGAGCGCGGCGGGAGAGTTGGCGTGAACGTCGTTGACGCGGGCCCCCCGAGGCCGATCGAGGCCAACCTCAAGGGCACGCGGCGCCGTGATGTCCTCGAGCTTCACGCCCATCGCGCCACGGCGGACGCGACCCTGGGAGATGAGTTCGTCCATCACCCACCTGGCCAGGTTCACCGGGACGCTGAAGCCCACGCCTTCGCTGCCGCCGCCATTGGAAGCGATCGCGGTGTTGATGCCGATCACTTCGCCTTTCATGTTCACGAGTGGCCCGCCCGAGTTTCCCGGATTGATGGCCGCGTCGGTTTGAAGGAAGTCCTGGTTCTCCACCCCGTCATCCTGCAACTCTTGCTCGTGCCGGTTCCGGGCGCTGATGATCCCCTGGCTAACGGAATGAGTCAGACCGAACGGACTGCCCAGGGCGAGCACCCACGTGCCGACCGCCACATTGTCGCTATCGCCGAGTCGAGCGGCGGGCAAGTCACGCACAGAAAGACGCAAGACGGCGATGTCAGCCCGACTGTCGGACCAAGCGCGGTCAGGGTGGAGGACCCGGCCGTCCTGAAGGACGATCTCAATCTCGGCCGGCTTCGAGCCCTCGATCACATGGTTGTTGGTAAGCACATACTCCGGGCCGTCTTTCTCCGGCCGAACGATGACGCCGGAACCAGTCTCCTCAATCGCGATATTGCGGGCGCCCGCCTTGACCCCCTTCTGGGCGACGATATGGACGACCGCCGGAGAAACGGCGCCGGCGACGAGTTCAAATGTCCGGTTGATCTGTTCGAAGCGTTCGTACTGTTTGGACAGTTGGTCATGGATGGCGGCATCATCGCCCCGGACCAGGGCCGAGCGAGGGTACGTGTACGACGACGTGGCACTCGCCTCCCGCTTCTGGGCGGAAAGGCGGGGCAAGTCCAGGCCCCGGTCCAGCAGGACACCGAGGTTCAGCCCCAACAGGAGCACGCCAACCAGCATCAAGACCTGAGAACGATTCCAGCGCCTCATGACCGTAAGGCCTCGTACCAGGTCTGAAGGGACCCTCACAGTATACAACCGGACGGCAAACGCGGTCAAAATTCGTCCCTGAGCCGGTTCGACGGGAAGTTGTGCAACCACGGTGACACGGAGAACGAGAACAAGAGGAAAGAAGCCGGTCTCGACATCAAGTCACACGCAAGGCTCTGAGCGAAACCTCGATCTTCTTCCGCTTCTTTTCTCAATGTCCTCCACAAGCCTGTTGCAAGTGGACTGCCGGTTCGTTACTGTATATCGCCCATTCCGGCGATTCGCCTTTGACCGCGCGCACATCAGGTTACACACCCACGGTCTTCCAGGACCCTGCCCCGCATGAGAGTGTTCCTTCGCGGGATCGCGCTGGGAAGAGGAACGTGGGCGCTCGCCGCGGTCATGTGCTTGGTCTCATTTGCATTTGCGCCGGGCTTGGCCAAGGCCGGCTCTTGCGGGTCTGGGTATACGACCACTGCGATGGAGCGGGCAGCCGGCAAACACGGCGGTGACCTCCACGAAGGCCTTCGCCTGATGCCCTCCGAACCGAAGGGGGAGCGCCAGCCCGTTGCCCCCTGCACGGGTCCGACTTGCGGTCGTGGCCCCGGTGTCCCTCTGAAAGCGACGTCCAATCCACCACCCTATGTCGAGCCCTGGGGCTGCTGGGCCCCCATGTCGTCCGGTCCCCAGGCGCCTCGCGCGACCCATGCGGTAGATGGGGCCTCTTTGTCTCCCCACCACCGCGGCGAATCGATCTTCCACCCTCCACGCTGATCCCTTCCCGTTTCGCGGCCCCGACTCCGTCTCGAGCCCAGTGGGGCCGTTCGGTTGATCTCCTCGCGCGCGGCTGATGTCCGCGGTGCGCCGTTCATCGCGCGCTCGTAACACGCCCGTCATCTCCGAGGCGTGTTCATCTCCCCATTGCGTCACAGCAACTACCGAAAAACGGGAAAGGTCGCATCATGCGTCGTGTTCGTTCCGCGTTCACATTGATTGAATTGCTCGTCGTGATTGCCATCATCGGGGTCCTCATCGCCCTGCTCTTGCCGGCGGTCCAGCAAGCCCGCGAGGCCGCTCGCCGCATCCAATGCAACAACAACCTCAAGCAACTGGGCCTGGCCCTCGCCAACTACGAGAGCGCCTATGGCTGCCTGCCGATGGGTCGCTCGTCGCCGGTGGGCCTGGGAAGCGGCTCGGCCTACTCACCTCAATCGCGGGTCTTGGCCTTCCTGGAGCAGCGGGCCGGCTTCGAGGCCCTGAACTTCGACCTCGGCTGGGACAACCTGGCCAACAGCACGGCCGCGGCCACGCGCCTGAGCACGTTCCTCTGTCCGTCCGACTCCCAGAACCGAGTGCCCCCCGCCTGGGGCGGCCTCAACTACCGCGTGAACGAGGGGACGAGCGTGGTGATGTGGTATGGCGAGACCGACACGGCCGGCGTGAATCGCACCATGCCCCCACCCAACGGGCCGTTCTTCGCCAACCTCACCGTCCGCTTCAGCGACATGACGGACGGCACGAGTCAAACGGCCATGATGAGCGAACATATCAAGGGTGACTTTGACAACACGATCGCGACCGAGCTCGCCGACACCTTCTGGCCCCAGACCTATCCCGCCACGGCCGACGAGGCGGTGGCGATGTGTCGGACGATCAACGTTCGGGACCTCGCGTTTCAGCGCGTTTCCGACGTGGGGGCGCCCTGGGTTTACGGCTACCACTCCACGACCAGCTACTGGCATTCCGGACCGCCGGGGTCGCGGTCGTGCATGTTCCCGCCTTCACGCATCATGACGACCGCGAACAGCATGCACCCCGGCGGCGTGAACCTGCTCGCGGGCGACGGCTCGGTCCGGTTCGTCAAGACCACCATCAACCTCGCGGCCTGGCGCGCGCTCGGGACCCGCAACGGCGGCGAAATCGTCAGTGACGACAGTCGCTGAACCGAGGGACCGACATGAATCGCTCGACCGTCCTCCTCTGGGCGGCCTTGCTCGCTTCGGGTTGCGGCGGGTCGGTCCCGACAGGGCCCGACGCCGCCGACCCCGAGGTCGCTCGCCGCATCCTGAATCAAGCGCTCGACGCCTGGAAGACCGGGAAGTCACCCGCCGACCTGACCACGGACTCGCCGTCCATCCGTGTGGCCGACGAGGATTGGCTCGCCGGCATGCGCCTCGTCCACCACGAGTCCGTTGGCGAAGTCCGCGTCTTGGGAGCGACCGCCCGGTGTCCCGTCCGCTTGTCGCTCCGCGACCCCCGGGGCAAGGCCGTCAAGAAAGACGTGCTGTACCTTGTCGGGACCGGCCCCACGGCCTCGGTCATCCGACACGATGGTCCCTGACCCCCCAACACAACCCATATCCACAAAGGAAATATATTATGATTTGCTCATTCATTGTCGCCACGTACTTGCTTCGGGCCGGTGACGACGGTCCACCCCGCGCGCCGGCGACGCGCGGCGAGATCAAGGACATGCTCGAAGGCTCGAAACGGCAGACGCCCCGACTTCCCTTGCCGCCCCTCACCGAGGCCGAGAAGACCGGCGGCGGCGGCGGGGCCCTGGGCGTTGTCAACAACGGGCGGATGCGCCGCTTCTACTTGCCGCCGGAATTGCGCGACGGCGGCTTCGCGCGAGCGGACGAGCCCAACATGTCGCTGGGCCACACCCTCCGCACCGAGTTCTTCTGGATCGCCTCGCGACTCAACAACTGCGCCTACTGTCTAGGACACCAGGAAGTGAAGCTCCGGTCCGCGGGGCTGGATGACGCCACACTCGCCGCGCTCGATGGCGACTGGTCGGGTTTCAAACCCGATCGCCGGGCCGCCTTCGCGTTCGTCCGCAAGTTGACCTACGAGCCCCATCGGGTCGGCGCCGACGACCTCGAACGACTGAGACCCCACTTCGATGATCGGCAAGTCCTCGAGATCATCCACACGTGCGCCGCCAACAACGCCATGAATCGGTGGACCGGCGCGCTGGCGATCCCTCAGGAAGACCATCGCGAGTTCCTCACCCCTTCGACGAGTGCGGACCGTGATCGTCGGACCCAACTTGTGCCGCTCTCGCCGCGCGGCGAATCGGTTTGCGTGGCGACCGCCGAGCGACCCGCCCCGGGCACACGTTCGGAAGTGGAAGCGGCCCTGGCGGCGTGTCGTATTCGGACATCTCGATTGCCCTTGGTCGAGGCCGAGAAGGTGCGCGAGCTCCTTCCGGAGACCGCCCGGCAGGCCTGGTCGGGAACGCCCTTACCCGAGCACGTGCGTCTGCTCGCGAACTTCCCCGGCGTCGGCATCACGGGCGTGGAGGTCATCCGCGCGGCCGAGACCGCGGGGAAGCTCGATCGACTTCTCCGGGCGCGGGTCGCCTGGGTCGCCGCGCGACATGACCGGGCCTGGTACGCGCTCGACATGGCCCGGAAACGGCTGAAGGCCCTGGGCCAAACCGACGACGCGATCTTCGCCCTCGATGGGGACCTCGCCGGATGGGACGCGGCCGATCGCGAGGCGCTCACGTTCGCGAGGAAGCTGACCGTCGCGCCGGCCATGATCGAAGATGCCGACGTGGCCCGATTGCGCGGGCCCTTCAGCGACCATGAGGTTGCCGAGTTGATCTATCAGATCACCTTGGCCGCGTTTTTCGATCGACTGACCGAGTCGGCCGGCTTGGGGTCATCACCTGACGGGGCCTAGGGCGGTCTCCGATTGGGCTGGGTACGCTCGACGCGGGTCCGGGGTAAGGGCGAATCTTCTGTGTCCTGCTCGGAAAACACGAGCGAAACGCTCAACTGCGACCCGCTTCGTTCATTTTCATGCGTTCGT
>CALLYK010000016.1 GCA_937858365.1 uncultured Isosphaeraceae bacterium | reverse complement strand
GAGCAGCTTCCCGAGCTGCCGGCCAACCACGTCGTCGCCGAGCCCTGCCCGCGCGACACCGCCCCGTGCGTGGGCCTGGCCGCCGCGATCGTGGCCCGAGAAGACCCCGACGCGACCATGATCGTCATGCCGGCCGACCACGTCATTCAGCCCGCCGAGACCTTCCTCAAGACCGTGGGGGTCGCGGTCGAGATCATCGAGGAGGACCCGACCGCGTTCGTCACGTTCGGCATCCGGCCCACCCGACCCGAGACCGGCTACGGTTACATCGAACGCGGCGAGGACCTGGGCCGACCCGGCGGGGTCGCCCTGAATCGCGTGGCCCGATTCCACGAGAAGCCCCAACGCGAGACCGCCGAGAAGTACCTGGCGAGCGGCCGTTTCGCCTGGAATTCCGGCATCTTCCTCTGGAAGGCCCGCGCCGTCCTGGACGCTTTGAGGGACCACCGACCCAGCGTCGGCCAGGCCATCGACACCATCGCGGCCGACCTGGGCACGCCCCGCGCGGACGAGACCCTCGCGCGGGTCTTCCCCACGATGGAAAAGGTGCCGATCGATAAGGCCGTGATGGAACATTATTCCAACGTGCGCGTGCTCGAAGTGACCTACGATTGGAGCGACGTGGGCGACTGGCGCGGCCTGGCCGAACTCCTAGAGCACGACGAGAAGGGCAACACCGCGCAAGGCCCGGCCCGCTTCGTGGACACGACCGGCACCCTGGTCGTCAACGACGACGGCCGCCTCATCGTGGCCCTGGGGGTCCAGGACCTCGTGATCGTCCAGTCGGGCGGGGCCACGCTGGTCGCCCGACGCGACGACCTCGACAAGCTCAAGGGGATCGTCGAGGGCCTGGAGGCGGCCGGTTTCGCCGACCTCACCTGAACACCTTTAGGCCGCGCGCACCCCGATCGCCGGGGCCCTCGTTTTTCCATCAACGTTTGCGTGATGTTCGCCTTAGCGAACGGGTCGGCCGCGCCTCTTGAGCGGCCGGACCTCCTCGTTCCGGCCTTGGGGGCCTCGCGACCCCTCCAATCGGCAAGGGGGGTCGCCAGCTTCGTCTCGGAGTTCGACCCGGCCCCCTTCTCGCAACTCCCGGGATCGGGCGTTCGTGGCGTCTCGACGCTGACGCATGAACTCGGCGGTATCGGGCATCCCCGTCACCGGGTTGATGGGTGCTTTCGTCGGCAGGTCCCTCCGAGGCGCGACCGGCACCCCAGGCATCGGCGGCGGCGGTGGCGGCGGTGGTGGTGCGGGCGGCGGCGGCGGTGGTGTCGCCGCTGGGGACTTGGCGGCGAGAAAGGTCTCGTACAATGGGGGCTGGGGCTTGGGTGGCGGGTCGCCGCGACGTACTCGCATTTTTAACTTGTCGCTCAATTTCTCATATTTTCGCCAACTTTCCGACTCATACCTCCGGTAGAGTCGGGCCTCGCGCGAGTCGTCGTGGGGCACGCCGATCTGCGCCTCGAGCCGGGCCGACTCGTCCTCCGGGTCGAGCACGTCGGCCTTTAGCGCCTCGAGACGTTCCCGCTCGTCCGCCAAAACGGCAATGCAATCGTCGATATCCGAAATATCATCATACGCTTGTCGTTCAATGCGTGGGACGCCCAGGAGGTCGAAGGCGAGTTGCTTTTGCTCGTTGGTCCAGGAGCGGCGCTCCTGGAGGGTCTCGGCGAGGAAGCGGAGCCGTTCGAGTTTCCAGGCGACGCCTTGACTGGTCATTTCGAGGCGCAAGGTGGTCTCCTCGGGACGCTCGCCCAACTCGCGGGCGAGGGCCAGGACGGCGAGTTCGCGCTCGGCGTCCCAATGGTTGTCCACGCGCCGGCGCAGCGCGATCCGACTCGCATCCATTCGTACCGATGCGAGGACGAACTCTTGTTCGAGCTTCTCGGAGTGTCGGTCGAGGCGATCGACCTTGGCCCCGAGGTGGTAGCGCCTTTCTTCGTACATCTGCCTCATCTCGGGGGGCAAGACGATGCCGGAGCCGGTCAGGCCGTGCTTGGTGGAATTGACACGGCTGTTGGCCTTGCCCTGGGCCGTCTTGGGCCCGGTCGACTTGCGCGCGTTCTGTCGGCGCGCGTAGTCCTGAAATTTGCCTGGCATGGGAAGTCCTTTCGACTTCGAAAGCGGTTTGGCGAACGTCGCCAAGAGACGGCGCGACCAAGCGCGGTCGCACGTCATCGAACTTCGGCGGTGAGGCGGAGTTGCCTGGAGGCGAAAGGTGGAAAAAAAGCGGCAAGGGGCGGGGTCGGGACGATCGTGATGATTGGGGAGGGGAATTCACCACGGAGACACGGAGGACACGGAGAGGAGAAGAGGCGAAGAAGGGGGAAGAAGTCCATGAACGAGGTCCTCGCTCATGAGGTCGAAAGGAGGTGAGGAGCAATCGTAGCGATGAATTCGAGGTTGGGGCCCATAGAATGGGGAGATCGGCCCCTGACCCGCTTTTCTCCCCCGACCCAAAAGCGACCTAAGCGCCTTCAGGCTCGATCAACCCGCCTCCGTCATCGCATAAGCGACGGCCAGGATCACGGCCACGATCACCGCGATCAAGACAAGTTCAATGGCGAACTTGATCGTGCCGATCTTGCCCAGCGTGACGCCCAGTCGGGCCGTTTTCATCCCAGCCGGGTCGGTCTCGCCGCGCTCCATGCGTTTCAGGTCGGTGTGCCCCAGCCACCAGGCGAAGGGCCCGAAAATCCCAAAGACCGCCAGGGCCAGCGAGGCCAAAACGAACGTGAGCGCCGTCCGCGGTTTCCGCAAGCCGGGAGGAGTACCGATGGAAGTCGCCGTCGAAACGACCCCACACGACGGACACGCGGCGCCCCGGCCGAGCGACTCCTCCTCGACCGGCCAGCGGCGGTGACATTGAGGACACTCGGTCAAGACGGCCATGAAGGATGGTCTCCTCGCGAACACGACGATCGAGTGTGTCATGGAGGCGCCGCCGAGTCCAGTCCCCGCGTGGGGCCTCGGTCGGCTACAATCGCTTCTTCGGCGGACCTGATCGACCATTCCTCCCGTCACTCTCATGCAACATCATCGCGGTCGCGTCCTGGCCCTCGACTTCGGCACCAAGCGCGTGGGCGCGGCCCTGAGCGATTCGACATGGTCGATCGCGACGCCCTTGGAGACCTATGTTCGCCAAGCCCCCGAAGCCGATGCCCGCCACTATCGCCGATTGGCCGACGAGGAAGGGGTGGAGCGGGTGGTCGTCGGCTTGCCGGTCCACCTTTCCGGCAGGTTGGGCCAGACCGCCGACCTCGCTCGGAAGTGGGGCGACTGGCTCGGCGAGGTCCTGCGCTTGCCGGTCATCTTCTGGGACGAACGATTCACCACCGCGGAGGCTGAAAACGCGTTGCAAGACGCCGGCCTCACGACCAAGGCCCGGAAGAACAAGCGCGACATGGTGGCCGCCACGCTCCTCCTTCAAGGCTACCTCGACTCGGGCGCCCCGCTCGACCCGGCGCCGATGGCCCCGCTCGACGAGGGCCCGCGATGACCACCACCTTGATCGTCGGTTGCGGCTACCTGGGACGACGCGTGGGCCGGCTGCTCGCCGACTCGGACGAGACCGTTTTCGGCACGACCCGATCGCCCGCGAACTTCGAGCGCCTGCGGGCCTGGGGCGTTCAACCGATCGTCGCCGACGTTCTGGACGCCCCTTCCCTGAAGGCCCTGCCGACCGTTGACCGCGTGTTCGTCGCGGTCGGCTTCGATCGACGTTCGGGTACTTCCATCGGTGACGTTTATGTGAATGGCCTACGCCGGCTCATGGATGCCTTGCTCGCCGATCACTGGGCCTACGCAAGTTCCACGGGTGTTTACGGTCAGGCCAACGGCGAGTGGGTGGACGAGACGTCCCCCACCGTGCCGGCCACGGAATCCGGCCGGGCCTGCCTTCTGGCCGAGCGCGCCTTGCTCGCCGCCGCGCCGTCGGCGGTCGTTTTGCGTTACGCGGGGCTGTATGGTCCGGGTCGGGTCATTCGCCGCCAGGCGATCGAGCGCGGCGAGCCCCTGCCCGGCGACCCCGAGCGGACCTTGAACCTCGTCCACATCGACGACGCGGCGCGCGCGGCCGTTCAGGCCCTTCAGCGCCCCGGTCTGGCGAACGTCTTCAATGTTTGCGACGATCGACCCGCGCCCCGCCGCGAGTATTACGCGCTCGTGGCCCAGTGGGTCGGCGCGCCGGCCCCTCGGTTCGACGCCGGCGTCCCCACGCGCGACGACGCCCACAAGCGTGTTCGCAATCAACGCATGCGTGAATCGCTTCTCACCACGCTTCTCTATCCAGACATCATCACGGGAGTCCCCGCCGCCCTGGCGAGGGACGACGCACCCTGACCCATATCGAGGGACCACCATGACCCTGCCCCGACCCTACCGACCCGGCATCGTCAACCTGATCACGATCGTCAGTTTCGTGCTCTCGGGGTTGAACGTGCTTTGGCTGATCACGGTGACTTTGTTGCTCGTCTTCGCCGGCGCGCTCTCGTGGCTGGGAGGACCGGTCATCGGCGCCATCGGCACGCTGGCCGTGGGCGTGGTCGTCGTCGTGCTGCTGGCCCAATTCTGCCTCAGCGTGTTGCTCTTCATGGCGGCCCTGGGCACGATGGGCGGCCGGCCCGAAGGGCGAACCCGACATAAGCGTTGGGCGTGGATCATCGTCATCCTCGACCTGATCACGCTCGTCTTCACGGCCGGACTCGACTTCGCCGCCTGGTTCCGGCTCGGTTACGCCATCTTCCTGATTTACGTCCTGGACAAGCCCGAAGTGAGGTCTTACTTCGGCGCCACGGCTTAAGGTCCCCCTGCCCCGCTCACTCCCCCTCGGCCGGTTCGATCACGCAGCCGATCGGCCCCTTGGAGCGCTCCAAGCGCGGGTCGGGCCCGTAGGCGAGCACCTGGTCGCGCTTGAGTTCCGCGTGTTCCTTGTGCGTCGTGAACACGATGGCCCGGCCCCGCAAGTGGACCTCCCACGTCATCTTCTGGGCGGTGTCGAGCGAGTGGCGAAAAAGCTTGCACAAGATTTCGATCACATATTCAAACGTATGATCTTCATCATTGAGGATGATGACGTTGTAAGGAGGTTCTCGGCGCGTCTCGGTTTGGACGGCGCGGCGCGTCTTGGGGACCGACTTGGTGGTGACGATCGGGTCCATGACGGCGACATCGGTGTCGTCCGGCTCACCCATGTGTGGGGCCCCTGGCGGTTGGAACTCGCGGCGGTCCCGAGTAGACTACGATGGACCATTCAGGATAGTCGTCCCGGGGCCCTCTTTTCAACGCCAAGGGCCCGACGCGATGCCCACCCGGTCGAGGAAACGACCATGAGCGAGATGAGTCCCGGAGCGGCCTTACGCCAGCTCCAGCGAGCGCAGGCGGGCCTGAAAAAGGCCCGGCAAACCCTGCGCAATAATCGACCCGGCGAAGACCCTCAAGCCATCCAGGCCGCCTTGCGCGTCGGCTGGGCGAGTTTGGCGCAATGCCACCGGCTCTTGGCCGAGGTCCCGGTGGAGGCCGCGACCGAGCCGGTCTTGACCAAACAACTGGCCGTCCAGCGCTACGCGACGGCCCTTCTGGTCCGCCTGCGCCGGCTCGTCCGGCACGAGCCCGGGGCCCTCGACGGCGACGACGACTTCGAGGCCGAGGAATGACGAGCCGCCCGGCCCGTGGGACCGCGCCTGGCGCGTCCGAGGCGGTCCCCGATCGTTCCCTCGACCCGCCCGGGACCTTGGCGACGATCGCGGTCCGATCGGCGGGCCTTCATCCCTTTGTTTACAAGAAGATGGTGATCGGCCCAGTGGGGGCCTCGCGACCGGCCGACGGCGACCTCGTCCGGGTCGTCGATCGCGACGAAATCCACCTGGGATATGGGCTCTGGAATGGGCGCTCGCAAATCCAGGTCCGCCTGGTCTCGCAAGAAGACGCGCCGCCCGACTCCGCCGCCTGGGAGCGGCGTTTGGACGACGCGATCGCGCTCCGGCACGACTTGCTGAGGCTCCCCGAGTCCACGAACGCCTATCGGGTCCTTCACGCCGAGGCCGACCGCCTTTCCGGCTTGATCGTCGATCGCTTCGACGAAACGCTCTCGGCCGAAGTGTTCAGCATCGGCATTTATCAACGCGTCGGTCCGCTGATGCGCGCGCTGGCGTCACGCTTGGGCACGAAGCACTTTCGCGTCCACGTGGATGAACGGATCGCCCTGGCGGAGGACTTCGCCGGCCGGCCGGTGGCCTCGGCGGGGGCGCCGGAGCAGGTCGTCATCCGCGAGCACGACCTGCGCTATCGCGTGCGCTTCGCCGAGGGTCACAAGACCGGCTTCTTCTGCGACCAACGCGACAACCGCCGCGAACTGGCGCGCTTCTGCGCCGACCGGACCGTGCTCGACGTTTGCTGTTACACGGGCGGTTTCACCCTCAACGCCCTCAAGGGCGGCGCGCGCGACGTGACGGGCGTGGACCTGGACGAAAAGGCGATCGCGCTGGCCCGCGAGAACGCCGACTTGAACCAAAAGCGTCCGTCGCTGGTCCACGCCGACGCGTTCGGCTACATGCGGCAAATGGGCCTGAACGGACGCAAGTACGACGTGCTCGTGCTCGACCCGCCCAAGCTCATCCCGGGCCGACTCGACATCGCCTCGGGAAAGCGAAAATATTTCGATTTGAATGTCTTGGCGATGGGGTTGGTCGCGCCCGGGGGACTTTTCCTCTCCTGTTCGTGCTCGGGTCTGCTCTCGCGCGATGAGTTCCTGGTGCTGCTTCGGGCCGCCGCGCGGAAGGCGGGTCGCGAGGCCCGCGTCTTGGCCCTCACCGGGGCATCTCCCGATCATCCGGTCGGCCTGGAGGCCCTGGAAGGTTCCTACCTCAAGGCCGCCTGGTTGCAAATGGGCGGCAAGACCCCCGACCGGACCGATCACGTCGGCGAAACCGATGGCGAAGGCCCCGCGCCCGACCTTTGAAACGCGCCCTCAGACCTTGCGCGCCGCCTTGGTCGGCACCGGATGAAGGGGCACGAGCACGGGGACATACTTCCCCTGACCGTTCTGCGGGTCGCCGGCTGAGATCAGGATGTAATACGATCGCCCATTCGTGTCGTTGCTCGAGACTTGCGCCACCAGCGGGACGGCGACCTTGTAATGATAAGCGTAGGCGCCGGGCTTGGCCGAGACGAGAGTGAGATGAACGGGCCCTTGCGTGTTGATGATTCGATATTCGTCGATCACCTGGAAGGAGACTTGCGGCTTTCTCTTCAACGTGTTGGCCACCAAGCCGCTGACCTGCACGTTGACCGTCTGGCCCTTGGCGGGCTGAAGGTACGTGGGCACGGCGAACCCGGTGACCTGCGTGACGACCGCCAGTTCGCGGCCTTCGAGGGCATCGTAACCAGGTCGATAGGCGAGACGCCCGCGCTGGGGGCCTCGTCGCTCGCGAGGGTCGGCCATCGTCGTCTGGGCTCCATCGGGGCCGTCCGGGAAGCGGGCGCTCCGTCCCTTGTCGTTCTTATCGGTCGCCCCCCTCGGAAACTTGAGTGAGGACCTCCAGGTTGGACCATGGCCCCCTTGTCGTCAAGCGGGGCCTCCGCTTCCAATGGACGTCATGGTTCCGAACGAAACGCACGATCTGCGTCCGGCCGATTGGGCCCGTTGGGTCTTGGCGTCGAGCGCGCGCCCTCCTCGGACCAGGGCCCGCGACCAGCATGCCGACCGCCTGGGCGAGGACCTCCGCCGCTGGGTCCTGGGACGCATCGCGGCCCTGGACCCAGCGCCTGAGGAGCTCGATCAGGCCCTGATGACGATCGTCGCCGCATCGCCAATCGCCCAGGGACCAGCGCGCGCGATCGCCCTTTCGCTGCGTCAGGAGTGGGACGACCTGGTGATCGGGCCGGCGCTGCGTGCTTTCCTACTCAACGAGGCCCTTGCCGCAGGGGAAGATCGTCGCGGGGGGTCCGAATGAACGGGCCTGCCACATTGGCCGGCGAGGTGGCGCGAGCGGTCGCGACGGTCCAAAAGCTCGGAATCGAGCGGCCCGAATTGGCGACGCCCGCCGGGGCCTTGGCTCGGGCCCTGCCCGTCATCTTTCGCGACGTCGAAGGCCCGAACGCGGTTTCGACGGAACGGGTCCGCGATCAGGCTCGAGCGGACGTCCCGTTTTTCCAAGCCGACCCACCGGAACTCGACGCGGCGAGATTGCGGCGGACCGCCCGGGCGTTGGCATGGGCCCTCAAGCGTGACCTGCGGAGCGCCGCCGGGTTCGCGAAGGTGGACATCGCCGCCTGGGCCAACGCCTGGGTCCGCGGCGAGGTGGGGCCGTTGGAAGCGGACGCCGAACGAAGAGGGCTCGACCCGGTGGAAGCGTTGACTTTGCTGCGGCTTACGGTCTGGCCCGAATTGGCGGCGCGGACGGACCACCTGGACGGTCTTCGTTTGGAACATGACTGGAAATCGAAGACTTGTCCCGATTGTGGATTGGGGAGCATTTTGCTGGTGGAGTCTCGCGGTTTGGAGGGCCTTCGCTGGGCGCGATGCGCCGCGTGCGCGGGGGAGCGACCGGTGTCGCGGTTGGGGTGTCCATCATGTGGGGTCGCCGAGGCGCCTCGGCAGCGGGTCCTCATCGTCGAAGGGGACGAGAGCGGGCCGCGCCTCTTTCAATGCGGCCTTTGCGGCTTCGAGACGATCGTGACGACGACCCTGGCGCGTCTCTCGGCGCCGGCACTCCTGGTGATGGAACTCGCCGGGCTATCGCTGCGATTTACCCGACCAAGTCGGGCCTCGCCGTGAAGGGCGGGCCGCCCTGATAACGGGAGCGTCGAGCGATGACGGTGTGCGCAGGAGGCTTCAGACCCATTCATGGCCTTGGACGCGAACCATACGTATGTCAAACGTGTTCCCGGTGTTTCGTCCCATATGCCCAGGTCACACTCATCGTTGTTCACGCGGTCGCAGCCAGGCCTCTCGATTGCAGGTCCCAACCCAGGGTGGGGCCCGTTGGGCCGAGGACGTTCGGCGTGCCGAGAATTCGCGCGCATGGTATCTTGAGGAGGCCCCGGGGAGAAACCGCACGATGGCCACCGATCGAGCGAACGACCTAAGAGCGTTTCGGGACTTCATCGAAGCGAAGCTCTCAAACGACGGCCCGAATCTATCTCCCGACGAGGCGCTTACCCTCTGGGACATCGAGAACGCACCAGACCAGGAGCGTGCCGACACGGTGCGAGCCTTGAGGGAAGCACTTGCCGACATGAAGGGCGGTGATACCGGCATGCCGGTTGACGACTTCCTCGCGGTATTTCGTCGCGAACACG
This sequence comes from uncultured Isosphaeraceae bacterium, assembly GCA_937858365.1. Lineage (GTDB taxonomy): Bacteria > Planctomycetota > Planctomycetia > Isosphaerales > Isosphaeraceae > CALLYK01. The sequence goes on along the minus strand of CALLYK010000016.1, from coordinate 7,667 downwards.
GCCTGCCGGCATCGTCATGAGCTACCGGGTCCGAATCCTCGCCCGTGCGATGCCGGATTTTGAGGGTCTTTACCACTGGATCGCCGAGCGTTCTCCGCAAGGGGCCGAGCGTTGGGTCGCGAGTTTCGAGGCGGTCAAGGCGAGGCTCGCGATCCATCCCCTCGCCTCGCCGATCGCGAGTGAGAGCGAAGACATCGACGAGGAAATCCGGCAGGCCTGATTCCGCACCAAGGCGGGGCGCAGTTATGGTGCTCTGTTCACCGTGGAAGGCGATGAGGTCATCATCCTTTGGAACCGAGGCTCGGGCCAGCCGCCTGTGAAACGAGATGATATCGGGCCCGGATAACCAGGCCCTCAAGACCTCTTCGAGGTGGTCCGCGAAGGACGACCTCCTCCATTCATCCGGGGCCGATTACTCCCACGCCGGCTGGATTTGGAGGAAGGCTGAAATAATGGACGACGGTCGAGCATCGTACTCCATGTGAACGCCGAACGCAGCGAGGACGGGCCGTGGCGGATGACCTGGGCGAGGAATCGGGACGGCCTCCCGAATCGACCCTCGACCCCGCCCGCGTCGCGGCCCTCTATGTCGATCATGGGCAGGAACTCCGCCGGTTCGTCTTGGGTGTCGTTCGCGATGCCGACCTCGCCGCCGACGTCGTCCAGGCCGCCTTCGTCAAGTGCCTCGAACGTGGTCATGAGGCCCGGGCGGAGTCCCTCAAGGGGTGGCTCTTTCGGGTCGCCTATCACGAGGCCCTCGCCGCTCGCCGACGCCAGGCCACACGCGATTCCGCCTTGCCTCGACTCGCCTCGCGGACACACGCGAGCCATCGACCCGAAGAGGGCCTCGTTCGCGGTGAAGTGGCCGAATCGGTCCGCAAGGTCTTGGAGACCTTGCCCTACGAACAACGCTTCATCGTCATGGCCCGTATCCAAGAAGACAAGACCTTCGCCGCGATCGCTCGGGAACATGGCTTGCCCCTCGGCACCGTTCTGACACGCATGCGCCGGGCCCTGGCACGATTGCGAACCGCCCTCGGTCCCGAAATCGGAGATTGAACCATGACCCCCCTGGCCCAGCGACGTGAGACGGACCTGAACTGGACCGCCTTTCAATACGTCGCGGGCGGACTGGATGAGGCCGAACGCCGCGCCTTCGAGCAGCGCCTCGACGAGGACCAACTCGCCCGGGAAGCGGTCGCCGCCGCGGTCGAGATCGTCGGCGCTGTGCGCTTGGTGGCACCCGAGCCAACGCCGGTCTTCCGTCTTCCGGCCCAACCGTGGCTCTGGGGCGTGGGCACCGCCGTGGCCGCCGGCCTGCTCGTTTGGCTCTTGCCGGCCTGGCTGCTCGTCCATCAAGGTCGCTCCGGTGGCGAGCTGGCCCTGGCTTGGTCCGACATGCGCGGGGACATCGAGACGGGAGAACCGGCCGATGAGGACCTCGCCGCCGAAGAAGGGGACGACCTCGAAACGGTCGTCCCCAACTGGATGCTGGACGTCTTGACCGAGCCGAGCGGCGAAGTCGACACTCAACAGGGGGGTTGAACCGTGCTGATCAAGCCTTCCTTGGTCTTCTTGGTTCTCACCGTGGTCGCCGCCGACGGCGAGAGTGACAGCAAGAAGGCCCTTCCCGACTTCACGGCCGAACGCGAGGCCGCCGCGCGCGCGTTCGTCCGCCTCCACCACCGGGAACTCAACGCCCTCCTCGACCGGCTTCGACCGATGAACCCGGTGGAATATGAAAAAGCGATCGCCGAGATCTTCAAGGTCAGCGAGGACCTGGCCGCCCTCAAGAAGCGCGACCCCAGGCGCCACCCGCTCGCCCTGGAAAGCTGGAAGGCGAAGTCGCGCGTGGAACTCCTGGCCGCCCAGCAGGCCCGCAAGCCCAGCCCCGAGATGGAAAGCTCCCTGCGCCAGGCCATCGAGGCCCAAGTGCAGTGCGAACTCGCCTTGAAGAAGTATGAACGCGACCAGGTCGAGACCCGGCTCCAACGCCTCGACGCCCAACTCGCCAAGCTCGAAAGCGACCGCGAAAAAGTGGTGCAGACCCGCCTCAACGCCCTCCTGAAGAAGGCCGCCAAGGCCCAGTCCAACCCCAAGGGAGACCCCAAACCATGAACCATCGCCTCGCCGCGATCCTGGCCGCCTGCCTCTGCGGGCCGGCCCTTTTCGCGACGTCCGGCGCACGAGCACTCGCGGGCGCCGACGACGGCGCCGACGTCCTCGCGCCGGTGCAGAAGCGGTTCGCGCTCGACACCAAGGAAGTCCCCGACTTTCAACGCCATGTGCTTCCTCTGATGGGCCGACTCGGCTGCAACTCGCGGTCGTGTCACGGCTCATTCCAAGGGGCCGGCGGCCTGCGCCTCTCCCTCTTTGGGTACGACTTCAAACTCGACCACGACGCCCTCATGCTCAAAGACAGCGGGCGCATCGACCTCGACGACGCCGAGTCGAGTAAGGTCGTCGCCAAGCCGACCCTGATGCGGCCCCACAAGGGGGGCAAGCTGATGGCCGTCGATAGCTGGGAATACCGCGTCTTCGTCAACTGGCTCGAAGGTGGGGCCAAGGCGGTCGACGTGGAAACGGCGGCCCATTTCGACCACCTGGAAGTCACCCCGCGAGAGATCGTCTTCGACAAGGCCGGCCGGAAGGTCCCCCTCCGCGTGGTCGCCCACTGGTCTGACGGCACTCAGGAAGACGTGACCTGCATCAGCCGCTTCCGCACCAATGACGAAGCGGTCGCGGAAATCGACGTGAACGGCGTCGTGACCTGCTTGGGCCCCGGCGACACCCACGTCGTCGCCTTCTACGACAACGGCGTCGTGCCGGTCGCCGCAATGCTGGCCGTTTCCGACAAGGTCGGCCCGAACTATCCGAGCGTCCCCACGCCCACGCGCGTGGACGAACTCATCGTGGCGAAACTCCGCAAGGTCGGCATCGTCCCTGCCGACCTCTGCACCGACGCCGAGTTCCTCCGCCGGGTCCGAATCGACCTGACCGGCAGCCTCCCGGCCCCCACGGAAATCGAAGCGTTCCTCGCCGACAAGGCGCCCGACAAGCGGGCCCGCAAGATCGACGAGCTCCTCGAAGGCCCCGAATACAGCGCCTGGTGGACCACCGTCCTGTGCGACGTCACGGGGAACAACCCCGCTCTCTTCGCGGGCGGCATCCTCGCCAACTTGCGGACAACTTACGCGAAGCAGTGGTATGAATGGGTCGAAAAGCGCGTTCGCGAGAACATGCCCTACGACGAGCTGATGGCCGGCATCGCCTTGGCCACCAGCCGAAAGGCCGGCCAGAGCTACGAGGACTACCTGAAGGAACAAGCGGCCTACTTCCGCAAGGACGAACCCGTCGGCTTCGCGAACAGTGAGTCGCTGCCGTATTTCTGGATGCGTCGCAACGTCGCCAAGCCCGAGGAGAAGGCCCTGGCCTTCAGTTACACGTTCCTGGGTGTTCGCCTCGAATGCGCGCAATGCCACAAACACCCGTTCGACCAATGGACCCAAGACGACTTCAAGGGGTTCCAGGCCTTCTTCGAGCCGGTCGGCAACGGCTTCGCCCCCGACGCGCGCCAGAAATCGGCCGAGATCCGCAAGGCCCTGGACCTTCCCCAAAACAACGGCGAGGCGCAGAAGAAGCTCGCCGAGCACATGGCGAAAGGGGACCTCGTCCCTCTGCAAGAGGTCTTCGTGAACACGAACGGCCTGGTCGCTCGGTCGCGAGGCGTGAAGGACAAGGCCGCCAAGAAGGGGCCGAACGCCCGCGTGGCCACTCCGCGCGTCCTGGGCGGAGACGAGGTCGACTTCGAACTCGGCAAGGACCCGCGCACCGACCTGATGGCCTGGATGCGGTCCAAGAACAACCCCTATTTCGCCAAGGCGTTCGTCAACCGCGTTTGGGCGAACCACTTCGGTCGGGGCATCGTCAACCCGCCGGACGACCTGAACCTCGCCAACCCGCCCAGCAACCAGGCCCTTTTCGACTACCTGGCCGAGGGCCTCGTGGACCACAAGTTCGACATGAAGTGGCTCCATCGTGAAATCCTCAACAGTCACGCTTATCAACGATCGTGGCGCACGAACGCGACGAACGTCCACGACGACCACAACTTCAGCCACGCGGCCGTGAGGCGCATCCCGGCCGAAGTGGTGATGGACGCCGTGCTCATGGCCACGGCCGACGGCGACAAGGCGGCCAAGCTCCACACGATCATGGAAGGCCGCGCGATCGGCCCGCTCGGCGTGGCCGGGCCTGGCCGTCGCGGTGGCAGCGCCTATGCGGCCAAGGTCTTCGGCGTCTCCACCCGCGAGACGAATTGCGACTGCAACCGTTCGAACGAACCGAACCTCCTTCAGGCCGTCTTCCTGCAAAACGACCAGGAGGTGGTCCAGGCCATCGAGCGAGGGGGGTGGCTGGCGGAATCGGTCGCGGCCACACGACCGAAGAAGGACGTCGCCCCCTCGCCCGACTCACTCGACGCGGTGGTCCACCAAGCCTACCTCCGCACGCTCTCGCGTCCCCCGGCGCCCGACGAGCTGGACATGGCCCGCGCCCATGTTCAAGGGGGCGACCTCTCCAAGGGCCTCCGCGACCTGATGTGGGCCCTCCTCAACACCAAAGAGTTCATTACCAACCACTGATCCTTTTGCATCTGGGGACGAAGAGAATGCAACCACGGAGTCACGGAAGACACGGAGAGAAGATCAATACGCATTTCCCTTTCTTCTCCGTGTCTTCCGTGACTCCGTGGTGAAATCTCCCCCCCTTCTTCTCAGGAGACGACGATGGCCCGATACGATTATTGCGATGGGATCGCCCGCCGCGACTTCCTCAAGGTCGGCCTCCTGAGCGGGGTTGGCCTGGGGCTTTCCGGCTACCTTCGGCTCGCCGAGGCGGGCCTGATACGTGAAGGCGGCGCCACGGCCGCGATCCATATCCACCTGGGCGGCGGCCCGTCGCACCTGGACACGTTCGACCTCAAGCCCGACGCCCCGAGCGAATACCGCGGCGAATTCAACCCGATCGCAACGAACGCCGACGGCGTCATGATTTCCGAGCACTTGCCCAAGCTCGCCAAGTGCGCTGACAAGTGGGCCCTCCTGCGCGGCGTGAGCCACAACCTGGCCGCCCACGAGTTCGGCACCAAGTACATGAACACGGGCAACCGGCCGATCCCGTCACTCGACTTCCCCGGTTACGGCGCCGTCGTGACCAAGGAGCTGAAGGCCCCCAAGGACCTGCCGCCGTTCGTCGCGATCCCCAACACGCCCCAGACGGCCGGCTATCTCGGCGTTGAATACGCGCCGTTTAGCACGACCAGCACGCCGACCGCCGGCAAGGCGTTCGAGGTACGCGGAGTACGCTTGGGGCAAGGTCTGACGATTGAGGAAGTTGAGAAGCGGAAGAAGCTGCTCGACGGCCTGGACCAGACCTTCCGCGGCTTCGAGAAAGACAACGACCTGGTGAACGGCCTCGACCGCTTCACGCAACGGGCCTACGACATCATCAGCTCGCCGCGCTCGCGTGAGGCGTTCGACCTCACGAAGGAATCGCCGAGCATCACGGGCCTCTTCAACAAGGGGGCCTTCTCGCAGAGCTGCTTGCTGGCGACGCGCCTCGTCGATGCGGGCGTTCGGTTCGTGAGCATGACGCACGGCGGTTGGGACACGCACCAAGACAACTTCAGCCGCCTCAAGACGAAGCAGCTTCCCGAACTCGACGACGCCGTGGCGGGTCTCTTGATGGCCCTGAGCGAGAAGGGCCTGCTTGAAAAGACGGCCGTGATGGTCTCCGGCGAGTTCGGCCGGACACCCAAGATCAACGCCCGGGGCGGACGCGACCACTACCCGCGTGCCATGTGGGTCTTGCTCGCGGGAGGCGGGATCAAGGGCGGTCAAGTGATCGGTGCCAGCGACGAGAAGGGCACGGGACCAGCCTCGGGCGAAGGCATCGCGCCCGACGATGTGGCCGCGTCCTTCTACCATGCCCTGGGCATCAACCACACCAAGGAATACAAGACCAGCACCGGACGGCCGGTCATGATCGTACGGAACGGCAAGGTCGTGCCGGGCCTCTTCGCCTAGCCATCAAGGGGGAGACCCACCACGAAGACACGAAGAACACGAAGATGAGAAGTCCTCAACGGTTTCTTCTTCGTGTTTTTTGTGTCTTCGTGGTTCGTCTTATTTCTTCATGCGATTGCGCGTTTGGGTCATGTGCTCGACCCAGAACGAGAATTCCTCGTCGGAGAGTTCCGCCACGCGTTGAAACTCGGTTTCCACGGACGCCTGGCGGCCGACGAGCGAGCCGTGGATCGTCAGCGTGCCGTCGGGTTGGTACGTGTAGCGCACCTGGACCGGCGCGGCGGCCGGCAGGTCTTTGGGCAAACCCCGAATCAAGGCGTCGCCCACGTGGGTGCAGGCGCTCGGCAACTCGCTTTCCCCTTCCATCACCGTCAGCTTGACGTTTTTCTGGCCCGCCTTGTTGGTTTGGAACTTCCCGGTCACGCGACACGGCAGGGGTGTGTTCTTGGGGATGAGCACGCGGTTCACCTTGCGTCCGGTCTCAACGTCGATCGCCACAAGGCCCAGGCTGTGAGCGTTCACGTTCGTCACTTCGAAGTTGGCCCCCTCGGCCTCTGCTCGTCCTTCACGACGGAGCAAGAGGCCGGCGTGGATCGCGGCGCCCAGGGCGACTGCCTCGTCGGCGGGGAGCGAGGCGTCCGGCTCCTTGCCCGTGAGTTCGCGGAGCATCGCGCGGATCATGGGCATGCGCGTCGAGCCGCCCACGAGGAGCACGCGGTCGATGTCGGACCATGTCAACTTGGCCTGACGGACCACGATTTCCGTCGTGGCGCGGGTCCGTTCCACGAGTCCTTCGGTGCGCTCCTCAAACTCGGCGCGCGTGAGCTCGACCTTGTGCCTCACTCCGCGATGGTTCACCACGACGGGCGTGTGGGACCGTTCGGAAAGGGCCCGCTTGGCGGCCTCCGCGGCGAGGCGAAGGTCTTGCAGGCTCGCCGGGTCTTCGCGCGGGTCGCTCCCTTTGGCGTCGAGGTAGCTCTCGGCCAGCATGTCCACCAGGGCCTGGTCCCAGTCTTTGCCGCCGAGATAGACGTCACCGTCGGTCGTGATGGCGCGGAAGGAGCCGGTCTTCAGTTCGACGACCGTCACGTCGAACGTGCCGCCGCCCAGGTCGTAAACGAGGGCCTTGAGCGGTTTGTCGCCTTCGATGCGACCGCTCGCGTCGAGGAGGCCCAGGCGTTGAGCGAACGCGAGGGCCGCGGCGGTCGGTTCGTTGATGATTTCGAGGACGGCCAGGCCCGCGAGTCGTCCGGCGTCCATCGTGGCGCGTCGGCGGGGTTCGTCGAAGTAGGCCGGCACGGTGATGACGACCTCGCGCAGCGGGCCGACCACGCGCTCGGCGTCTTCCTTCAATTTGCGTAAGATATAAGACGAGATGACTTCCGGTGGAAGTTCCTTGCCGTTGATGGGTCGATGATACGACCGCGCTCCCATGTCGCGTTTCACGTCGATGGCCACGCGCTCGGGTTCGAGGACGGAGGCGGCCACGGCCTCCTTGCCGACGACGACGCCGTCGTCCTCGAACAGGACCACGCTGGGTGTGAGCAGGTCCCCGCTGGAGCTGGGGACGCTCACGGGATG
>CALLYK010000015.1 GCA_937858365.1 uncultured Isosphaeraceae bacterium | reverse complement strand
CGTCTGGTTCCGCGATCAGGCGGTTCGACAAGTCGCCGACCTTGGCGAGCGTGCCTGGCTTGGCGAGGACCCAGTTATGAGGCACGACGTCCGGATTGACCAGCGTGAAGCGGACGGCCTGGCCCGCGCGGACCTTGAAGGAACGCGTCGCGTAGCTGAGGTTCGGCCCCGTCTCGATCGTGACCGCCACCGCGTTCGGCAACGCCTTGGTGAACGGGTTTGGCACGGGCTTGATCGTCAGCGCGGCCATGTCGGCCAGGATCGGGTGCGCCGCGATCGTCTTTTCCGTCGGCTTGTAGTCGGCGAGACCGGTGAAGTCGGGGGCCAACCGGTGGACCGTGGCGATCAGGTCCATCGTGTCATCTTCGGTGACTTGCATTTGGACGTGCAACTGATTCACCGGTTGCATGTCGGGGATTTCCAAGAAGAGACTGTATCCATCATCGAGCACATGGGCCGACTTGATCGTCCAAACCTCGTGGCCGGCCGTGTTGGGATGCCCGGGGGCATATTCCTGTGAGCCGTAGCCTTCGCTGTAGCGGTAGTTCCATGCCTGGGCGAACAGGTTTTCGGGTCGCGACACGAGAGAGGACCCGACGGGACGCGAGAACCGAACGAATAGGCCGTTCCGATGGGCCCGCCAGGCGATCGGCAGGTGCACGGGGTCCCCGGTGTATCGCACCCGTTGAAACGAGCCGTCGTCGGCCGTGTAGGTGCCCCAGCCGCCCATGCCGCTGACATAAAGCTGGCCGTCGTGAGGGGCGAAGCGTCCGCGATGCGAGCCCGAGCGGAAGTCGGCTGAAAGCGGCACGATCGCCCCTTGAGCTTGCCCATACACCTCGTCGCGCAGCAGGAGAAAATGCGTCCCGGCGCCGTAAGAGAAGTGGATCCTTTGGCCCTTCAAGGGCCCCCAGCGATCACTCGTGACGCTCACTTGCGCGCCGCTGGAATTGTCGAGGCCACGCGGCAGATAGACGAGCGGAAGGTCGGGCGGCTGGTTGTCGCGTGGCCCCCTTGCGCCGAAGTGCGCACCCGGTTTGATCTCGCAGACCATCGACGCGGGCACCCAGTCCCCTTCGGAACTCGGCGCCGTGACGACGCCATCAGGACTGAGGCCCAGGCCATCGGGATTGCGTAGGCCCGTGGCCAGCACTTCGACCTTTCCTTGCTCGGGGCTGATCCGCAGGACCCCTTGATTGCTCGACGCCGTGTAAAAGCGGCCTTGCGAGTCGCGCTGAAGGCCGCTTATGTAGTCGTGCCCGCCCGGAGACGTGATGTATGCATTGGTCGCGCACTCATAAAAATCCGCTTCACCATCGCCGTTGAGGTCGTGCAGACGTGTGATTTGATCGCGTCCCAACACATGAACGCTTCCATTCACGACGACCAGACCCAGGGCCTGGTGCAGTCCCGAGGCAACCCGGCGCCAGCGAACGCGCTGAAGGTCGGCATCGAGCCCTTCGACACGCCAAACGTCTCCTTGCATCGTGCAGAGAAAGGCGGTGCCGTCGGCCTGAAAGTCGTGGTCGCCGAAGAACAGAGGGGCCTTCCAGGGATTATCGAAAGGCACGGTGATCGTATCGACCGCGTAGGGGCGACCGTCGCCGAGGCGCCCTTTCGTTTCGAGAACGCGGGGCCAGTTGGGGGGGCCGCCGCGCGTGGTCTCGGCCATAGGATGACCGTCGCGCGGGCCGACGGTCCTCGTGAAATGGCCATCGGCGTTGACCCAGGGGGCGTCGAGCACTTCGACGTCGCCGAGCCGATACGCGAAGATGACGCGCGGACCATGACGATAGAAACCGTGATAAACAAAGGGCACGGACGGCTTACGGCCCTCGGGAAGCGATAAGGGAGTGCCCTGGAGCTTCAGGCCGCCGAGAAAGCCGTGGCGCTGCTTGTCGAATGAGACGAAGCCGCCGGTCCAGAGCGCCTCGTAGCACAGGGTCTCCGGGTTGAAGCAAACGGCCCGCTGACCACGATCGCCCAGGAGCACGCATACGCCTTTGGGCACGGTCACGCCGGCACCTCGAAAGGTGCCCGAGATCAAGGTCCCGAGGTCGGCCTGGTTCCAACGATCGTCGGCCCAAACGTCTTCGTTCTGGTTGCCCCAGTGCCCCTGTTGGCCGCCGTCCAAACCCGGGAATTGCGGTAAGAGATGAGATACGGGTCTTACATTACGAAAAAAGGCGGCTTCCTTGGTGTAAAAATCGTACAGACGATCACGATTGACATGCTCTTTCCAGTTGGGCCACCGTTCGGGATGAAGGGGCGCCCGATCGTAAGCGAACGTCGCCGGCGCGTGGACGTTCAGATGCTCGGCCGCTTCGCTGGAATGACCGAGTTCCATCAAGAAGCGGAGGACGTCGCGCCGTTCGTCGTCCGACATTGCCTCAGCTAGCCCCTCCGGCATCAGGCTGCCGTCGATTCGCGTGGCTTCGATCTCCTTCTTGGGAAGTGTGAGCCGTTCGCCGCTGGTCACGAGGCGCAGCGTGAGCGTATCACCGGTTTCTTCGACCTTGTACCCTTGATGCGCCTTGCCGTCGTTCATCAAGACGGTGATGGACTCGTAGCCTTCTTTCACTTTGCGACGAGGCCAGAGCAACGACTCGGCGATCTCTTCGGGCTTGAGGCAAGACCCCACGTTCGTGAGCGCTGGGCCGACCGCGCCTCCAACCTTGCCGACTTGATGGCAGGATTGACACGCATACTTGGGCGATCCGAAGACGAGGGCCCCGCGCTTCAGGTCGCCGGCCAGTCGGGCCTTCTCCACGAGTCTGGCCACTGCTTCTTCCTCGGCCTTGGGTCTGGGCGGCACGGGCGTGCGCGGGGTCGGTTTGGGGCCCGGGTCGCGCCCTTCGAGTTGCTTGACCAGCCAATCCAGACCGTCGAGGTTGTCGGCGAGGCGCGCTTCGGCGTCGTCTTGGGTGTGGCCGAGGATGCCGATCGGCCCCTTGTAGCCGCTGGCGACGATCGTCTTGAGCAGCGCCAAGTCGAGTTCGCCCTGTCCCAACGGCAGGATTTTCCGGCCGATTCGCTCGCCGTCCCGGTCCATGCCGTTGAGGTTCAGGGTCATCAAGTGGGGCTTGAGCAAAGTCAGCACGGCGGCGAAACGATCGACGTGATCGTGGCCGTGATGAAGGTTGTAAACGATGCCGACATTGGCATGTCCTTCCTTCTTCAAGCGTTCCACGATGGCGACCTGGTTCTCCGGTTCGCCGAACCAGCCGCCATGATTGTAGAGGGCGACCGAGCAACCCACGCGGTCGGCCTCGCTCGCGAGCGGACCCAGCTTGGCAACCGCCGCGGCGACGCGCTTCGCCTGTTCGGCCGCCGCGGGGGCCTTGTCGGGGCCGAAGTCGAGCAAGGCCCAAAGGGAGGCGCGGACCTGGTTGCGTTCCAGCACCTTCAGGATGTTGCGGGACTGATCGTTGAGTTCGCCGGGCGCGAGCCAGAAAGCGACGAGGGCCACGCCGTTCTTCTTCAAGGCTTGGGCCTCGGCGTCGAACGTTGGGACGTGCTCCGCGCGCCAGTCGTAAGCGAAGTGGTTGAGGCCCAGCTTCGCGAGCATCGCGGCGCGTTCTTCGGGGCCCCTGTTCTTCGAGTCGAACGGGACGATGCACCAGGCGATCAGGTTTTCGCGTGCGAAGACCGCGGGCGGTCCATCGGCGGCCGAGGCGGTTGGACCAAGAACGCTGATCAGACAACCCAACAGAAACCCAACGCTTCGCATCGCGAGCCGTCTCATGATCCCCTCCTTCGTCGGTCATGGCTGGAGGACATTTTGACGGCCCGCGAAGCCGGGGTCAAACCTGGGTCAGCGCTTCCACTTGGGTAGCTTGCGTCCGGGCGACCAAGGAGCGCCGGCGTCTTCCAGCCTGTCGTGCAAGGCGGGCAGGTCTTTTTCCAGGAGGGGTCGCAGCTTCTCCAGGGCCTCGCTGAACTCGGCCTCCGCGATCTCGTAGTTTTTGCGGTGCGAGGCCGTGGGCGCTGATGTGGTGGACCAGTGACCGCGAATGATCGTGTCGATTCGACCCACCAATCCCGGAGGGGCCGGCTCGTTTCGACGCGGGCGTGTCGGGTCACCGGTGAACGCTTCGCGAACGTCCCAGAGCTTCAGTTCCAAAGCGCGCACTTCCTTGCGAAGCTCGATGGGTACGTTGGCGGTCTGCTCGGCCAGACGCTTCAGGACCGACACTTGCGCGGTCGCTTCTCCCAGGGCCTCGACCGTTCCCAGGACGGCCCGCTGCAACTCGCCCGTTTGCTTGGCGAAGGCCATCACCGCCGCGCGATCGCTCGCGGGGAGCGTCGCCAGGTTCAGGGCCTCCACTTCGAACGGCGCCGCGGGGGCCAGTTCCTTCAGGCCCTCTTCGTCGCGCTTCTCGATCGTGACCGTGTACTTGCCGGGCAGCGCGAAGGGACCCGAGCCCGCGCTGGGACCGAAGTCGTCATCGTCGCCACCGCCACCGCCACCGCCGCCGGCACTACGCACGGGCCGATAGCCCGGCAAATGCAAGTCCCACGTGACCCGATGCAGACCGGCTGACGACGGCACGTTGAACCGGCGAACGAGTCGTCCTTCCGCGTCGCGGATTGTCGCCACGATCGCGGCTGGTTCCTCGCGATCTTCCGCCTTGAAGTCGTCCCAACTGGGATAGCCGACGTCGCGCCCTTCGCGATCAAGGCGTCGCTCTCGCTCCATCCGAGCGGCCTTCTTCGACTTGAGCGACTCCTTGAGATGGATGGTGAACGTCGCCCCGAAAGGCGGGTTCGGGGCGGTGTAGAAACTCGCTCCTTGATAGGCCTTCTCGCCGCCGGCCATCGGCGCCGAGGGGACGTACAGAAGGGCCTTCTTGATCGGGAAGACCATCGCGGCCTTGTCCAACTCGGGGGAGTCGAGCTTTCTCAGCGGCGAGTAATCATCCATCACGTAAATGCCGCGTCCAAACGTGCCCACGACAAGGTCGCTCTCACGCCGCTGGATTTCCAGGTCGCGGACGGCGATCGTGGGCAAGCCTCCTTTCAAGGGCCGCCATTTTTTACCGCCGTCAAGAGTGACGTACACGCCCGTCTCGGTGCCGACAAACAGCAAGTCCGGCTTCTCGTGGTCAACCGCGATCGTGTACACGCTGCCTCGCTCGGGGAGGTCGCTGACGATGGAGACCCACGTCTTGCCCCGGTCGGTGCTGCGCAATACGTATGGCTTGAAGTCGCCGTCTTGATGGTTGTCGAAACAGGCGTAGACCGTGTTGGGATCATGTCGTGACGTTTCGATGTCGCTCACATATACGTATTCGGGTTTGTTGGTGAACGGGAACTCGTCCACCTTTCGCCAGTTTTGCCCGCCGTCCTCGGTCACCTGAATGAGGCCGTCGTCGGTGCCTACGTAGATCAGCCCCTCTACTAAGGGGGACTCGGCCAGCGCGACGATCGAACCGTAAAACGAGGTGGAATCGTTCTTGGCGACGGCGTCGGGGCCCCACACACGGCCCATCACTTTCAGCTTGTTGCGGTCGATGTTCCGGGAAAGGTCGCCGCTGACGGCCTTCCAGGTGTCGCCGCGATCATCGGATCGGAACAGGATTTGGGCCCCGTAGTAGAGCCTCGTGGCCGAGTGCGGGCTGAGGATGAGGGCCGAGTCCCAGTTCCAGCGCAGGGCGGGCCCGCCTTTCTCCTCCTGGGGCTTGATGTCGATTCGCTCGCCCGACTTCCGGTCGTAACGAACAAGGCCGCCGTACTGCCACTGCGAGTAGATGATGTTGGGGTTGGTCGGGTCGATCACCGGGTCGAAGCCGTCCCCGAAGACGGTCACCACCCAATCGGAATTGCGGATGCCGTGGACGTTCGTGGTCCGCGAAGGCCCGCCCTGGGTGGCGTTGTCCTGAGTTCCTCCATAAACATTATAGAAAGGCGAGTCGTTGTCGACGGCAACCTTATAAAACTGCGTGATGGGCAAATTGGCCTTATAGTCGTAAGTGCGACCTCGGTCCCAGGTCTCGTAAAGGCCGCCGTCGCAGCCGACGATGAGGTGGTCGTTGTCGGTCGGGTCGATGTGCAGGGCGTGGTTGTCGACGTGTTTGTTGCGCTCGCCGAGCGGTCGCACGGTCGCGCCGCCGTCCTCGGTCACCGAGATCAGCGTGTCCATCACATAGACGCGGTCGAAGACCTTCGGGTCGGCGAAGAGCCTTTGATAATACTGCGGGCTCGAAGCGACGTGTCCGCTCCGGCGCGACCAGTTCTCGCCGCCGTCTTCGGACCGGAAGAAGCCGCTCTCGCCGCGGGCGGCCTCGATCGTCGCGTAAACGACATCGGGATTGATGGGCGAAACGGCGATGCCGATGCGTCCCTTGTCGCCGGCTGGGAGCCCCTTGTTGATCTTGCGCCACGACTTGCCCGCGTCGGTCGACTTGTAAAGGCCCGACTCGGGCCCGCCGTCGATGAGCGTCCAAACGTGTCGGCGCCGCTGATAGGCGACGGCGTACAGCGTGTCGGGGTCACGCGGGTCGAAGGCGACCTCACTAACGCCCGTATTCTCGCTGATCGTGAGCACGGCCTTCCAGGTCTTGCCGCCGTCGGTGGTCTTGTACAAACCGCGATCGCCGCCGGGGGCCCACAGGGCCCCTTGCGCGGCCACGTAGACCGTGTCGCCGTCGCGCGGGTCGATCGAAATTTTGCCGATATGCTCCGATTTATCAAGTCCGACTTTGACGAACGACTTGCCGCCGTCGAGCGACTTGTACAGGCCGTCGCCGTAACCGACGCTGCGCTGGCTGTTGTTCTCGCCCGTGCCGACCCAAACGACCAGGTGATTGCTCGGGTCGATCGCCAGGCAGCCGATCGAGTACGACGCTTGACCATCGAAGATGGGTGTCCAGGTCGTGCCCGCGTTGGTCGTCTTCCAAACGCCCCCGGAAGAGGCCGCGACGTACCAGGTGCTGGGCTTGACGGGGTCGACCGCGATGTCGCCGACCCGGCCCGACATGAACGCCGGCCCGATCCCACGGAAGCTCAGGCCGGACGCCAAGGCACTACGGTCTTTGGGTTTGGCGTCGGCCTTGTCGTCCTCCTGGGCCCGTGAAGGGGCCGCGGCGACAAACGCCAACGCGCAAGCCAACGCCAATCGAACACCTCTCTGCCGCGACATGGTCCACCCCCACCCTGGTCCGAGTCGAATGCCGTCCTGAACGGACGACAAGAAACGGTAGATTAGGGATTTGGCGGGTCATGGGCAAGCCGAATCGATGGGGATGGCTAGAGCGGCGACGGATCGGTCGAGGAGGACGTAGGGTCCGATGGTGAGGGGGTCGGCAAAGTCGATATGATCGCGCCAGGGCGAAATGGGTTCGGACTTCCTCGGCGGTCGGTGCCGAACGTGGGTCGTTGTGACCTCTCTAATCGTAATAGGACGAAATGGGTTCGGACTTCCTGGGCGGTCGGTGCCGAGCGTGGGTCGTTGCGACCTCTCTAATCGTCATAGGACGAAATGGGTTCGGACTTGCTTGGGGACTTGCGAGAGGACCGAATTGCCAAATAGCGAGACGCGGAGGGTCAGGCGTCGCCGAGACCGCGCCAATGTGAAACATACATCACACTTCGTCATGGGCAAGTCTGCCCCGGGCCGGAACGCTCGGGAGCGGGGAGGGAGGAGTCGTTCGCGTCGCGAAGTGGGCATCGCCCCTCGTTGTTATCCACAAGTCAACCGGTCCACGGTTTCGAGCCGGGGCCGAACGTCTCCCAGGCCATGGCCAGGTCATCCATGCGCGGAATGCCGATCCAGAGAGTCTGCGTTCCCGGCTACCTTTTGGGTCGCTCGATATGAACGCCCAAGCTCGCCTTCATATGCACGACATCTGAATGTCTCAACGACTTCTTTTAGTGGTGACGCGCGCTTGGCGACCGACCGGACCGCTTTCCATTCCGACGGCTCGAAGATCACTTCACAATCCAGATCCGGGCCACCTCGACCAGGCGACCGACAAACCGAGGTAGCCCCTTCCGGCCCTGCCGACAATCCGCTTAAGCAGTCGTCAATTCAAATGACTTCGTGCGCCCTCACAAAGATGCCGACGCATCAAGCGGAAAAACGAACGCCGTTCGCCGGCCTTCGGGAGCGGTGCTTCTGAAGGAAGTGGTCCTCTCGACCATGTCACGTGGGCGGGACCGAAGCCGGGTCATACCGACCCAGACAGGCGGCCAGGAGACATGAGAGGACCTTCGCATTGCCCCGCACGGCCGAGATCTTGGTGGGGACCTCTCCGACCGGATAGCGCCGTGCGGTCGGCCTCTCCACGCACTTCATCCCCAGGCGCGGCGCTCGCGCGTTCATGTAGGCGAGCAACTCATAACCGGAGAAGACGTCTCGGAACGGCTTGAGTCCAGGATGCAGGAGGAGTCGGCGGCTGTAGGCGCGGAAGCCTTGGGTGGTGTCGGTCCACGTCATACCCGAGGCGAAGCTCAGCAAAGGAGCGTGGATCAAACGGATGGCCAAGGTGCGCGTCCAGGGTGTGTTCTCCGCGAGACCTCCGGGGAGAAAGCGCGACGCCTGCACGAAATCGACACCCGCGGCCAAGTCGTCGAGGAAGACAGGGATCGGGTCGGGGTCGTCCTTATCGTTGCCGTCGATCGTGACGACACCTTCGTAGTCTTCCATGAGGACATAGGCATAGGCGCATCGCAACTGGGCGCTGAGCCGGCCAGGACCGGTCTTGACCAGAAGGGCCCGAACGGCCATCGTGCGCAGGAAGTCGACGGCCAACGAGCCATCCGTCGAACCACCATCGATGATGAGGACGTCGGCCCGATCGGCGACTTGTTGGTCGCGCATTCGGGTCAGCAACCGGCGAATGCGGTCCCCCTCATTGATGACGGGGACGACCACAGCGAATCGAGAGCGCCTGGGGGCGAACTCGGTCGTCGTGTATTCGGGGACTTGCCAATCCGGAAGAGGGGTCATCCCAACGAGTCCTCGGTCTTTCACCTTCTCACGCTCGTCGGCCTCCGAAGAGACGCCCCGTGTTCGACCGCCAGGGCCACTCGCTCGAGGTTTCGGTCGTCGGCCCCTGCGCGCATTTCGATGGACACCAGACCTTCCCAACCGTGCTCTTGAAGGGCCTTCATGACCGGCCGATGATCGTGGGACCCAGCGGGGACCGCCGCCAGTTGAGGCTCGCTCAAGTGGACATGGGCCAGTCGCGTTCGACAGAGCGCAACACTCTCAGCGGCGTTTTCTCCATTCAGGTTCATGATCCCAACATCCAGATTCAACAGGAAACCTGGATGATCGACCGCCTCCACGACGCACAGGGCCTCCGTCACCGTGTTCGCGAAGTCGCAGTGATAGTCGGTCGGATTGGGCTCGAACGCGATGACAACACCAAGGTCGGCCGCGCGTCGGGCGAGCGGTCGGAAGAAATCTGCCGAGTCCGTGACGGCCCGCTCGAACGGCCTGTCCCCCTTGATGCGGTTCTTGGGAGAGCCGAAGACCAGCGGGCCGGCACCAAGTTGGGCCGCGATTTCCAGCATGCCTTCGAGGTAGTCCAAAGTTGCCTTGCGAACCGCCCCATCGCCGAAGATCGATAGGTGAGGCATTCCGAAGAGGAGACTTTGAAGGGCGGCGACACGCTGGCCGCGGTCCTCCCATCGCTTGCGCAAGTCGGCGATTTCCAGGACGGAGGGGCGACAAGGGGCGGGCCAATACTTCGTCGGTGCCACCTCCACGGCGGAGACGCCGTTCCGCCTGAGGACCGCCCCGACGGCGTCGTCCTCGTCGGTCTCCCAGGCGATGTTGGAAATGCACAGTTTCATCCCTTTTCCCCTGGGTCAAACGACGTTGAGACTCTGTTCGGGTCGCCGTGTCGAAGCGGTGCTCTCGGCCTCAAGTTCAATGAAGTAAAGCGGCCTCTCCTGCACTTCTTCGAGGATGCGCGCGACATACTCGGCCAGGACGGTCAGGATCGCGAAGAGCAGGAAGAACATGGTGCCGATCATCACGGACGTCGTGAGCCAGCCCTCCGCCAAGTTGCGTTTCACAAGCACGACGACCAGCACATAAAGCAGGTAGGCCAGGTTTAGGAAGCTCGCGAGCAAACCGAGGAAAGCGGCCCATCGTAGCGGCGTGGCGGAGTGCGAGAAGACGAGGTCGATCGCGGAGCGGGCCGAGGCGATGAGGCCCCCTCGGTCTTTCTTTTGGCTGACCCGCGGGTGGGGCGTGGTTGGGATCGTGCGTTGGCGGAAGCCGACAACGGCGTTCAGGTGGCGGATGTAGCGGCGCCGGTGCTTGATCTTGGTGATCGACGTGACCACCCTCCTGCTGAAGAGACGGAAGTGGGATTGGTCAGGCTCGATCTTTTCCCCGAGCATCCGACTCGCCAGGGCGAAGACGAACCGGCGGGCCCGGCCGGCACGCGCGTCTTCGGCACCTTCACCAATCACGACGTCGAAGCCCTCTCGCGCCGCGGCCACCATGCGGGGCACGTCGTTGGGACGGTCGATGTAGGGGTCCATCAGGGCGACGAAATCGCCGATCGCGTGGTCCATGCCGGCCGTGTAGCCCACCTCACGCGACGCCCGCCGCGAGAGGCGCAGGAGACGCAGGTTGGGCCTTGTCCGCATCTGTTCCAGAAGGAACGGGACCGACCCGTCCTGCGAATGGCTGTCGACAAAGATGATCTCGTAATAGCGAAACGAACCCCGAAGGACTGCCTCGATCTCGTCGAGGAACTCGGCCAGGATCGTGTGGTCGTCCTGCAACCAGACCAGGGCCGAGACCATCACGTCGAAAACGGGGGACTGTTCGACTTCCACCTGGCTCATGAGGGGTCACCCTCGCCGACTTTCTTGAGGATGTCGTCGATGTTGTCGATCTTACCACCCAAGACCAAGGTCACACCCGGAAGGCCGTGGTCCGGCCGGAAGAGGATCGGCCGGCCGTCGTTCGCCTCGTTCTCGATCAGAACGGTCTTCGTCTCGAACAACGAGCGTACATATTGCGTTTTTTGCAAACAAGGCATGTAGCGCGTCGCATCGCGGGCCATGAGAGGAAATCGGCTGACGGGTGGGTTGGCCGCCAAGTGAGCGTATGGGTCGCGACGATCGGCTTCATCGAACCAGGCCTCATGGGGCGTGTAACGCACGTGCGTGAAGCTGTGCAGTCCCTCGGCCGGAAAGGGGATCGTGGAAAAGAAGGGGCCATCCATGACGGTGACTCCCCGACCGACCATTTCCGGGCAGGGCCGCACGAGGGCCACTTCCGCGACCTCGTGCTTCATGGGAACGGGCGGCAGTCCTGAATCTCTTAAGATTGTATTGATTCTCGAATATGTACAAATAAAAACTTGGTCCGCGATCAGGGGCGTAGTGGCCGTCGTCACCACGCTGAGGCGGCCGTCGGCCGACGGCCCCAAGCGGGTGACTTTGGTCCTCAACAGGGGCGAGACGCCCGACTCGGCCAGGTCCCTTTCGAGCCGCCTCCTGAGCAAGACGGCGTCGAAGACGACTTCCTGGACCTCGAAGACGTCTTCGATCAGGTCGTGCTCGAAGAGTCGGCGGGCCGCGGCCGGGGCTGGACGGACCGGGGCGCCGACCGACTTGCAGAAACTCTCGAACTGACTGGCCGTGACCTGGCTGTTGCGCCTGGCGATCGCGTAGAGTTTCTCAAACCCATCCACGATCGCTTCGCGGTATCGGTCCACGAAGCGCGGAAAATTGGCCACGCAGCTCAGGCCGGTCTGGATGTTTCGCGGGTAATGGTATCCCTGGTGAACGCGTGCCTGATTGCCGTAGCTGGCCTTCCCGCAGAGTTCGGCCGCTTCGTCAAGCAAGGTCACGCGATGACCACGGAGGCGCCGGTCGAGGGCGATGGATGCCCCATAAAACCCGGCCCCGATGACCACGACATGAAGTCCGCCACCGGTAGAGGACATGGGCCTGATGTCTCGACTATCTTTCTCGGGCCTGTCAATGGGCCCCGACCAACATGAGACGGTTTCGTCAGCCTGGAATCAAGAGATCATCGGTGAAAGCGGAACCACGCCGGCGACCCCGTCCCTGGGCTTGAGGTATCATGCCGGCAAAGGGACGCCCTGGAGACGGGCGGGAAAGGACCTGATCCGAACATGGTGGAAACCACTGCCTCGCAATGTGTGACCAGTGCTCGCATGCTCTTCGCGCGGACCTTCGGTGCCGAGGCTGTGGTCGTTGCCTTGGCACCGGGCCGCGTCGAGTTGTTGGGGAACCACACCGATTACAACGGCGGGTTGGTGCTGGCGTCGGCCATCGACCGCTGGACGGTCGCGGCGGGCAGGGTGGTCCCGGGTCGCGAGGCGGGGGTCGTCTCGACCGCCTTCCCAGGGACCGATCGCTTCAGGCTGGATGCATTAGACGAGGTCGGTCCGGGCTGGGGGCGCTATGTCCGAGGCGTCGCGTGGGCCTTGAGTGAATGGTCGGGAGCACCCCTCGCGGGCGGATTCGAACTGGCCCTCGCCGGAAATGTTCCACTTGGCGCCGGCCTCTCCAGTTCGGCGAGTTTGCAGGGGGCGATCGCCGTCTTCCTCATCGCGGGTGGGATCGTCCGGGGACTGGACATCGACCGCTTGACCAACGACGCCGAACTGATGGAATTGGCCAAGACCCTGCAACGCTCCGAGAACGAATTCGTGGGTGTCGGTTCGGGCCTTCTCGATCAGTTCTCAGCGCTTTTTGGCCGCGAAGGACACGCTTTGACGCTTGATTGCCGAACCCTGGAGTTCGCGAGGCTACTTCTGCCCCACCCAGCGCCGGCCATCGTGATCTGCGACTCGAAAACAGCGAGGAAGCTCACCGAGAGCATGTACAACCAGCGTCGCGCCGAGTGCGAGCAGGTTGTGGCCTTCTTCCGGAAAGAGCGACCCGTCACGCAGTTACGCGACCTCTCATTGGCCGACCTGGACGCGTATTGGGACGCGCTCGACCCAGTCGGGCGGAGACGGGCCCGGCACGTCTTGACCGAAAACGAGCGTGTCCGAGAAGGCGCGGCGGCCCTGATGAAGGGGGACCTTCCCGCGTTTGGCCGATTGATGTCGGCCTCGCACGCATCGAGCCGCGACGACTTTGAAAATAGCTCGGAGTCACTCGACGCCTTGATCGAAGCGGCGGAGGGTTCGCCAGGGTTCCTCGGTGGCAAGCTCACGGGCGCCGGGTGGGCCGGTTGCACGGTGAACCTCGTTCGCGACGACTTGGCGATGGACTTCGCCGAGTCGGTCCGCGAGACGTTCGCGCGCGAGCAGGGGGTGTTTCCCGATGTCCACATTTGTCGAGCGGCGGAAGGGGCTCGTCTCGTTCAGGGCCTCTCGGGCCCCCAATCGTCCTGATGACTCGATCGAGCCGGTGGTGCTCACACAGAGTCCACTCTCAGACCGGTTTTGGAAGTCGGAACACCAGAGACGGACGTTCGCGACCGATTAGCTGCTCAGCCCGGCGCCGATGCGCTCGTTGACCATTTTCACAGGGTCTTTTCCGACCAGACTCCGTCTGGCTAAAATGGGCCGCTCAGCGTGAGGAGAACGCCAGACCAGACACGGTTGACTTGCCTGAAAGGGGGGGGGGTCAGTCTCCGGATCTCAGGCAAGTCTCGATAAAACGGTGGCCCTGACCAAGTCCCCATGTCGCGAACAAGCAAGGCGCGCAAATCGAAACGGTCGCGACCTTGGGAAGAGACCCGGCGAGGTCGCTTCCTCAATTGGCTCGGCCGGATCATGGGTCGGGACCTTGACGACGCGCCGAGACGTGGTCGAGATGAAGGCCCAGGAGACTTGCCTCGGAACTCACGCGAATGGTTCGAGGACCTGCGTGAGCAAGGGCTCCTGGACGTGAGGCCCGCGCCTATCTTCGAGGCCGCGCCCGCCCCACTGCCCGACCTGAACTGGGACCGAGTGGAAGGAGCGCTTGTGGGCCTCGCCGTGGGCGACGCGCTGGCCATGCCCACGGAGGGGCTCTCGGGTTGGCGTCGACGGTCGCGTTATCCCGAGCCCTTGCACTACATGGGGAAGTGGCGGGGGCCGTCGGACGATAGCCAAATGGCGTTTTGGACCCTGGAGCAGATCGTCCGCGACGGCCGGTTCGACCCGGCGGCCACGGCCCGTCTCTTCTCCGAACGCTCCGAGGAACTGATCGGCTTGGGGAGCGCCGGTCGCCGCTTCCGCCATCGCGCCCGCAATGGCGGGAACTGGGAACGGTGGGCGACCTCAGGCACTCGGGCACAGGGGAACGGGGCCCTCGTGCGCGTCGCGCCGATCATCGTGCCCCATTTGCGTTGTGCCACGTCCGACCTTTGGCTGGACACGGTCCTCTGCGGGCGGGTCACCCACGATGGTCAAATGTCTGCGGCCTGTTGTGTCGCCCTCGTCCACTTGATTTGGTCGTGTCTTTCCTTGGGGGCCGTTCCCACGCCGGAATGGTGGGTCGGCGAGTTCGCGCGCATCTATCGCGAGTTGGACGACACGAGCGCGCGCGCCGACGCGACGGACGCGAGGCCGCTCTTGCGGAAGTTCTCGGGGGACCTGGCCGACTTCTTGGAGGGCCCCGTGATGTCGGCCTTCCAGTCGGGCCGGACCGTGCGGGCCGTTTGCGACCCTTATGAGGGTCTTTGGGGCTCGGGCCCGGACTTGCGCGAAACGGTCCCCTCGCTGATCTTCATCCTTATGAAGGAAGGGGCCGACTTCGAACGCGCCATGGACTTGACTGTCCGATACACCCGAGACAACGACACGATCGGGGCCCTCGTCGGGACCGTCCTCGGGGCCCTTCACGGCCTTTCCGGGATTCCGCAACGTTGGGTCAGAGGTCACAGCGGAGTGACCCGTCGTAAAGACAAAGGTCAGGTCTTCCACCTCGTGCGCGACGCGCGGGCCAAGTTCTTCGATGGTCGATCGGAAGACGGGACCGACGGTGATGGTCGAAGGCCTGGCCCGCATTCCAACGCCTGATCGAACCGGTTGGCGCTTTCTCTTTCGAGCTCGACGGAGGGCACGTTCGGCGACCCGTCAACAGGCTCACGTCATCGCGTAGGGGACGAGAACGGCCGATTCCGTTTCGTACAGCGCGCACGACCCATCGCAAACGGCCCGAACGGCGACCAAGGCCCGACGATCGGGGCGGAGTGAAATCGGCGAACGGCCGTCCCACGAGACCTTCCCCTCGGGTTCGTGGACTTCCCAACGATGGAAGTGCCCGATGAAGAGCCGATGATGGGGATGCGCCGCGAACCCTAGCGCGGCGTCCACCCCAAGATGCTCTTCGAAGCTCCAGAGGTCTTCGAGGATTGTCGGGTCCAGGTGGTGTTCGATGTGCTGAAACCGACAGTCTTCATATTCGACGTACGGGGCTAGGCTGGCGAAATAGGCGAGCACTTCGCTTGAGTAGCGGGCACGGACGCTCTCGCACACGTCTCGACAGAGCCCGAAATCATGGTTGCCCCATACACCGAGGGTGTCGAGCTTGGATAAGAGGGCCACGGTCTCTTCGATCCGCCCACCCATTTCATAGACGTCGCCCAACATCACAAAGCGATCGACATCCTGGGCTCGCAACGTCGCAATGGCCCATTCGAGCTGTTCAACATGTTCATGGATATCAGCGAGAAGGCCTAGGCGCATGATGCAACTGCCCTCCGGAGGTCGGCGAACAGCCTCCGGAGAGCATGACACCGCGGCCACCAGACCGCAAGAGATGGCGCCGCCGGGGCAGACGCCCTTGTCCATTTGCTACTGGTGTACGGTCCCCTTGAGGGCCTCAATGGCCTTCTCCAGTTTGGCGATCGTGTCGCGAAGCGCCTTCACTTCGCTTTGCAACTGTTGGACCTCACTTGACCTGAAGGACCCAGTCCAGACGTTGCCCGAGGGAGCAACAGGCGTCGGAGGAACGGGGACAGCATAGGGGAGGGTTTGTCCCGGGGTTGAGTTCAGGCGCCGAGCCAACTGGTATCGGTTTTCCACCAAGGGCAAGTCGACACTGTACGACACGGGCGCACTCTCCCTGGCGACCTCGCGGACGCTTGGGGTGATCGTCAGGGTCATCGGCTGCCCGGCCCGGAGCAGTTTCGCCGTCGCCGCCGTTTCTTTGAGTTCCTGGACCTTCGATTTCAGGACTTCCAGACTATTGAGTTTCTTGCCCCCGAGTTCCAGAAGGACATCGTGGACCTTGATACCGACCTTCTCGGCCGGGCTGTTCGCGACGACCTCGTTGATCGTGACCCCTTCCCCTTCGGCGAGACCAAGGTGCCCCCGCAGGGAATCATCGACCGCCGCGGCGCTGACGCCGATGTAGTACTCCTTCTCTTTGACCAAGGCGGGGCCAAGCGTCATGCGCGTGATCGGACGGACCTTGAGCGAGAGCGGCTTGCCCATCCGTAACGCCTTCAGTTCCACAGGCTCTTCGCCGGCCGCCCTGAGTCCGGCCTCGATGTCCTGGGTTTGCTTCAGGGGCTTTTCACCCAGCGACAGAAGGATGTCGTATTGCCGCAATCCGGCCTGGGCGCAAGGTCCGTCACGGCGCAACGACACGACGATCAGGCCCTGTCCCTCGGCGACCTTGAGTTGGGAGCGAAGGGGCTCGCCCAGGGGCTGAAGGGTCGCGCCCAGGGCCTCGTCGGTCGGGTCGAGCCCGGTGAGCCTCCGGCACTCGGGGGCGAGCACGAAGAGGGTCGGGCCGGCGCCGATGAGGATGTAGTACAGGTGGGCGCTCGGGATCCGGGGGATCTCGCCGGCCCGCACCAGTTCGTCGAACATGCGCACCGTCTGCTCGTAGATGGGGCGTACGTGCGTGTCGACCAGGTAGTCCATCCGCGGCCCGTCGGCCTTGCATTCCTGGGTGATGATCCGGTGCAGCTGCGGATGGCGCGACGAGAAGGGGATGAACTCGCGGATCACC
>CALLYK010000014.1 GCA_937858365.1 uncultured Isosphaeraceae bacterium | reverse complement strand
CCCCGGCCCAAAAAGACCTGCTCAAGCAAAGGCGCGATGCCGCGCAAGTCAGCCGGGCAACCAGCAAAGTCAAGGCCGAACCAACACCGAGCGCTGAAAAGCCCTGATTTCCGGGCCCTTTCGCAAGCGCGAAGCTGTCGCGCTGGGTCTTCTCATCGGGCGGAGGTCGCCCGTGCAATTCGGTCGCGTAGGGCGCTCCATGCGGGGCCCTCCGGGGGCTCGATGATGACGATCCGTTCCAGGTCGGCCGCGTCGGCACGGTGGAGCGTGTCGTAGAGCGCCGTGGCGGCTTGCTCGGGACCAGCCCAGACGAAAACGCGCACCGAAGCGGGGACCGCGGGGGCTTCGTGCCCCAGCACGAGCAACCAGCCTCGCTCGGGCCAATCGAACGAGGCGACTTCGTCCACGTGCAATCGGATGGTCGGCGTTCGAGGCGCGTAGTGGAGCGGTCCCTGTCCGGGACTCCGCGCGGGCCCGAGATGCAACGCCTCTTCGACGACCTCAACGCCGGCCGCCGCGCTGAGTCGTTCGGCCGTGATCGGACCGGGGCGGAGGACCCGGTAAGGGGCCCCTCGCGTGAGATCGACGACCGTGGACTCAATCCCGGCCGTCGTGGGTCCGCTGTCCAGGACAATCTCGACCCGACCTTCCAGGTCTTTCAAGACATGCTCGGCGCGCGTCGGCGAGACGCGGTTCGCCCGATTCGCGCTCGGCGCGGCGAGCGGCCGGTTGGCGGCTTGGATCAATCCCAGGGCCACGGGAGTCGCGGGCATACGGACCCCAACGGTGTCGAGGCCGGCGGTCACGGCGTCGGGAATGAGCGCGGACCGAGGCAAGACCAGCGTCAAGGGTCCGGGCCAGAAACGGCGGGCCAGGACCTCCGCGATGTCGGGCCAATCGGCCGCGCATGCGCGGGCCTGGTCGATTGAGCGAACATGCACGATGAGTGGATTGGAAGAGGGACGGCCCTTGGCGGCGAAGACCCGACCAACCGCTTTGGGATTGGTCGCGTCCGCTCCCAGGCCGTAAACCGTCTCGGTCGCGAAGGCCGCCAGGCCCCCGCGACACAGAACCTCGGCGGCCTCGGCGAGGAGCCGTTCGTCCGGATGATCAGGGTCGATGCGAAGGACGCGGGTCATGGTCCGTCCAATCCAGCTCCCCCTAGGCCTAACGACCACTGGCCTTCTATCAGGTCCCGCTCGGCCGCGACCTCTGCCCGAGAAGGTCGGCGAGGAAACTTCTCGCCGTGACAAGTGCCGCAACGAGGCACGCCGCAATCGAGTGGATGTTGTTTCCGGAAGTGCCGGCCGATTCGAGTCCCGATCACCTTCGCGCAACGTTGGCGTCGGGCCATGAGGGCTTGTTCTCGCGGTTCGTGAAACCGTCGCATGGACAGAGGATCCCCAGCGCGCCCCACCCCACCTCGGGGCGGGGCCGTCGCTGGTTGAACGTGGCTCGGGAAGGTCTCCTCATGATGCGTCCTCGAAGGGCCCCTATCCGACCTTGACCCTGGATCACTTGTGTGGGTGTTTCGTCTTCTTGCGCGAGGCCGTGCCCGTGGGTCCTCCCCGCTTTTCCCGGTCTAGATAGGCTTTCTTGATCGCTTGGTACATCTCTTCGCGACGCTCATACAAACGTTTGAGGGGGCGAGGTTCACACCGGGCCAGTGCGTAGGCCGTGATCAAGGGCAAGGCGATCGTCGTGTCGGTGTAACAGGTGACGGAGTCGGGCAGCTTTTCGGGATCGACCTTGCCCCAGGTCATCGCTTCGTGGGCGGTCGCCCCGGAGAGGCCGCCCGTATCGGGTCGCGCGTCGGTGACTTGAAGGAAGTAGTCGTGTCCGGCCTCCTCCAGCCCCAAGACTTCCTGAATTTGGGGCTCGGTTTGGAGGATGAAGTTCTTGGGGCTGCCACCGCCGAGGATCAAGACGCCGGAGGCGCCCCCCTTTCGCTTGGCGTCGTAAACGAGGGCGGCCGTCTCGTTCACGTCGAGCAAGGGGTCGATGCGGAGCTTGCCGCCGGCCAGTTCGTGCGCGGCCAGGTTCATGCCGATGGAACTGTCGCCGGGGCTGGACGTGTAGACGGGCACGCCGGCCTTGAAGCAAGCTGCCAGGAAGCTGTTCGCCGGCCGTTTCAGTTCGTTGGCCCGAGCGTGCAGATACTTGCCCACCTCGTGGTGAAACTCGGCCGTGCTCATTTCACGGGCGAAGGCGTCGGACTTGATCAACTCGCGGTAGAAGGCGTCGGTGTCGAGGAGCGTCTTGTAGTCGAAGACAATGTCATATATGCGAATAATGTCGTTTTCGCGAAGCTGGAAGTCGTCGAGCCCGGGGTGGCTCTGGTGAAGGGGCAGGTCGAGCGCGAAG
Source organism: uncultured Isosphaeraceae bacterium (assembly GCA_937858365.1). Classification (GTDB taxonomy): domain Bacteria; phylum Planctomycetota; class Planctomycetia; order Isosphaerales; family Isosphaeraceae; genus CALLYK01. Next base: position 277 of record CALLYK010000014.1, on the reverse strand, counting down.
TGGGTGTCGTGGTAGAGGTTCGCGCCCGTCGAGACGACCCAATCGACGAAGCCGGCGTCGACGAGGGGAACCAGGCAACTCATCCCCAATCCAGCGGGAGTCAAGGCGCCGGAGATGGTCAGGCCGACCGTGCAATTCGGCTGGAGCATGTTGCGCGTGAAGACCTGGCAGACCTCGCGCAAACGGCCGCCGTTGTAGGAGAGAAAGGCCTGCTCGATCAGGTCGGCGGCGGTTTCGCGACCCGTCACGGCGGGCGGCGCGATCCGGTGGCGGCTGA
>CALLYK010000013.1 GCA_937858365.1 uncultured Isosphaeraceae bacterium | reverse complement strand
ATCAGGCTCATCGCGGGACTGGACGTACCGGACTACGGGTCGCTTTTCCTCCGTCCCGGCGTCCGAATGAGCCTGCTGCGTCAAGAGCCTGACTTCGACCCCTCGCTGTCGTTGATGGACGTGGCCCGTTCCGGCCTGGCTTCGCTGCTGGACCTTCAAGCCGAACTCGAAGAAGCGGCCAAGGAAATCGCCGAGGCCGAAGACGAGGGCGACCGCGAGCGCGCCACGCGACGTTACGCGGAACTACATGACAGGCTCGAACATCAAGACGCGTTCGCGGTGGAACACCGCGTTGAGGAGGTCCTTCAAGGGCTCGGTTTCGCCAGGGCCGACTTCGCCAGGGCCGCCCGGACCTTCTCGGGGGGCCAACAGTCGCGCTTGATGCTCGCGAAGCTGCTCTTGGAATCACCCGACTTGATGCTGCTGGACGAGCCGACGAACCACCTCGACATGGCCACGACCGCTTGGCTTGAAAGCTATCTGGTGCGTCAACATGTCACGATGGTGATCGTTAGTCACGACCGCTATTTTCTCGACAAGGTCGTCACGCGGGTCTGGGAGTTGCACGAAGGACACGTCGAGAACTACCCGGGAAACTACTCGCAATACTGGCGCCTCCGGCAGGAGAGAGCGCGCTTGCTTGAGAAGCAGGCCGAGCGTCAGGCCGACCAGGCCGCTGAATTGCAGGCGTTCATCGCGCGTTGGGGCGCTGGGCAACGGTCGAGACAAGCCAAGGACCGGGAAAAGAAACTCTCGCGAATCCAGAAGGTCGACACGATGCGTTCCATCGTCGGACCCATTATGGGGTTCGACGAAGTTGAGCGATCGGGAGACATCGTCATTGAGGCCCGCCGCGTCACCAAAGGGTTCGATCGCCCTCTCTTCGAGGGCCTAGACCTCACCGTCACGCGGGGACAATGCGTGGCCGTCATCGGTCCCAACGGCGCTGGGAAGACGACCTTGCTCAAGGTGCTCGTCGGTCAAGAAAAGGCCGATTCGGGCGACGTCCGCGTGGGCCACAAGGTCCAGATCGCCTATCACGACCAGGACCTCAAGACGCTCGACCCCCACAAGCCGCTGGTCCGCGCCGTTTGGCCCGACGACGACCCCGATTGGGTCGAGCAAGATGTGCGCGACGTGCTCGCGCGTTTTGGATTGACGGGCGAACAGGCATTTCAGACCGTCGACCAACTCTCCGGCGGCGAGAAAGGAAAGGCCGCGCTCGCCCGCCTGGCCGCGACCGGCGCGAACCTCCTGGTCATGGATGAACCGACGAACCACCTCGACATCTGGTCACGTGAGGCCCTGGAGCGGTCGATCCGCGAGTTCGAGGGGACCGTCCTGGTCGTGAGCCATGATCGCTATTTCCTCAACGCCGTGGCGGACCGAATCCTCTTGATCGACCAAGGCCGGGCCCGTGTCATCGACGGCGATTACGAGGCGTATCAGTATTGGGTCCAGCAACAGGCGGAAGAGGCCGCCCGCGCCCTGGAGAAGGCCCAAACCCGTGAGACCGAATCCCGGCCGGCCGTGACCGTGTCCAAATCGGCCCGCCCGCGCCGTAAGTTCCCTTACCGGAAGACGGCCGACCTGGAACTTGAGATCGCCCAATGCGAGGAAGAGCTTGGGGAGCTCGAACGATCGCTGGCCCAACCGGAGACCTGGAAAGACGGCGTTCGGGCGCGGGCCGCCCAGGGCCGGTACGACGAAACCAAGGCCCATCTCGCGCAACTCTATGAACACTGGGAAGAGGCCGTGGAATTGAACTCCTAGGCCGCTTAAGAACGAACCTCGGCTGATGCCAGACCCCGCCAAGCTCGCCGCCACGATCCGCAAGGCCACGGAACTGAACCGCGCCACACCTGGCCGCAATGGGAACGTTGTCGTCCTGAAGAACGCCGAGGACGTGCTCGTGGTCGGAGACTTGCACGGCAACCTCCGGGCCTTCAAGGCAATGCTCGACCGGGCCGAGATGGGCTTGAACCCGCGCCGTCACCTGGTCCTTCAAGAAATCGTCCACGACGTGACCGCCGACCCCGACACCGGCCGCCCCGATTTGTCCCACCGATTGGTGGACATCGTGTGCGCTTTGAAGTGCCAGTACCCGGACCGTGTTCATGTGATCTTAGGCAATCATGAGTTGTCGGAACTGACGAACCGGCCCATCGCCAAACGGGGCGTCCCCTTGAATGAACTCTTCAAGGAAGGCGTGGAGAGAACATACGGCAAAGGGGCCGAAGCGATCCACGCGTCGTACATGGAGTTTTTCGCGAGCATGCCCCTCGCGGTGCGGACCCCGAACCGCGTCTTCGCCGTCCACACGATCCCAGACTCGCGCGACCTGGACGCTTTCGACCCGAGCATCTTCGTGACCTACGGCTGGTCCGAGGAACACACCAGAAGACATGGCTCGGTTTACGCGCTGACCTGGGGCCGCGACAACAGCCCGGAGACGGCCGACCGTTTCGCCGGCATCGCGGACGCCGACTTCTTCGTTTGCGGACACCAGCCCTGCGACGAAGGCTTCCGAGTGGCCAACCATCGGATGCTCATCCTCGACGGCACCGACCCCCACCCCGGCTCCTGCCTCTTTCCAGCCCAGGCCCCGATCACCTTCGACGACTTGGTCGCGGGTGTGCGCGTGGTGCTTCGCTGACGACGCACGCTCAGGCGGCGGGCAAGGCCGCTCATCGTTGACACCGCCAAGGCAGTCCGGCAAACTGCGTCCACGTCCGCCGAACCTACCTGAGGATACCACCGTGGTTCGCACAAGTTTCGTGGCCTTCATGCTTCTCTTCGTCGCGGAATCGAGGGCAGAGCAAGCGCCCCCCCTCGCAAGCAAGACGCTGAGCGTGCGCGCTGGACGGTTGTTCGACGGCCAGGGAGACACCACGATCGCCGACGTCCGCGTCCTCATTGAGGGGGACCGCATCGTGAAGGTCGGACCCGCCTCGGACGTGCCGCTTCCCGAAGGCGCGCGCGAGATCGACCTCTCCGGCCACACCGTCTTGCCTGGACTCATCGATTGCCACACCCATTTGAGCATGCGCGCGGACCGCTATGACCCCATTTACAAATTCAAAGACACGCCATTTCAAAGGGCCTTCTCCGCGGTGATTCACGCCAAGACGACCTTGAGGGCCGGGTTCACCACCGTTCGCGACGTTGGGTCGCCCCCGTTCATCGCCGTGGACCTGCGGAACTCGATCAACGAAGGTTTGGTCGTCGGCCCTCGAATTGTCGCGAGCGGGCCAGGAATCTCGATCACCGGCGGACACGGAGACATCAATCGTTATGCGCCTCAGGTCCGCGTCCAACTCCTACCCGAGGAACGCGACTACAGCATCGCCGACGGTGTCGATCAAGTCCGGTTCGCGGTGCGAGGACAGTTGAAGTACGGCGTCGATGTGATCAAGGTCCACGCCAG
>CALLYK010000012.1 GCA_937858365.1 uncultured Isosphaeraceae bacterium | reverse complement strand
AGCGACATGTTGTATCGCGAGCTAGCGCCCGCCGACTGGGTCGACCCGCCGGAAGAAGCAACGCCCACCGACCCGCCACCGATGCTACAACTCGAAGGGCCGAAAGACCCAGCGCCGCCGGAAGTCGAAGGGGCCCCTTCGGTAGATGGCGGTCCTTCACAACCAGCTCAAATCCAGGCGGACGCGACCGTTGAGGCCCTTGATGAACCTGGAGAAAACACCCACGAGGACCAGAACACCGACAAGCCCCGCGGATGACTATCGGAAGGACGCATGGGCCAGGCGACGCGATTCGGGCGCGGGCGCGGAGGGCCATCGGTGGTGGCCATCCGCGCAAGGCCCCGGCGGCCCGGGTGCGCATCGGGTGCTTTTCGTCCTCAATAGACGACCTTGCCGGGCACGTAGCGCCAGTTGCCGAAGAGGCCGCGCTTCCATTGTCCGGGCACGATCACGCTGGGACTCGGCTGGGTGACGACCGCCGCGGGCGTCACCACCGTCACGGGTTGCGGCTGGACGACCACGGGCGCGGGTCGGACCACGGCCTGCGACTGGACCACGCGCACCCCTGGATCGACCACGGTGACCGGCCTGGTCGCGACGGGGGTCGGCACGGGTCGAGCGACGACCACCGGGGCGGGCGCCGTCACAGGGACAGGTCGAGCGACGACCGTCGCGGGCACGGGGGTCGCGGCCTGGGCCCAATGCCCCTCGACCCAGGCGATCCGGCCGCGTCGCGTGACGTAATGCGGGGCGATGTATCGGGGGGCGCCGATCAGCGGCTTTTCCCAGCGGCCGGGCACGTATTCGGCCGTATCGGGCTTACGCTCGAAGTGGCCGTTGATCCAGACGACCGAAGGAGGCACGACGGCCGTTGGGGCGGGCGTGACGACGACCGGGCCGCTTGTGACGACCTCGTCTTGCTCAATGATCTCTCCCCGGCGTGGCATTTCGATCGTTTGGGGGCCTGGGTCGCTGAGCAGTTCCTCGGCCTCGGGCGGCAGGGTGGGGGTGATTTGCCGGGGCTGCGAGCGCAAGGGTTGACGCGGGGGCGAGATGTCGTCGGGCGCGGGTGGGTCGAGGGGCGGCAAGCGGTCGCCGCGCGGGGCCCTGGTTTCCGGTGTCGGGTCCAGGGGCGGCTCCGGAGACCGGGGTGGGCCTTGGGCCAGGACGAACGCGGGCAGCAAGAGGAGCGCAACCGTGCCGGAAACACGGGTGATCCAGGAGGAGAAGGGCATCAAGGGCACCTCCGAAGGGGGCGACGCGCTCGGGCCCGAAGGGGCCCTCACGCGAGGGCGACGCTGGGAATTACGTCTCGGCCGACGGAGTTGTTGGCACGTTCTTCAGGCGATTGGCCGAGGCGCGACGGTCTTTTGGGAAGGGCCCTTGGGCGTGGCCCAATCGTCAGGCTTGGTGGAGACCACGCCTGTTCTGGGATTGGTCAATTGGCCCGAGGCCGGAGGGCGGACGAACCCGGCAAGGGCGGAATGGCGACGGTCGCGTCGGTGGCATCGGCATCGGGGAGGAGGGCGGCGGCCTCGGTGGGCAAGAGGGCCCGAGCTCGGACGCGGACCTTACCCGACGGGTCGTTCAAGGCCATTTCGGTCAGTCGCTCGCGCACGTTGGGCAAGGCGAGTTGGGCCTTGCTCAGGGCATCGAGGACCTCCGAGCGAACGCTTTGGTCGGGGTCGCGGCTGAGGTGGATCAGCCAAACGATCGGGTCGATGTCGTCGCGACCCTCCAGGTGGTGGACGACGTTCTTGCGGACCGAGACGAGCGGTGAAAAGACCTGCTCGCCGAGTTCGATCTGGGCGGCGCTCAGGCCACGTTGTTCCAGGATGACCCGGGCGAGCATGACGACACTTTGGTCCTCATCGTGCAGCCTGGGGAGGATGGATTCCTCGGGAAGGACCTCCGGCCGCTTGGCGAAACCGATCAGGGTTTGGCGGCGGACCTCGACGGCGACGTCGGCGACACGGACGGCGGCGGGGGCGGCCATCTCGTCGATGGGTACCTGTGCGAGGTTCAAGACGGCGGCGGCACGGACCTGGGCGTCGGGGTCGACAAGGAGGCCGGTGACGGCCTTGGTGAACGAGTCTTTCCACTCGCCGAGGAAGGTCTCTTCCACGGGGAGGGGGCCCCGGCCCGGCAGCCAGTTCCAGGTCCGGGCCGTCACGGAGAGGGCGGCCACGCGGACGGTCGACTCGGGGTCGGCGAGCGTCTGGCCGAGGACCTCGTGGATCGGGGTCAAGCAGCGGGTCCAGTTGGGCGGCGCCGGCTCGACCGCGAGGCGCTCCAGGATCGTGCCGGCCAGGCCGGCGATCATGGCGCGTCCTGTGGGGCCATATTTGGTCAGACCACGCGCCGAACCGTGGAGCAGTTCGATCTGGTCGGTCAACTCGTCCTGGGTGATCTTGGCGGCTTGCCCTTGTTCACCGATGGCGATGACTTTGTCTCGGAAGGCGCTCAGGGCGTCGGCGTCGCCGGCGGCGAGCCTGGCCGCGAGTTCGGTGGTGTCAACGTCGGCGGCCGTCTTGGGCCCCCGCGCTTGTTGGCGCTGCTGTGTGGGACCGGCGAACCAGAAGCCGGCCCCGACGATCGCCAAGACGAAGGCCCCAGCCAGTCCCAGGGCCCAGGCGCGTCCTCGCATCGGTCGCCTCCTTGCGTGCCATCGCGTGGAAAACTTGAGGAAATCTTCGGGGCGACATCATAATCCCGGCCCGAAGGCCGACAAGGTCACTTCCTCCGCGCCGGCGCCGAATCTCGGGAAGATCGCCTGGATTCCCTACTTTGGCGCTGACCGTGAAAACTACCCCGACCGTCGATCGGCGTCATGTTCGGCCGGCCTGGGGCCGATCCCTATTCCAGCGACAGGGCGGCGCGTGTGGTGTCGAGAAGCGTGGCCCGGAGTCGCCGTGATGACGTCTCCGATCGTGAGCGGTCCGACCTGGCGGTCCTCGCTTGGGCGAGGTGGTCGGGGCGACGGTTCGCGGTCCGGTCCTTGGAATGGGGGCGGGGTCGCCATGCGGGACCTGACGAGGATGGGTCGGTGTGTCGGGGCGTGGGTCTCGTTCGCGGCCTTGTCGCTCCCAGCGATGGCCGGCGACCGCCGGCCCGACCCCGCGACGGTCGTGCCGTTGGACCAGATCGCCGCCGGGCGTCGCGATGACGTGGCCGAGGTGATTCGCGAGAACACGTTTTCCAAACGTGGCGACGCGGACACATTTCCTTGTCATCCGCGCTTGTATTTGGCACTGCTCAACGAGCCGGCCCTGACGCTGGCCCTCTGGCAGGACCTGAGCAATTCCCCGGCGAAACTGCGGCAGATCGGCCCGAACCTGTACCAGGGTCAAGACGGGGCCGGCGCGACCGCGACCTGGGAGTACGTCTTGCGTGGGCCGAGGATGCACGTCCTTTACTGCGACCTGGAATACAAGGGCCCGCGGGGCAACGCGCACTTGAAGGGCCGGATCGTGATGGTGGTGCGGACCGGCTACTTCAAGGAAGTCAACGGCGACCCGTGGGTCCAGCACTCGGTCGAGGCGTTCGTCAAGATCGACACCAAGGGTTGGCGGGCGATGGCCGCGACCGTCCGGCCGATTCTGGAGCGCGTTCTTGAAGACCAGGTCGAAGAGGCCGGCTGGTTCGTGTCGCTGATGGGCCGCTTGGTGGAGACCTACCCCGACTGGGCGGCGCAAACAACGGCAAAACAGGAACATATTCCCACGCTTACTCGAAATCAATTCCGTGAGGTCATCACACAGGTCCGCAAGCCGAATGCGTCGAAGGGACGGCCGAGCATTGTGGACGCGTCGGCGACGGTGACGTCGGGTACGCGCTAAGGTTGAGAGTTCCCGTGGAAAAGGGGCATCCTAGCCCCCCGCGCCCGGGATGCCGAAGCGATGTCTGAGGTCGAGGATGAGGGCGTCGAGGTCTTCGGGCAGGGGGGCCTCGACGCGGACTTCAGTATGTTCCAAGGGGTGGTTGAAGGCGAGCGTTCGAGCGTGCAGGGCCTGCCGTTTGAAGGTCGCCTTGCAGCGAGGTTGGTTGCGGGGTCGATAGACGGCCTCACCCAAAACGGGATGCCCGAGCTCGGCGAGGTGAATGCGTACTTGATGAGTGCGTCCGGTTTCGAGGCCGCACGCGACGAGTGAGGCGACGGGGCCGAAGCGTTCGATGACCTCGTAATGCGTGACGGCCCTGCGGCCCTCGTTCGGTTCGCGTGCGATGCCTCGTCGCATGTCACCGCGATCGTTGGTGATGGGCATGTCGATGGTGCCGCGAAGTCGAAGGGGGGACCCTTCCACGACGGCGAGGTATCGGCGTTCGATGATATGCCTACGAAATAGGTCTTGAAGGGCCTTGAGGGCGGCGGGAGACTTCGCCAGCGCCAGGGCCCCGGAAGTGTCTTTGTCGAGGCGATGGACGATACCCACATAGGGCCGGCCGCCATGCCGGATGGTGAGGTATCGGGTCACGCGTTCCAGAAGAGTGCCCGGCTCATGGGCCGCTGTGGGCAGGGTGAGCAGGCCCGCGGGCTTGTCGACGACGATGAGGTGTCTGTCCTCATGGAGGACGCGGAGCTTCGAAACGACCTTGCGCTCCCGAGGGCGATTGGGGTCGAAGACAAGGAGCGAGTCGGTCGCGACCAAGCGGCCTGGCTCGTCGCAGCGCGTGCCTTCCAGGTCCACGCGGCCGTTGCGGACCGCTTCCATCGCGGCCCGCCGGGAGAGTCCGAAGCGTTCGGCGACGAGCTTGTCCAAGCGGACGAGGTCGTTCGGGTCGCGGTCGCGCGGGTCGATCATTTCGGTGGGGCGGACACGTAAACAACTCGGCTGGCACCGGATGTCTTCACGCTCTTGCCGGTCGGTGAGCCGGTGACGGTCAGCTCGCTCGCGCCGGTCACGTCGCCGGCGACCGATTGCGTGGCCTTGACGTTCGAGCTTGAGGCCCCGCTCACATTGGCCTGGAGGTTCGCGACCTCGAAGGCGGCGAGGTCGGCCTTGGAGGCACCTGTGACGACGACCTCCGCGGAACTCGCCTTGCCTTCCAGGACGACGGTGCTGGCCCCCTGCGACTCGACGAAGACCTTCTTCGCGATGAGGGACTTGACGCCGACGTTGGTCGCGCCGACGGCGGAGACCTTAAAGTTGTCGGTCTCGACCTTGTTGGTGACGATGACCCGCGCGGCCCCTTGGAGGTCGAGATTGTCGAGCTTGTTGGTGACGATGGAGACCGTAATCGGCTTGGTGGGACGGATCGCCGTGGAAGGCTTGGTCGCCACGACGAGTCGGCCGTTGGTCACGTCGGTCGTGATCAACTCGAGGAGGTTCTGGTCCCCTTCGAGCACGACGGACTTGGTTTCTCCGAGGGTCACAGTTGCCTGGATGGCGCTTTGGACCTCGACCTCGTGGAAGTCGGCGACCTCGCGGGTCTCCTTGACGATGTTGCCGTCGCCGGGAATTCCCTGGACGAGACTCGCGACGCAACCCGTCACGAGCAAGGCGGAAGCGAACGCATAAACGGCGCGCATGGTGGCTTCTTTCATTCGTGTGTCCATGAAATTGGGAGCGTTTGGGACCGTGGCCGGCCCCAAGGAGTGGTCCTCGAATGGCGGACGGAAATCAAGGCCGATTGGGTCTTGAGTCGTCCTTCGCGCCTTGCTTGATCCACCGTTCGAAGAGGGCGATTTGCTCGGGTGACAAGCGATTCTCGGGTGGCATTTGGGGTTCTCTGAGGCCCTTCATGAAGAGGAGCATCAAGCTATCTTCAGGGCTGCCGGGCGCGACGGCGGCGCCTCGCTTGCCACCCTTCTTCATCGCGGCGACGGAGGTCAAGACAAGTCCCGAAGAGGGGTCCGAGTCCTCATGGCATTCCAGGCAGCTTACCTCAAGGATGGGCTGGATGTCCTTGGCGAAGCTGACGGTCTCGTCGTCCGGGGCCGGCGCCCACGGAAGCGAAGTTGTCGCGAGGAACGCCGCGGTGGCGGCGTAGCACCTGCTGTTGAATCGGATGACGTTCATGAAGGAAACGCGAAGTGCTGGGGTAAAGCTGGGCCCAAGAGGCCGTCCTGTTTCTTCAGGTCTCGCTTGAGGATGCGAGTTTGAGGAACGCCGTGGCGGGCGGCTCCCAAGGCCGGACGACATCATCATCATAGCGGTTTGTTGTTCGTCCGTCTGGGAGTGACCTTCCGTCGTTGTTATCGAGTGAGGGTGATACGTAGGGTTGGGCCTTGGTTGGCAAGGCATGCGTCCCAATCGAGGTCGCGCCGAGCCAAACTCAGCATTGGCCTTTCGAAGAGGGCCCCCACCAGACCCTGACCAGAAACCACGCCCAGGTTGCGGGCGTCGTGGCCTTCAAGCCGGGGGCCTCAATTCCGCTTCCGCCCGCGCCTGCGTGATCGCCGCTGTCGCGGAGTTCGTCCCGAATCGAGACTCGCGGCGCCGGCGGTATCGGGTGGCTGGGCCGACCGACCAGGCGACTCGATCGCTCGAGGATCGGCCGGAAGTGGCCTGAATGGCAGGCTTGGCGACCCTTCCGCGGGCGGCGTCCCTTCGTGCCGGACTGGGTCTGGAAGGGGTCCACGCGATCGAGAGGACCGACGGATTTCCGCGGTCGCACGCTCATACATCCGGTTCGCCTGCTCAAACTCGCGGGCCAATCGCTGGTATCCACGGGCCTGAAAATGCCCCAGTCCCTCGATGGCCAACTGCCGGCGCGACTCGTCGATTTCGCGGAGGTCGCCCGACTCCAACCGGTCGAGCCGCGTCAGGTGCGAGTTCGTCCATTCCTTGAGGGCCTCCGCAGTCCAAGAGGCAAGTCCCAATGGGTCTTGATTGAGGAACTCGACGGGGACGCCCGCCATGAGTTTCGCCATCCGGCGTTGGTCGTCGTCCCAGGTCCCTTCGGTGTCGAGGACCTGGTCGAGCCAGAGCCACCGTTCCAGGAGCCATCGAACGCCGTGAAGGTCGCCTTCGAGACGGGCCAGGACGACCCCAGGCCGCTGGTAAAGCTGGGCGCCAAGTTCCTCGGCCTCCACGCGGCGGTCGGTCTCCCAGAGGACGGGCGAGCGTGCCCGGTCCGCCCATTGGTGGACGAAGGCGGTCTCGGCGTCCCAGGCGAGACGACACCGAGCCGCGGCACGGGCCCGGTGGGCGATCAACTGCCTTTCGTGTTCGTGGCTCGGCTGTTCTTCCTGAATGGATAGGTCCGTCACCATCGTCTCCGGCATCTCGCCTTCAACCGCAGACAGACCAGGCTTGGGCCCCTTCTCAAGGGAACCGGCCTTGGGAAGACCCCCAGGTCCGGTCCCCAGGCGCGCGACCGCATCGCGGGACATGCCAGCGTCCTTCCTTGGGAAAACGGGAGTCAGAAGGCACGACCTCGTGCCGATCGTCCCACGGCGGGACCTTGGCCCTTTCGTTTCAGGGGGATTGTCCCTTCGCCTGCTCTTATCGACGCACCGTTCGCCCCTGATTAGGGAAAGTGCAATGTATGGAGACCCCAGGTTGTCTTGGTCCTTACGCGAGGGCGGATCGGCGACGTAAAAGACCAGGAAAGAGGCGTGTTAACGGAGTGCGGCCGTGTAGGGGTTGCTCGGGTATTCGGCCTTGAGGCGGTCAGCGGCCTCTTTGGCTTGTTCGTCGAGCTTGAGCTCGCGACAGAGGTCCACGATTTGGGCGAGCGCTCGAGGGTGCTGCTCGCGGTCGCGCGAGTAGAGGATATCGGTGTGGAGGAATTCGATGAGGGCGTCCTTGGTCTTGCCCGCGAGTTTCAAGACCTCGCCCAGGGTATTGTGGGCGGCTGCTTGGGTCTCGGCGTCTTCGGGGCCGGCGTTGCGTATGATCTCTTGGGCGATCTTCATGGCCTCGTCGAACTTCTTTTGAGCACCGAGGGCCTCGGCCTTGGCGAGGAGTGCGTCACGCTTCCGTTCGGGACCGCCGCTGGTCTTGCTCAGAAGGTCGTCGAGGCGGGCGACGGCTTGATCCGCTTGACCACGTTGCACCAGGAGCCGCGCTTGCATGACGCGCGCCTTGGGTTCGGCCCACGGGACCTTGGCCAGGTCGGTCAGCGACTTCTCGGCCCGGTCGAGTTGGCCTCGGGACATGTCCAGCCGGGCGAGCGTCTCCAGGGCAGGGGCCAGTTGGCGCGACTGGGGGTTGCCCCGAATGAACCCTTCCAACAAGCGAACGGCTTCGTCTCCCTTGGATTTGTCGGCCTGTGCGATCGCGGCGACGACCCGGGCCCTTTGAAAGAGGGACGCGCGCGTGACGAGCGGCTTGCCGGGTCCGGCCTCGGTGGCGGCCTCGCCGTAGAGGTCGGCCGCTTTGGTCAGGTTGCCCGCGCCCTCCGCGTTCTTGGCGAGCAGGTATTTCGGCGGCGTCGGCTCATATTCGAGGGAATCGATCTGTTCGACCGGCACGGTTTGCGTGCCGATCTTGACCTCGATCGGCGACTCGCTCGTGATCGGCCCCTTAATTTGGTTGCCGGCGGCCTTGATGGTCGCGCCGGGGGCCAGTTTGAGCACGCCGTCCTCGGCGCCTGCCGCCAGGGCCAGAAGGAGCGTGAGGCTGGTGGATGTGAGCAAGGCCAAGAAGTCGCGACGCCGCGCGAGCATGGCAGGTCCCCGATGAGTGGCTCATGGACTGAGCTGCTTGATCAAGTCGTCGTATTTCTTGCGGGTCTCGGGCCCGTTGAGGTTGGGGGAGAGGGCGAGCACTCCTTTCAAGGTGCGCACGGCCGCTTGTTTGTCTCCCTTGCGCGACTGCCCGTACGCGACGTGATACCACGCCTCGTATTGGTCGGGCGACTTGCCCTTGTTGAGCACGGTGGCGAGGCTCTTCCAGTAGGTGATGGCCTCGTCCCAGCGTTTGGGCGCCTTCTCCACTTCGGCCCATTCCTCGTAGGTCTTGCACCGCTCCATCAGCGGTTCCAGGGCCCGCGGGTGTTCCTTGATGAGGGCGGCCACTTCGTCGAGGGCCTGTTGAAAGCCCTGGGTGTCGCGTCGGGCGCGCCGTGCGGCGATGAGCTTGAGGCGGGTCCGGAGGAGTTTTCCCTCCGCGCCGGGCGTTTCCTTGAACGCTTGGTCGTTGGCGTACTTCTCCAGGACCAGTTCGAAGATCTTGGTGGCGTTCTCGACCTTGCCGAGGCTGAGAAGGGCCTCGCCGGCCCATTGGAGCGAGTCCTGACTCTGGCCGCTCTTGCTGGCCACGAGAGCTTCCAGGAACTTCGCGTAGGCGGTCTGCGTCTGTTCGAGCTTTTCCTTGTCCCCCTTGGTCTTGAGGGAGTCGAGTTCTTTTTGGAGGAGGCGGCCGAGGCTGAAATAGAGCTGGGTCAACGAGATGCCTTGGCCGCCGGCCTTTTCCAGGACCTGCATGTCTTCGAGGGCGGCGTCGGTTTGCCCCGCGGCGATGTGAGCGCGGAGGCGCACGGAGACGAGTCGGTTGAAGGCGCTCAAGGCCTCGTCGGCGGGGCTGACGGCGGCGGCCGCCTTGACGATCGGGTCAAGCAATGTCAACGCGGCTGGCACCTGTTCGGTGGCCAATAGGATCTCGGCGAGGTCGCTGACGTTACCGAGCAGGCCGACGTCGGTGGGCGTGGCGTTATCGTCCTTACGGGCCTTCAGGGCGGTTTCGTAAAGGGCCTGGGCCTTCTTGGCTTCGGCGTCGGCCTCGGCGTTCTTGCCGTCGCCCCGAAGTTGCTGGCCCAGGCGCCAGCGGGCGTTGCCGGCCATCGATTGCGCCTCGATGAAGCGCGGAGTGGCGGGCGGGACCCCTTCGAAGGCGCCTGCCGCTTCGGCGAACC
>CALLYK010000011.1 GCA_937858365.1 uncultured Isosphaeraceae bacterium | reverse complement strand
GGTTGACCCGCCCCGCGATGGTCCGGCCGCGCGGAATTGAGTGTTTCGGATGATTGGTCCGAATACACGCTCTTTGGCAATTCGGTAGAATATGCGGAATCATGGAAGGACGTTACGTCCCCCGTGCGCGCTGAATGGGGCCGAAAGGTTGTCGGGTGGTCCTGGCGCGGTCCTCGTTCCGAAGACGCGACGAGGAAGATTGGGGAAATGGTGGGCCCTTCGCCGATAAGAAGGATGATGACGAATCGACGAATTTCGCGGCCTGGCGTTGATCGGACCACGTTCTCGGGTCGCTCGCGTTCGGGCCCTGGCGACACCGTACCTACCGCTTTTCGGGCGGGGATGATCGTCGCTTGCCTTGTGGGCTTCGCCCCCGGCTGCGTCGGTCATCAAGCGATCCGCCAGACCCGCCTGAAATACAACGACGCCGTCCGAGAGACGACGGACGAACAGATCCTCATCAACATCGTCCGTTTGCGTTACGCGGATTCGCCGGTCTTCCTTGACTTGCCCAACATCACCAGTCAGTTTGAACTGTCGGGACGGGGCAATTTCCTGGGGGGCAACGGCAATCAGTTTCCCGGCCCGGCCAACTTGGGGTTTGGCGAGCTCTTCCTGCGCGATTCGCCGACCCTGAGTTATCAGCCGAGGACCGGCAAGGACTTTGGTCGGACCCTGGCGACCCCGCTGACCGTGGAGCTTCTTCGGTTGGTCGTGGGCACGACCAATCCCGAGCCCTTCTTCCTTATGGCCGTCGATGAGATGAACGACCTGCCCAACGCCCCCGAGGCGACCGCGTTGGTACCCGACCACCCGGAGGACAACCGGGCCTTTCGCGACCTGATGCGGGTCATCACCGCCATCCGTTTGAGCGGTTCGGTGGAATTGGCGATCGACACGTTTGAAGTCGAGACGTCCGACCCGGTCCCCACGGCGAACCTGCAAGCCCGCGGTCTGCTCGACGCGGCCAAGGCGGGCTTCGCCTATCGGACGCGCGGCGAGGAGCGCTTGGTCTTGATGAAGCGCCAGAAGACGGTCGCCTTGAAGGTCCGCCCGGGCGCGAAGGGTCGGCCCGAGCTGATCGAGTTCGCCCGCCGCCTGGGCCTGGACCCGAACTTAGAGGTCTATCGCTTCCGATCAGAACTCTACGACGACCACGACGACGATCGCTTCGAGGCCAAGCCCACGCAACAAGAAAACGACACAATTTATCTCAAAATGCGGTCGATGTTAGAAATCATGACGTTTTTATCCAAAGGTGTGGATGTCCCACCCGAGCACGTCGCCGGCCGGGTGGCCCCGGTGGTGATCGACCCGATGACGGGGGGCGTGTACGACTGGCGGGGCGTGACGGCCGGACTCATCCGAGTGCGCTGGCACAAGCATCGGCCCAAGGACGCGGAAGTCGCCGTGCCTTATCGGGGTTACTGGTTCTCGATCGCGGCCGACGATGTGCCTTCGCGGGCGACACTGGCCACGATCGAGCTCTTGTTGTCGCTCCAAGAGTCGGGCGGCGAGGAGTTGGGGCCGGTGCTCACGCTGCCGGTCGCGGGTTAGGTCAGTCGGTCAGACCTTGGAGCTTCTTGACCAGCGCGGTGAGGGCCGGTCTGAGGGTGTCGGCCACTTCCTTGACTTGAAGGATTTTGTCCACTTTGTCCTTGATCCGGCCGATCCGTCCGCCGATCAGCGGTTTCAAGGCGGCGCGGGCCGGCTTGGGCAGCTTGTCCACGAACGGCTTGATGAAGTCGATCTTCTCGCTGATGTCGCTGATTTTTGCGAGCGCGTCGTCGGCTTCTTCCTTGTCATTGATCGAGTCCAGGAGGTTGGTCAGGTCGGACAAGACCGGGGCGATCTTGTCGTAAACCTCGCGAAGTTCCTCGGGGACCGGGACGTCTTCGACGGCGTCTTGAATGGCGGCGCCGGCCTCACCAGCCCCTTTTTGGATGGCGGTCCCGACCTCTTGGGCCCCTTTCTCGACGACCTTCCCGGCGTCGGCCACTGACTTGCGGATGGCGTCGGCGGAAGGGACGGAATCGCCGCCGCAGCCACAGAGGACCAGCAGCGAGATCAGGGGAACGAGAAGACGGTGGTGAAGAAGCATGATGGCGGCCCTCGTTTGAGAGAGATGATCGACTTTCAGGGCGATCACCAGCATAAGCTCGGATTGATGGCCATTGGAAGGGCCCACTCGCGGGGTCGGGGTGGTGCCGCTTGGTTCGCCGGGAACTTGCCTTTCCCACGCGGGTCTCGCCATGATCTTGATGGACGATCACCGCAGTCGCCGAGGGCCCCGGACCATGTCGCTTCGCGTCCTGACCTGCCTTCTTGTTCTTGGTCTCGCGCCTTCCCTTCAGGCCGACGACGACGCCCCGCCTCGCGACGTCGTCGCCCCGCCGCCCGCCGATGAATTTATCATCATCCCCTTGCGTGTGCATTTGTTGCAGGCCGACGAGGTGTCCGATCTGCATAGCGTGTTGACCGACGAGGACGTGCATCGTGTGCTGGACAAGGTCAATCGCATCTGGAACCTGGCCGGTGTCCACTGGGGGTTGGAGTCGATCGTCCGCGAGGCGGCCGAGGACCTTGACGCCTTCCGAGAGTCGCGCGAGGCGAGTCCAGACGGCCGGGCGCCGCTGAATGTCTTTCGTCGCATACGGCCGCGGAAGACCCGCGAGTTTGAAGGCCTTCATGTCTATTACATTCACAAGTTCTCCGTGAACGGCGTCTATCTCGGGTCCGACTTCGCCTTCGTCCAGGACACGGCCAAGCTCCGCGAGGTGGAGGGGGGCATCGACGAGCCCATTCCCCGCGTGACGGCCCACGAGCTGGGGCATGCCTTGGGTCTGTCGCATCGCCAGGACCGCACGAACCTGCTCGCGTCGGGCACGACGGGGACGAAGCTGAACACGCGCGAGGTCGAGACGGCCCGCGAAAAGGCCCTGAAAATCAAGGGCTCCGCCAAGTTCGCCGATGTCCAGAAGGCCGCCCAGACAGAGGGGCCGGAGGTCGCCAAGAAGCTCCGGGCCTGGTTGGACCAGGTGCCAAAACAGGCCGCCCCGGTCGCCCCCGAAGTCAAGGACCAGTAAGCAAGAGGGCCATCTTGGCCACGATGTACCAGAGGAGAAACGACCCATTGGCGAGCAGGAAGAAGCCCTTACCCGTCACCTCGATCGCGTGCGCGGGACTGATCATCGTTTCGTCCTCCTTTCAGGCGGTGACCACCTCCCGTGTTCTTCTTGGGGTCTTCCTCTATTCTTCGCGCAATCTTCACAAAAGTAAAGAGCGATCCGTGAGGAAGTTCCCTCGATGAGCGGCACGATCGCTACCTTTGTCGGGCCCATTCGGCATCGTTGGCGATGGCTGGCGGTCGCCTTGGCGCTCGTGTCGGTCGTTTTGGCCATGGTGGCGTTCGCGCGGCCCTGGGAACGTGTGTCGCGCCTGAAGATCAGTGGTGGGAGCGAGGAGGGGCGGCGGCATCGCCTGGCCTTGTCCCTGAAGCACGACGCTCGGCGTCACGGCGTCCTTCTCGACGTGAAGGCCACGGGGGGTTCGGCCGACGCCCTCGATCGCGTGGAGGCAGGCACGCTGGACCTGGCCTTGGTGCAAGGCGGTTTGGACCACGGTGGCCGCACGCATGTTCGCGAAGTTGCGCCTTTGCATGTTGAGCCGCTGCACTTGATGGTCCGGCCGGAGTTGGCGGAGGCCGTCCGAACCAACATGGCCAACCTGGCCGGCCTGAC
This sequence comes from uncultured Isosphaeraceae bacterium, assembly GCA_937858365.1. Lineage (GTDB taxonomy): Bacteria > Planctomycetota > Planctomycetia > Isosphaerales > Isosphaeraceae > CALLYK01. The sequence continues at coordinate 4,286 of CALLYK010000011.1, read as the reverse complement.
GATCGACCTTGGTCCCGAAGGGGGCGGCACGCGCGTGTTGGCCCAGCGCGTGCTTCGTCACCTTCACGTCCCGTATCAGGAGGCCGGCAGCACTCAGGCCGATTTGCTCAAGGCCACCGATCGCGCCGAGCTCGCGGAAGCGATCTTCCTGGTCTCGTCGCTGCCTTCGAAGGCCGTTCATCACTTGATCGCGGACCTTGGTTATCGCCTGGTCTCGGTCCCCTGCTATGAGGCCCTTTTGATCGACCTGCGTGCCTCGGAGCAGGAGGACGAACGTGTCGAGGCCGCCCCCGTCTTCGCGTACGACGCGGTCATTCCCGCCTTCACGTATGGTGAACCGCCCGAGGCCGTGCGGACCATCGGCACGCGCTTGCTTTTGGTGGCCCGCGACAGCGTCAGTCCCGACGCGGTCGGCCTCTTGCTCGATGCCGTTTACTCGGCCCCGTTCGTCCACGTCGCCTATCCGCCCATTGACCGCAAGTTGCTTAGCGACCCGCCCGAGATCCAGTGGCACGACGGCACGCTCGCCTTCCTCGATCGCAAGCCGCTTTCTCAAGACGAGGCGGTCGACATGCTCAACAACCAGTTGGGGATCGTTGGGGCCGTGCTTGGGGCCGGCTTCTTCCTCTTCCAACTCGTGAAGCGTCAATGGCGGCGGGCCCGCGAACGGGGCTTCGAGCATTACCTTCTTCGTGTCGCGCGGATCGAGCGGGCCGCGTTGGAGCAGGAAGTCTCCCCCGCGCCCGACCTCAAAGCGCTCCTGCGACTCCGGACCGAGCTGGCCGGCCTGCACGACGAGGCCCTGGAACGGTTCGTCGCGGGGGCCCTGGAAGGCGAGGAGTTGATGAGCGCCTTCTTGAACCACGTCAATGCCACGCGCGATCACTTGATTCGCTTAATCCTCCACGAGCGCGACAACATCGAAGACCAAGCGGTCCATGAGAATAGGGCCCTGGCCGCCGTTTGGGACGACGCGGTGGGCCGCCCTTCCTCAACCACGGGTCCCTCCGGGAGTGCGTTGGAATGAAAGACCTCATTCGTGTCGCCTTGACCTCGGCCACGCTCGGCCTTCTTCCCCTCTGGGCAGACGCGAAGCAGGCGCCCGACACGCCCGCTCGCTTCAAGCCGACCGAGGGGCAAGTGGACGCGATCGCCGAGCAGGTCCAAACGCTTGGCGCTCGGATCAAGGCGTTCGAGAAGGCCCATCCCCAGGCCGACCCGCTCATGCGCGACCGGTTGGCCGATGTGTGGGTCTGGCACAAGGCGGCCGATTGGGCCTTGCGACATGGTGAGTTCTTCGAGGCCAAGGACGGCGACGCCACGCTCGACGCCTTGGCCCGAGGCACGGCGCGCATGAAGGACCTTGAACTCGACCAGCATCCTTGGACGGCGCGGTCGGGCGGTTCGGGGCGTGGCTTTCGGTCGCGGGTAGACGGGTCTTTTCAGCCTTACGCCTTGTACGTCCCGCCCGAGATGCCCCGCGATGAGCGCCTTCGCTTGGACGTGGTGCTGCACGGTCGAGGGGCCACGCTCAACGAGGTCCGCTTCCTCCGCTCGCACGACGGCAAGGCGTATCCGACTGGCGAGAAGGGCCTCGTTTTGCACGTATTCGGCCGGGGCAACAATGCCTATCGCTGGGCCGGTGAGACCGACGTTTTCGAGGCGATTGAGGCCGTGAAGCGCGAGTACCTCGTCGACGAGCGGCGGGTCCTGCTCAGAGGCTTCTCGATGGGGGGCGCGGGGGCCTGGCATTTGGGTCTGCATCATCCGTCAACCTGGACCAGCGTCGAGGCGGGGGCCGGTTTCGCGGAATCGATCACCTACGCGAAACTCAAGGACCTGCCCGATCACCAACGCAAGGCCCTTCGGATCTACGACGCGGCCGACTATGTGCTCAACGCCTTCAATCTGCCGATGGCCGGCTACGGCGGTGAAGAGGACCCGCAGCGACGAGCCTCGGAACTTGTGCAAGACGGCCTGGAGAAGCTCGGTTTCCCGATGAAGACCGAGGGGCTCGTCACGCGCGGCGAGGGGCTCGACTTCATCCGGGTCGTGGGGGCGAAGGTCGGCCACAAGGTGGACCCCGAGAGCGCGAACCTCCTGAAGGCGTTCCGAGACGAACGTGCCGAGAGGGGACGCGACGAAACGCCCAGCGAGGTCCGCTTCGTCACGCACACGCTCAAGTATCCTCGGTGTGCATGGGTCGCGATCGGCGCCCTTGAGGAGCACTATCGCGAGGCCCGCGTCACCGCCAAGATCGTGGACGACACGGCCTTCGTGGACCAAGCCGAGAACGTGAGGGTGCTGGCGCTGGACCGTCAAGTCGCCCAGAAGCTGCGTCTGCTGGACCAGGACTTCCCCCTGCGCGACGCGGCGAAGGGCCTTCTCCCCTGGGTCTACTATCAACGCGGCGCCGAGGGCTGGGAGCTGTTGGATTACGAGGCGTCGCGCCGGTTCGAAGACAACCTCGACCGGGAGAAGCGGCGCAATCTGCAAGGGCCCATTGATGACGCCTTCAGTGGTCCCTTCCTCTGTGTGCGCGGCACGGGCGCGCCCTGGTCGGCGGCCGTCCATGACTGGTCGATGGAGTGTCTCAAGCGGTTCGCGGAGGTCTGGGGCGAGTATCTCCGCGGCGACCTGCCGATCAAGGACGACACCGAAGTGACCGAAGACGACATCGACGGCCGCCATCTGGTCTTGTTCGGCGACCCTGGGTCGAACCGCTTGCTGGGGCGCATCGTGGGCGACTTGCCCATACGCTGGGACCGAAAGGAGGTCCAGGTCGGCGGGTCGAAGGGACTGGCCGGGGAGGTCGCGCCGGTCTTGATCGCGGCCAACCCGCTCAATCCAGCGCGATATGTTGTTGTGAATGGGACCCACACGTTTGGTAAACGTGAGTTCGTTGGGACCAACGCCTTGCTCTTCCCTCGCCTTGGGGACTTCGCCCTGATTCGGATCGTGGATGGCACGACGCAAGTCTCGGGCTTCTTCGATGAGCGTTGGCGCGCCCGATGAGCCACGTGTCGGAGAGGCCCTCCGCGGCGTCTTAACTTTGACTTGCCAGGATCGCGAACACCAACTAGGATTCCCTCGACCGCACGATGACGAGTGCCGCCGGGCCGAGAAGACGGTCTGATCTAGGGTTGGGGGTCCGCGAATCATGGCGGCATCTTCGGGCCTCGCGCAAGGTGACCACGCGCGCCGATCGTTGTCGATCCTGCTGGCTGACGACGATGCGGTCATTCGGACGGCCTTGCGTGTGATCTTGCGCCCGCATGGCCATCAGGTCGAAGCGGTTGGCAACGGTCGCGAGGTCTTGGAGGCCCTGCGGCTCCGTCGTTTCGACCTGGTGCTGATGGACATTCAGATGCCGGAGATGGGCGGAGTGGAGGCGACAGATCGACTCCGGCGGGACCTGCCGGCAGACCGTCAGCCTCGAGTGGTCGCGCTCTCGGGCGACGCCGGGCCCGACGATCGCGAGGTCTGCCGGGCCGCGGGCATGGACGACCTGATCGCCAAGCCCCTGCGTGCCAGGGACGTACTCCGCGCTGTCGATCGCTGCTACCTCACGGCGGGGTAGCCGGCCCTCATCGAGAACACCCGGACCAAGTTGAGCGATGCGTTCCAAGGTCTTCTTCGAGCGTGAGTTGGCGCCGTGGTTTCTCGCCCTGGGCGGCATCCTCGTGATGACTTGCCTGACCGTCTATCGGGGCCTCTCCGAGCATCAACGGTTCGCCGAGAGGAACCAACGAAGTCAATCGTTGCTCAACGGCATGGCCCAGGTGATCGAGGCGTTGGAGCGGGCGGAGGTCGCGGCCCGCGCGCGCGACCCGAGGGAACTCGATCGGGCGGGCGCGGTGGTCAGTCAGAAGGTTGAAGAACTCCGTGGGACCTCCAAAGGGGAGTCGGAGGTCCTTGGCCGCCTTGCCGAACTGGGGCAAGGTGCCGCACTCGTGCTGGGGCGCCTTGACGCCTCCGTTCGCCGGCCGGAAGCGGCAGGTGGGGAGGGACTCACGCAGGCGCGCGAGTTGATTGACCGGACAGTGCGCATTGAACGCGAGCTTCAGGAAGAACTCGAGCGGGAGGCCGAGGCCGACGAGAGGCTCTCACGCGAAGTCCTCACGCTCTTGAGCGTCTTGATGACCTTGGGGCTCATCCTGGGCTCGATCTTGCTCGTGCGCGCGTCACGCGCTCGCCGCCTCGCGGAGGCGGTCGTTCGTCAGAGCGAACGACGGTTCCGAGGCGCCTTCGACGCCGCGGCGGTCGGCATGGCGATGGTCGCCCTC
>CALLYK010000010.1 GCA_937858365.1 uncultured Isosphaeraceae bacterium | reverse complement strand
ACGGGCCGTGCCGGGGCGGTGATGGAGGCCGCCGCCAACGTGGCCACTTCGCCCCGGAGGGCCGTTGGCGACTGCTCTTTGCCGTCGGGGTGCAGGCGGCTCGTGAGGAGGATGACGAACATCTCGGCGTCGGGGTCGACCCAGAGCGACGTGCCCGTGAACCCAGTGTGGCCGAACCCACGCGGACCGAACAAGGACCCCCGAGGCGCCGAGAAGGCCGTGGCGACGTCCCAGCCAAGGCCTCGCCTCTGACGGTTGGGCGTCTCGCCAGGGTCGATCATGGCCCGAACGGTCAGCGGCGCGAGGACCGCCCGGCCAGTGTCGGCCTTTCCTTCACGCAGGAGCATCCCGGCATATTTGCTCAAATCGAGGGCCGTGGAAAAGAGGCCCGCGTGTCCGGCCACGCCCCCGAGTTGGCGGGCCCGTGGGTCGTGGACGACGCCGCGTAGCATGACGCCGTCCGCTGGCTCGGTGGGGGCGATGCTCTCGGGGCCTTCCGGGCGGAAAGACGTTCGGGTCATGCCAAGCGGTTGAAACACATTGGCCGCGGCGAATGCGTCCAGCGGCGTTCCCGCGACCTTTTCGACCAACTTTCCCAGGATGATGAAGCCGACGTCGCTATAGAGGAACCGCTCGCCCGGAGGCGCGACCAGACCGATCTCCGCGATGCGCTTCCAGGCCGCATCGGGTCCGTCCTGGTAATCGCCCAGGGGATTGTCGGCGACCAGGCCCGCTCGATGGCGCAAAAGGTGTTCAATCGTGATGGAGCGCTTGCCGTGATTGTCCATTTCCGGAAAGAACTTGGTGATCGGGTCGTCCAGGCGCACACTCCCACGCTCGATGAGGAGCATTACCGACGTCGCGGTCGCGATCGGTTTGGTCAGTGACGCCATATCGAACCGCGTGTCGAGTGTCATCGCCTCGACGTTGGGCTTGAGGGCCCGATCGCCGAACGCCTTGTGATAAACGATCCTGTCGCGATGGCCGACCAAGACGACGGCCCCCGGCGCACGGCCGGCGTCGATCGCCCGCTGGACCGCCGGGCCGATACGCTCCAGACGGCCTGGGTCGATCGTGCTCGTTTCAGCAGGCGCCTGCGCCAAGACGGGAGCGCAGACGATCAATACGACGGATGCGGACCAGCGCGGCATGGGCGACTCTCACGGAGGGGGCGAATCGACCTTGGAGGCCGAATTCGGGGTCAAGAGTGCATGGACGATCAAGCCAAGCATCACGACCGTGGCCGAGCCGACGAGGGCGTACCAGGGGTAGGCGACCTTGGTCAGGAAGGCGACGGCCGACACGGCCGCGATCCCGCCGACCATTCCGACAAACGCGGCGAGTTGGCCAGCCGACTTGGAGAGCATCCCCAGGAGGAAGAGTCCCAGCAAGATCCCGGTGACGAACCCGGCGATGGAGAGGGCGTTGTCCACCACTCGGCCTTGCAAGACCGTCGCCCCGAGTGCGACAACCACTTGGGCGAGCCCCCAGAAGGCCGTCATTACCTTCGAGACCCGCATGAGGTGTCGCTCGTCGCGGTCTGGGAAGAGAGGGCGATAAAGGTCGTTCACGCTCGACGACGCGGTCGCCGTGAGGGCGCCAGAGACCGTCGACATCGTCACCGACAAGATGGCCGCCACCACCAAACCGAGGATGCCGTGAGGCATGTAGCTGACGATGAACGAGGCGAATTCCTTGTCTTTTCCAGGAATGTCCAAGCTCGGATGGGCCTGATGGAGGGCCCAAATACCCACACCGATCATCAGGAACAAGGTGAACTGGGTCAGCACCACGAAGCCGCTCGCGATCAGGGCGCCGGCCGCTTGCTCGCGCGATCGTGCCGATAGATAGCGCTGGACCATTAGTTGTTCCACCCCATGCGAGCCTGTGTCCAGCACCATCGCGCCGATCATGCCGGCCCAGAAGGTCTGCACCTTGAACGGGCTGGGGTCGAAGTCGAAGACCCTGAGTTTGCCCGCCTCTCCGGCTTGGCCCAGAATGGCCGACCAACCCCCCGGGACCTCGCGACCAATGACGGCCAGGGCGATCAGTCCGGCGCCGATGTAGATCACGAACTGCAGAACGTCTATCCAGATCACCGCCTTCAGGCCACCAAGATATGTGTAAATCAGGGTGATGAAACCAATGACGACGATCGCGACCGGCAGTTCGAAACCAGCCGGGGCCGGCTTCCCTTGGATGCGCAGGTACAACTCCACGAGCACGGCCGCGGCGAGAAATAGACGCAATCCGGAAGCGAGCGTCCGGGTGATCAAAAACAGGCAAGCGGCGGCGCGCTGCGTGGCCAGGCCGAACCGGTTCTTCAAGACTTGATACGCGCTCTCAATCTCGCCTCGAAAGTAGAGCGGCAGGAAGAAGACCGAGATCAAGACGCGGGCGACGATGTAACCGAGGGCCAGTTGGAGGAACGTGAGGTCGCCGCTGAACCCCTTGCCCGGGATGCTCAGGAACGTGACGGCGCTCGTCTCCGTGGCCACGATGGAGATCATCACGGCCCACGCCGGCACGTCTCGTTCACCGAGGAAATAGTCGCGCAAACCGCCCTGAGACCGCGACCCAATCCGTGCGCCGAGCCAGGTGCAACCCAGCACATAGAGGACGATCACGACCAAATCGAGCGCGTTCATCAAGGAACCTCGGATCCTTGCGTGGGAGGCCCCAAGGATACAGGCCGGGTCGATGGGAGTCCACGCCCCGCGTTCGATGTCCGCGGATCAAGTCGGCATCTTACCAGCGAGGCAATCACGGGAGAGCCGCGACACGTGATCGCGCACGCCCTGTGGCCATGCGCGCGTCTCCGCGGCGAACCTCTCGGCGTCGCCGGCGAAAAGGGCCCGACACGCTTCCTCGAAGCCGGCCAAGTTCCCCGCGACGGCCGACATGAACCGGTAAGTGACTTCTTGAGACCGCCGGACCTTGTCGGCCGCTTCGTGCGTCCGCCGGGCCTCTTCCACGAGTTTGCGGAGCGCGATGGACGCGCCTCCGGGCTGCCGATTCAGCCAATCCCAGTGGCGTGGGAGCAACGTGACCTCGCGAGCGACGACCCCCAACTTGGGCCGCCCCGGACCACGCGGAAGCGAGGCGTCCTGTCCTTCAGGCACCTCGGAAGTTGGCCTCTCGGTCAGGCGCTCCAAGACGTCTTTCGCCGACCCACGCAGGTCGAGCTCGATCTGCTCACTCGTCAAATCGTCGAAGACCAAGACCGGGCCCTTCTCGCCTCGGTCGAAGACACGCTTCGTCTTCAAGGCGACTTCTTCGATGGGGCCCGAGGCGATGAGGCGAAGTCCCTCAAAGGCGGTACAGGTGCGCGACCGGGTCGGGACCATGAGGATCGTCCTCTGGGAACGAACGGGTGTGACTCGAGAATTTTACCCGGATAAAATTGCGAGTCAAGAAGTCGATGAACCATCAAGTCGAAACGCGTCGGTGGGTCCAGGCGGCCCCCGTGTGTTTGGCGATCAACTCGGCGGCGCGATCCCGTTCGTCTCGGGTGAGTGTCGAAGGTCGCGGGTCGAGCGCGATGGCGCTAATGACCCGATCGGCGAGCCATGCCGCCCAATCGAGGCCCTCGGAGTGCCTAGGGGCAAGGTCGGTGAGGCCAACCAGTTCGGGGGTGCTTGGCGAATGGCGGAGCAGGAGGGACCCGTGCTGAAGGACGGCCCCGGCGCGTCGTCGCTGGGCGCTGCCGATGACCTTCTGCTCCTCGATGACGACGTCGGCCGTGTCCTGGTCTCGGAAGCATAGGAACGGGCGCGGACCGGTGTGGTCCACATGACCGCGCAGGCCCGCCTGGGCCCCCAGGGCGCGAAGCCCTCGGGCGAGGCGTTCATGCACGGCCTGATAGAGGTCGGTGTGACGATGCGAGAGGGGATGGTCCCGAGGCAAGACAAGTGCGTAAGTGATTTCATGATGATGCCAGAGCGCGCCGCCCCCCGTCGGCCGGCGCACGATTGCTGAGTCGCGGAATCGCTCCTGGATGGGGGGGGCGTCCCACGATTGGAAGTAACCCAGACTCAGCGTCGGCACGGACCAGGCGTAGGCGCGGACCACGGCGACACCCGGCGCCGCGAGTTCCAGAAGGGCCTCGTCGAGGGCCATGTTGGTTGGGCCGTCGGCCGTCGCGAACGGCAAGACGCGCGCGAAAGGACTCAGGCCGGACGCCATTTCAGCACCGGCTGCTTCGCGGCCTTCACTTCGTCGGCCCGGTTGATCGGGGTGCTGATCGGCGCCTTGTGGAGCAAGTCCTCGGGCTCGTCGGCGATTGCCAGCAGCGCATGGGCGAATGCGTCGAGGGTCTCGCGGCTCTCGCTTTCGGTCGGCTCGATCATCAGGGCCTCCGAGACGATCAACGGGAAATAGACCGTCGGCGCGTGGAAGCCGTAGTCGATCAAGCGCTTGCCGATGTCCATCGCGCGGATGCCGCGGTCGCGGGCGAGCGTGCGTGCCGAGGCGACGAACTCGTGCATGCAGCGCTCGCCGTGGGGCACTGGGTACTTGTCCTTCACCTTGGTCATGAGGTAGTTGGCGTTGAGCACGGCGTTGCGCGCGATCGCCTTGAGGCCGTCAGGCCCTTGGCTACGAATATAAGCATACGCTCGGACCAAGACGCCGACGTTGCCGAAAAAGGCGCGCACGCGGCCGATCGATTGGGGTCGATCGTGGTCGAGGAAGAAGGTCCCATCGGGCCGCTTGCCGACCAGGGGGGAAGGGAGGAACGGTGCGAGGAAGTCGCGAACAGCGATCGGTCCAGCGCCCGGTCCGCCGCCGCCGTGAGGACCGGAAAAGGTCTTGTGGGGGTTGTAGTGCATCAAGTCCACTCCCATGTCGCCGGGGCGGACGACGCCGAGGATCGCGTTCATGTTGGCGCCGTCGAGGTAGAGTAGGGCCCCACGATCATGGAGTTCTTGGGCGATCGCGCCGATTTGCGGGTCGAAGAGCCCGACCGTGTTTGGGTTCGTGATCATGAAGACGGCCGTGTCGTCGCCGAGTTTGTTGACGAGGTCGGCGTAATCAACCAGCCCGCGGGCGTCGCTCTTGATGGTGACGGTCTCGAAGCCGGCGAGATGGGCCGAGGCCGGATTGGTTCCGTGGGCGCTATCGGGGATGAGGACCTTCGTCCGCCGCTCGCGTTCGCCCTTGGACCGGAAGTAGGCAGCGGCGGTGAACAGGGCGGTGAGTTCCCCTTGCGCGCCGGCCGCCGGCTGAAGGCTGACCGCGTGTAATCCGGCGATCTCGGCCAGGTACTCCTGCATCTCGAAGAGGAGTCGCAACATCCCTTGAAGGGTGGACTCCTCTTGATACGGATGCAGACCGGCGATGCCGGGCATCGCCGCTATGCGTTCGTTCCTTTTCGGGTTGTACTTCATCGTACACGAACCGAGCGGATAGAAGTTCGAATCAATCGACATGTTCAATGTCGAAAGATTGACATAATGGCGAACGACATCGAGTTCGCCCAGTTCGGGAAGGGGCGGCGGGCCCGCGGCGAGATGGCCCGCGGGTACGAGTTCGTCCAGGGGACGGCTAGGGACGTCCGACGGCGGCAGGATCTCGGTCCGGCGGCCGGCGCGGCTGGTCTCAAACAGGAGCGCTGGCGGATTGAGCTTGTACATGAATCGCGATCTTGGCTGGGGAAGGGGCCCGATGGCGGTCTGACCCGGGTCTTGTTCAAGCGGTATGAGGCGTTCGGGTCGGCATTCACGGATGAAGTCCGTTCGCGCCGAGTCGTTCATTGGTGTTTCATCAAGGCTTGACGATATGCCTCAACGAGAGAATCGATCTCGGCTCGGGTCCGCTTTTCGGTCACGGCCACGAGGATGCCGTCTTCCGGTCCCAGACCAAGTTCGGCCAGCGCGATGCCGCCGTGGAAGCCGAGTCGGCCCACTTCGGCGAGGACCATTCTCGGGTCTTGGGCCGATCGGACGACGAATTCCTTGAAGAAGGGGCCTTCGAAGGCGAGCGAGAGGCCAGGCACGCTCGCCAGGCGTTCGGCCGCGTAGTGGGCCTTGCGGGTTGAGAGCTCGGCCGCTTGCCGCAGGCCGCTGGGGCCCATCACGGCCAGATAGATGCTGGCGCGCAGGGCCAAGAGCCCTTGGTTTGTGCAGATGTTCGACGTGGCCTTCTCGCGTCGGATGTGTTGCTCGCGCGTCTGTAGGGTGAGGACCCAGCAGCGTTTGCCGTTGTGGTCGGTCGTTTGGCCGACGAGGCGTCCGGGCATCTTGCGAACGAACTTCTCGCGGCAGGCCATGATCCCGAGATAGGGCCCACCGTAGGCGAGGTAGTTCCCGAGCGGCTGTCCTTCCGCGACGACAATGTCGGCGCCGTAAGACCCGGGGCGTCGCAAAAGGCCGAGGCTGATCGGGTCGACGCTCACGACGGCGAGCGCTCCGCGATCGTGGGCCGCCTTCACGAGGTCTTCCACCTCTTCGAGTTCGCCGAAGACATTCGGATACTGGAGCACGGCGCAGGCGGTCTCGTCGTTGAGCGCTTGGGCCAAGTCGCTGGCTCGGACTCGCCCGTCCTTGGCGGGGACCGTGACGATTTCGGGCGAGAGGTTGGCGAGATACGTCTTGACGATCTGTCGATGTTCGGGATGGACGGTGCCGGCCATGACGACGCGCCCATGACGATCGCCGACCGTCATGGCCATGAGCACCGCCTCGGCCACGGCAGAGCCGCCGTCGTAAAGGCTCGCGTTCGAGACGTCCATCTCGGTGAGTTGCGCGATCAGGGTCTGGTACTCGAAGACGGCTTGCAAAGTCCCCTGACTGGCTTCGGGCTGGTAGGGGGTGTAGGCCGTGTAGAACTCCCCGCGCATGGAGAGTTGGTCGACGACGGCGGGAATGAAATGGTCGTAGCAGCCAGCGCCGAGGAAGCAGGGACGGGAATCGACCCCCTGGTTTCTCTCCGCGAGCCCGGCGAGATGGCTCGTGAGGGCGAGCTCACCCAGGGCCTCGGGGACCTGTAGGGGCCGGTTGAGCCGGAACTCCGGCGGGATGACCTCGAAGAGTTCATCGATGGAATGGATGCCGACGGTATCGAGCATTGCGCGCACGTCGTCATCGGTGTGGAGGACATAGGCCATGATGGGGGTGGTTCCGGGGCGGACGAAAGACAAACCGGCCGCGTTGGGCGGGCTTCACCGCCCCCGATTGTAATCGAGTCGCGCCCATGTGGGGAATGAGGGCGATGGATGGGTTGACCAGGATCGTCACACAGCACGGTCCGGCAATTTCATTTCATAATCGGGCCACAGACCACGGGCCATAGACAATCCCCCTTGCCGGCGCTAACCATGTAGCGGGCGTCCGGACGCGACGGCACGGATGACCCGATCGCTCAACCCGAGAGCGGGGCGATCGACGGCCCCGCGAACTCACCACGCGCGATCATGCGTTCCAGGCCGCTTCGGAAGTGCTCAAAGGCCCGGGCGCGATGCGATAGCTGGTGCTTGACCAGCGGACCGAGTTCGCCGAACGTTCGGTGGTATTCGGGCACGAGAAAAAGCGGGTCGTACCCGAACCCGTGAGGGCCGCGCTCCTCGTGGATGATCCGGCCGCGGCAGGCCCCTTGCGACTCCAAGCGGACCTCGCCTGACGGGTCGGCAAGTGCCAGCGCACAGATGAATGCGGCGCCTCGCCGATCGTCCGGGATCCCGCTCAGGGCCTCCAGGAGCTTGCGATTGTTGGCGTCGTCGTCGCCGTGGACCCCGGCATATCGTGCCGAGATTACCCCAGGGGCCCCGCCGAGGGCGTCCACCGCCAGGCCCGAATCGTCGGCGAGCACCCAGCGAGCGAGGAAGCGAGCCGTCTCGCTTGCTTTCTTAATCGCGTTGCCGACGAAGGTGGGGGCGTCCTCTTCCACCTCGGGTGCGCCTGGATGGTCCTCGAGCGTCTCGATTCGGATGCGTCCCAGACGCGGGTTGGATACCCACGAAGGCGCGACCAACCGCGCCATCTCGTCCCGCTTCTTGCGGTTCCTGGAGGCCAGGACGATGAGGATGGGCGCGGTCGGGTCGTCATTCATTCTGTTCAGCCCCTGGGGACGGGCATCAGGCTCGCCCAAGGCGTGAGGTTCAGGAACTCGCCATTCTTCTGATCATACTTCGCGACCGAGGACGACTTGAACCGCAACTTGGCCATTTCGGCGATGTCGAGTTTGCCGGACAGTCCCTTCGGCTGGGCGGCGCCCGATTCGAGTTCCATCTTCGCGAGGGAGATGTTGCCGTCCTTGGACTTGAAGAGGTTGATTTGGTTCATGATGAGTTCGCGGACGGCTTGGGCGGCTGGGTCTTTCTCGTCTTGGAAGGAGCCGACGCAGACCTTGCTGGTGGCCCGGTCGTGATAGACGTAGACCTTGTGGCCGGCCTTCTTCAGGAGGTCACTCTTGGCCAGGGCGTCGGCGAGGGCCTCGGCGTCCTCGTGGGCGGTTTGTAGCGGACTGTTTTTGAGATACCGATCGTCCTTGAAGCGGGGGTCGGCCGGGTTAAACGTGGTCCGACCACCGTATTCGGCCACGATGAGGGTGAAGTTGCCCGGGCACTTCAAGAGGCTCCGGTCTCCTTCGTTCATCTGCTTGACGAAGGTATCGGGCTTGGGGGCGACCACGGAGGCGTTCATGATGAACGGGTCGAGCGTCATGCCCGGCTTGACGACCACGTCTTTGGTGTTCGGGTAAAGGCGTTGGGCCGCGACGAGCGGGTTCTGGGTCACGGTGGCCCGCTTCAGGCCAAGCCGGCTGGCGCGCGGGTCGGCTGCCTTCCAAATGCTGTTGGGGCCGTCAATGTGCTGCGGCGAGAGGCCCTTCACCTTGCCGAGGTTCTTGGAAGCATCGTCGATGCTCGCGAAGTTCCCCACGAGCACGGCCGCCTCGTCGTAGCTCCGATAGCTCTCCGGCGGTGTCAGGTCGCCGCGCTTGATGTACTCGGGTGCGGTCGGCGGGATGTTGCGAATGTTGCTGCCGCCCGGCTGAATTCGGCTGGGGAAGACGTACGCAGGCCAACCCATTTGACGCAACTCGATCGTCAGGGCCTGTGCGTGCCGCGAGGCCCAGGGGCCGCGGAACGAGTAGGCATGGATCATCCAGGGCCCTTGATTGGTGGTCAGCAAGTAGGGCTCAAGGGGCTCGGTGGGCAGTCCGGCCGGGGGCTGGTCCGCGGCTGTCGTGTCGGCCGCGCCCGCCAGGCTCGGGGCCATTGGCTGGGGCTTGGTTTCGTCGCGTGGTGCCAAACCCGTCCGGGTGACGGAGGCGTCGGCCTTCCCTTGACCGGGCGGCTGGGCGGAGGGCAAGCTGCGTGACGGGATGGGCGGCAAGGTCAGCCGTCCGGGCGACGCCGGGGGAGATTGTCCTTGGGCGAGGGTCGTGGACGCCAAGGCCAATGTGAGCGCCAACGCGGTCAGAGCGGTCTTCATGGATGGTCCCTCATCCTGAACGAAACACCTTCCTGGTCCGATCCAATCGAATGCAATCCGGGAAGCGTGGCGGTTCGTCAAAGGGGGACCCGGACACGATCGGCGCGGACTTTAGCAAAACCACTCCAGGGCGACCAGAGCGAATTAGGGGCCCCGTAGAGGCTTAGAGGCTCGATCGCGGGCTCGACCGATGAAGGTACGGGACTCGCTCGCCTATTTCAGGTGACGATCGAAAAAGGACGCGACCGCGTCCGCGTAGCGGTCCCCCAGCCTTTCGTACGCCTCGGTATGACGAACGTCCGGTAGGAACAGGGCCTCGCACGATTCCCCCACGCGGTCGGCCATGAGCCGGCCTTGCTCAATGGGGACGATCGTGTCCTCTTCGCCGTGAATGAGCAGGAGGGGCCTCTTGCCCCACTTTCGGGCCGACTCGATCGGCACGAGGTCGTCGGTGCGCACTCCGTAAACAAGATGCGCCGCCAGGATGATCCCTGGGTTGAAGAACTTGGGTAGGTGAGAGTGGAGCGTCAATTGTTGATCGAGCAACTCGGGCAGGTTGCCGAATGGACTGTCGAGCACGGCGGCCGTGATCTCCATGTTCTCGGCGGCCTCCATGAGGACCGTGGAACCGCCCATCGAGTGCCCCAACCAACCAACGCGCTCGGGCGAAAACCCCTCTATCTTGGCCCACATCAGGGCGACGCGAACATCCGATCGTTCGGCCCGGCCCATCGTCAACCGGTGCGGATCGCTCGAACCGTGGCCTCGCAGGTCGAACATTAAGACGTCAAAGCCGCGCGTGTTCAAGTCTCGCCCCAACTGGGCCAGACGGTCCCAGGAGCTTCTCATCCCGTGGACGATCACAATCAAGCGTCTTCTCTCCTCCGTCGGCAGATAGCAACCGCGCAGGGTGATGCCGTCCTCGGCCATGACCGACCAAGGGCGAGCGTCGGTCCCGAGATCGGCCGGGGTGAGGCTCGGCGGTCGGTTGTTGGTGCGAGTCAATACGCCTGCCGAAATGACCGAAATGCACGTGTAGGCAATGACGGCCAGGAAGGCCAAGGCCACACCAACCCGCTTGGCCCATCGAACCACGCGTTGACGAACGACGTGTTCTTCCGGCGAGGTCATAGTGCGACCGCTTCTTGGAATAGACGCGGACATTGCGCCTGGGTCGTTTGATACGTCGCCTCCAACGGCAGGGGCACTTGCCAATCCAACTCGAGGAAGACGGGAGCATTGGGCGGCGCGTCACCCACCACGATCGGGTCGATGGAGGTGGTCATAAGCGGCCCCGCGACGTCAGAGACCAGGATCAGCGGCTTGTCGGCCGGTAGTGCGAAGGGGGCTTCACGCACATCGTCCCGCGTCCGCTTGCGGATGCCCTGGGGAATGCGAGTCGAGGGGGGGAACTGGTCGATGACCGGATGATGGACGCCCTGATTCAGCAGGTCCACCGCCTTCCCCACGAACTTCCTGAGCGCCGGCTTCCCCGACTTGTCCCCAGGCGCGACGAGCTCGATCACGGCCCCCACCTCGTCGAGGACGCGGCGAATGACGATTCGACTCGCCTCGGATAAGTAATTATCCTCGTAGGGTTCGGTCATGGAACACACACGAGCCGAATCCACGCCCGCGTTCCGTTGGGCCGGCGAAGTATGGGCATCACCGATGGCGGAGGTCCGATGATGTGGGCGATGGAACAACCTCGCCTCCACGCGTGTCGGGTCATGGATCGGCATGTGGCTCCGGGCCTACGCGATCAATGTCGGAAGAGGAACTCCTTGCAGTTGATGAGGACCCAGCCCAGGTCTTCAACCGCCTGGCGGCGGTCGCTCGCGCCGTTGATGTGTTTCGTGGCCGCGGCGAGTTCCGTGTCGTTGGGTTGGCGGGCCAGGGCGACCTCGTAGAGCTCGCGGCAGATCTCCTCCGGCGACTTGCCCGACGCCGCGAGCTTGGCCATCCGGCCGTTGTCGTCGCGCAGCTTGCCGTTGACGGTCGAGCCGCCGATCAACTGAAGGGCCTGCGAGAGGTTCGAGTCGCTCTCACGTTCGCATTCGCAAGCCAACTCGCGGGCGGGTCGACCGAACGTCTTCAAGAAGGGGTTGTCCATCTTGCCGTCGGGGACTTGCACGGCGCGCGAACCTTTGGGAAGGCCGTCGAAGCCGGTCGTTGTGCCGGTGAGGGTCGAGATCGCGTCGAGGAGCACTTCGGCGGGCAGCAGCTTCGTGTAGGCGTGCGAGAAGTAAATGGGGTCGTCGGCGTTGAGCGGGTTGCTTTGAGCACTGAACTGGTACGTCCGACTCGAAACAATCGACTTGACCAGCTTGCGCAAGTCGTATCCACCTTTGGCGAAGTCGGCCGCGAGACCGTCGAGGAGCTCGTCGTTGGAGGCCGGGTTGGAGTCTCGGAAGTCGTCCACGGGCTCGACAATCCCACGGCCCATCAAGTGATACCAGATCCGATTCACGAGGCTCTTGGCGAAAAACGGATTGTCAGGGCTGGTCAGCCAGGCGGCCAGTTGCACGCGGCGGTCCCCTTCGTTGAGGACGGGCCCGCCGAGGGCCTTGGGGGGCATCGTTTTGCCTGAGCGGGGTTGGCGGACTTCGCCATCCGCCACGCTGTAAATCACTTCCTCATCGGCCACGCTCCCCTTCTTTTGACGCACGCGCGAAAAGAAGGCCGCGAAGCCGTAATAGTCATCTTGCGTCCAGCGTTCGAACGGGTGGTTGTGGCACTTCGCGCACTGAATCCGGACGCCGAGGAACAATTGGGCGGTCGTTTCGACGGCGTTGTCGGGGTCGCGACTGATCCGGTAGTAGTTCGCGGCCGGGTCCTGGAAGGTCGAGCCGTTGGATGTGAGAAGGGCCCGGACGAACTGGTCCATCGGCACGTTGCGTTCGATGTTCTCGCGGATCCAACGGTGGAAGATGTAGGCCCCCTTGGGCTGAATCAAGCGGCTGTTCGAACGGAGGACGTCGGCGAACTTGAGGGCCCAGAAATCGTCGAACTCGGGGCGCTTGAGCAGACCGTCGATGAGCTTGTCGCGCTTCGCGGGGTCTTGGTCGGCCAGGAACGCTCGCGACTCCTCGGGCGTGGGCAACTGACCGATCACATCGAGATAAGTCCTGCGGACGAACTCGGAATCGGTACACGATTCGGACGGGGCGATCCGCATCCGGTTCAGCTTGGCGAAGACGGCCTGATCAATGAGGTTCGCCTTAGGGACCTCGGCGACGCGGAAGCCCGGAACATCGACGAGATGGGTCAAACGTGAGTTGGCCACGAGGTCGAGGTAGTGGGCGATGATCGCCACTTCGCCGCGGTTCTTGAACGTGACGTGGGCGTCGGCGTCGATCGCGGCGATTTCGGGGTTCGACGAATCGTAATAGCAGATCGGAGTGACGTCGCGCGTGGAGCCGTCCTCGTAGGTGACCATCACGGCCATTTGCTGGGTCTTGGCGGGTGCGTTGAGGACGCGCGAGCCGGGCACGATTTCGAGCTTCACGGCCTTCTTGGCTTGGGGGTCGTTTTTGGCCCCTTCAGCGATCCAATCGTGGAGGAACTCGAAGGTCTTGGTGCCTCGCTTGAGGCGCAGGCCGCCTTCGTGGGGCTGTTCCCCGAGCGGCTTGCGCAAGATCATGCTGCTGCCTGCCGTGAACGTGTCCACGCGCCTCATGCCTGCCTCGCGGCTGAGGACGGTGAAGTCGTCATCGGGGAGGTATCCGCGCAAACTGAGCTTGAAACCGCCCTTTCCGGTCGGCGTTCCATGACAAGCGCCCATGTTGCAGCCGGCCTGGCTGAACGCCGGGATGACGTCATGATGGAAACTCACGGGTGCCAGCTGGTCCATCGCGATCACTTCGATCGTCGAACGGACCTCCACGCTCCCCTTCTTACCGACGATGACGGCCTTGCCGTTGCCGACGGGGACCACTCGACCTTGAGGCGTGACGGTCGCCACGGCGGGGTCGAGCGACGACCAGTCCACGAGCCTTGTGAGGTCGCGGACCGACCCGTCCGCGTAGGTGCCCGAGACGATCAGTTGGCGAATCGCCCGCTTGCCGGACAAGGTCGCCTCGGTCGGCACGACGGTCGCCCCGGTCGGGCTTCCGAAAACCTCGTCATTCTGGTCGGCCGAGGCGAACTTCGGAAAAAAGGCCACAATGGCCAGGCAGAGACATCCGGCCAACCGATGGCGCTGAGGTCGTCGAGACATCGGTCGCTCCTCGGGACTCAAGGTGGGTGAGCGTGGGCGGGTGGGGCCCGGGCCCCAAGACGGCAGCACCTCATCTTATCAGGCAGTGCGGTCGGGTTTCAAGAAAAGTTGAACGGAAAGCAGACGGAGCAGACGGAGTCGATGGTGGGGAGGCCGCGAGGTACCAGGTGCTGGGCTTGACGAGTCAACCGCGATGTCGCCGACCCGGCCCGACATGAACGCGGGCCCGATCCCGCGGAGGCTCAGGCCGGACACCAAAGCACCCCGGTCTTTGGGTTTGGCATCGGCCTTGTCGTCCGCCTGGGCCCGAGATTGTCCTCCCCGGCGGTCGGTGGCGAATGGGGTCCCTTGCGACCGCTTCCATCGTCACAGGGCGAAAATGGGTTCGGACTCCCACGGCGGTCGGTGGCGAACGTGGGTCGTCGCGACCCATTCCATTGTCATAAGGCGAAATGGGTTCGGACTTCCTCGGCGGTCGGTGGCAAACGTGGGTCGTCGCGACCCGTTCCATCGTCATAAGGCGAAATGGGTTCGGACTTCCTCGGCGGTCGGTGCCGAACGTCGGTCGTCGCGACCTATTCCATCGTCATAAGGCGAAATGGGTTCGGACTTCCTCGGGGGACTTGCGAGAGGACCGAATTGCCAAAGAACGAGGCGCGGAGGGGAGGCGTCGCCGAGACCGCGCCAATTTGAAAGATACATTACACTTCGTCATAGGCAAGTCGGCCCTCGGCCGGAACGCTCGGGAGCGGGGAGGGAGGGGTCGTTCGCGTCGCGAGGTGGCCCTCGGCGTTGCCCTCGGGTCACACTTGCGACCGTTTTCGCGAGCGACCAGAACCAAATGAGCCTGCGATTCCGAAAGACAGGAACAACGTCCTTGCCTATCCTTGGTTGTCCTCGCCAAGTTCAACATGTGGAAGCTCAATAGGTGCGGTACCCAATGGGAAGCTCAACGAGGGGCCGTCGAGCGATGCAAATCGTGTCGTGCGCCCTCGACGCCCTCATGGGTGTTTCCTACTTCGGATTGACTTAACGGTCCACCGGGGGGTATAGTCGGTCAAGGGACGGTCGTGTTCACACAAATCGCACTTCATATGCCGTCCTCCGAACGTTCGTCTCGGTCGCGCTGGCCCGTCTCTCAACAACTGACGACCCGGCGGGTGGGAACTTGATGCAGGACCCCGACGACAAAAAGGCGGTCCCCCGTGGTGAGGCCACAGGTTCCTGGCACGCAGGAAACCAAACGGCCGGCCCCGATGTCGATATGGAGAGTTCTCCCACCGTGCGCCGCGGCGGTTCGGGAAGCGGTCGTGACCCGGTCCCTCCCGTCCTCGCGCTCCTGCCTCGGCCCGGCGACACCCTCGACGAGTACGAGTTGATCGAGACAATTGGCGTAGGCGGCATGGGGGCCGTCTTTCGCGCTGTGGACCATCAACTCGATCGACCGGCCGCCGTGAAGGTCCTTCCCCTCGAAACCAACGATGCCGACGACAACGACGTCGTCCAGCGGTTCCATCAAGAAGGCAAGGCCGCGGCGCGCCTCGACCACGAGGGGATCGCTCGAGTCTATGCCCTGGGTCTTGATCGCGGCTTCCACTTCATCGCTTTCGAGTTCATCGAGGGACGGAACCTTCGACAGGTCGTTGAGGAACGAGGCCCTTTGAGCGTGGTGGAGGCGATCAACTACACGCTGCAAGTCGCCGCGGCCCTCGTCCACGCGGCCGAGCGCGGGGTCGTCCATCGCGACATCAAGCCGTCGAACATCATCATCACGCCCAAGGGTCGGGCCAAGCTTGTGGACATGGGCCTGGCCCGCCGTTTCGAGCGTGGGGGCGCCGATCAGGGTTTGACCCAAAGCGGCATGACCCTGGGCAGCTTCGACTACATCAGCCCCGAGCAGGCCCGCGACCCTCGCGACGTGGACGTCCGCGGCGACCTTTATTCGCTCGGCTGCACGATGTATCACATGCTCACGGGGCAACCTCCCTTCGCCGACGGCACGGTCCTTCAGAAGCTCCTGCAACACCAAGAGGAACCACCGCCCGACGTCCGCGCCAAGAACCCCCTGGTCCCACTCGCGTTGGCGACGATCATTCGCAAGCTCATGGCCAAGGACCGGAACCGTCGTTATCAGTCGCCCGAACAACTAGGCCACGACCTTTTGCTTGTCGCGTCGGGACTGGGTCTGCGGGTGCCCGGCTCGGAGGCGAGCGCATGGGCCCCGGTCGCGCCCTCCCCACGCCGCCGCCGTCCTTTGCTCTGGGCGGCCGTCGGGGCCCTTCTTCTGGGGACCGGCCTTCTGGGCGGCTTGAGCTGGCCGCGCCCCGACCGCGCCGCGGCGAAGCCGGAGGAAGGGCTCGCCTCCAGCGATCGAGCGCCGAGTGCCCCTGGTCCGATTGAGCCGAGCTCTCCATCGGCAACCAAGGGGGACGACGAAACGCCATCCAGTGCCTTGCCCGCTCCGAGTCCCAGGACCTTCACCGTCTCCAATGGGATTGAACTGGCCACGGCGCTGGCCGAGGCCCCTTCCGGCTCCACGGTGGAACTGGTGGGAGAGGGCCCATTCGAGGTCCGGCGCTCAATCTCGGTGCATGATCGTGACCTGATGCTCAAAGCGGCCAATCCCGAGGTCCGGCCCGTCATTCGCCTCGCCAAGGTCTCCGGCAGTCGTCGGGCCGCCGAACCGGCGCCGCCGCTCCTCAGCTTCGCCGGTGGTTGGATCATCCTCGACGGTCTCGTCCTCGACCTCGATTCCAACGGCCGCGAAGAGACGATCACCGGGGTCCTCGCCGAAGACACCGACCTGACCATCCTGCGCTGCCGCTTCTTGCGACAGGCGCATTGGATCGCCGCCGGGCGAGGCGTGGGCCTGGAGGTCCGAAGCCGCAAGGCCCTTGAGGAAACGCCCTCGGTCCGCGTCCAATCCTCCTCGTTCGAAGGGGCCCTGACAGGTGTGCAGGGCCGAGGAGCGATCGACCTGCGCGTGACCGATTGCCTCTTCGGCCAAAACAACACGGTCTTGAAACTGGAACGCAGCGGGTTTGAGCGGGCCCAAGCCTCGACCATCGACTTCCGCCACGTGACCGTCCTGACCGGCGACGGCCCGGTCTTCCGGTTCGCCGGCAACGCCCCACGGGTGCGCGTGGAGAACTCCGCTTTCGCCCCCGCTGACGATCGTCCCTGCACGCTCGTGGCCATTGAGGAACCGGACCGGCTTGACTGGTCGGGTCGAGACAACCTCTTCGGTCGTGTCGGCACCTATCTGCAAACGATCGGCGCCGAAGCGGGTACCAACGCGATTCGACGCTTCAGCGCCTGGGCGGACGACCCGGACGGGCCGCGCGAGACCGGTTCGGTCGCGACCGACGCACATGTTTGGGCGGAGTTGCGCCCCGCGAACCTTCTGGCCGACAACGCGGCGGACCGGGCCTTCCGCCTCTCGGCCCTTGAGGAAGACCTCTCCCGGGTCGGTGCGCGTCAGGGGCCCGATGGACCAATGCCGGCCCCCGCGGCGCTCATCGGCGGTCGTCGTCCTACAGGGCCCAAACCCGATGCGGCCACACCCGAGGCAACCGGGTTGATCACGACCGCTCCGGAAGGGGACGAAGGGCCGACGATCGTCAAGGCGCCGCCGCCCGAAACGATCCCGGAAGGGCTGGGGCCCTCGCGACCCTCGCCTCGCACCGGGAGCGAAGTCACCATGCCCAAGGAGAAGGAGCCTGGCCCCGTCAACTCTCAAGAAGAGTTCCTGGAAGAAATGCACCGGCTCGCCCACAAGGGGGGGACGATCGTTGTTGCGGCCGGCTCGATACTGACTTTGCCCACGAGCGATTTCCGCGGCGGGACACAATGGACCCTCAAAGCGGAACGCAAGGCGGGCGAGGCCCGTCCCATCGTCCGCTTCGACCCGACCTTGCCCAGCGACAATAAAGCGAAGGCCCCGAACTCTTCCTGGCGTTCCTTGTTCCGCCTGCGCGACCGGTCCTCTCTGCTCGTCGAGGGGATCGACATCGTCTTGCCGCAAGTCCACGCCATTCTTCAGAGCGATCGCCCTTGGTCGGCCTTCGGCGTTGCCCCTGGGACCGAACTCGAACTCCTCGATTGCACGATCACGGTCGAAGGCCGGACGAGTCCCGACCCGTCCGCCCTCATCACGGTTCGGACTTGGGACGACGACCCCGAACGCGAACCCGCCGAGGCGACCCTCGCGCGCGAGGCGAAGGTCCGCGTCTCCGACAGCTTCTTCCGCGGCGGAGACGACTTCGTCAACGTCGCCCCCGGCCGCCGACTCTCCCTGTCTCTGCACAACGCGGCCGTCGCCTTGGGTGGGGTCATGTTGCGCGGCTTCGGCGCCGAACGCGGACAGGTGAGCGACCCCGTCAAGCTGGGCCTCGACCTTCGGCAAGTGACGTGTTGGGCCGGGGGCGGCTTGGTCTCGCTCAAGTCGACGGCCGGCGACCCGGACTTACCCATCGCCGAGATCACCGCCAAGGACACGATTGTCGCCACGACCAACCCCATGATGCCACTTTGTCGCGTGCACGCCCAGGAAGGGGACGCGACCGCCGACCCAATCCGCTGGGAGGGGCAAGGGGTGGCCTATCACGGGATCGAACTCTTCCGTCTCGACCAGCCCGCCCATCCGGGTGACCCGCCGATCAAGCTCAATCGCCCCGAGTGGCAAGACGCGGTGGGACATCGTGACGAGTCGCCCATCTTCGGCGACCTCAAGTTCGTGGCGCCTCCGCGGACCGACCAACCTCCTTGGGCCGTCGGCCGCGACCAGTTCCGTCTCGCCCCTGAGACGCCCGCCCCGCGCGCGGGGGCCGATACGGAGCGGCTCCCCATGCCGCCTTCAGCCAACTGATCGAGTCCACGACGCGAGGTCGTCAGCCGACGCGTACGTGTTCCCGAGTGATGCCCCTCGGCCTGGTCCGCACGTCGCACGTCAACCGCCAGGCCGCGAGGCTCGGTCGCGCGGTCAAGGCGACGAAGACCACCAGAGTTATGGTTGCCGAGAAAGCAACGGGCCAGGAGGCCCCCTGTCGGTGGAACGCGAATGGTCCGGCCCCACAGATGATGAGTGCGGCGACCGGCCCCAGGAACAACCGATCGTATCCAGGGATGATCCAGCGTCCCAAACGTATCCGGCCGGCGAGACTCAAAGGGCCATCGGTCCCCGGTAGGTACGTGGTCAATCGACCCAAGACCGCCGCCATTCCCGAGAAACCCCAGGCGTACTGGATGATCAGGACCCGGTCTTCTGCGAGCGAGGCCAACGAACTCATCGTGAAGACGGACCAGCCCGCGAGGAGGGCGACGAGGGCCTTCTCGCGTCCCTTCAGGACGCCCGGCTCGTCGAGTGGACCCAGGCCCTGATACGGCCAGCCGAGTCCCTTCGATAGGATCGCCTCGGGTTCACACGTCCGGAGGAAAAGGCTTCGGCAATCGCCCCAGGGGAAGGCCCGCATCGACGCGCGCAGACCGAGTTCCGCGACCAATGTCAGTACGGCGGTTGATCCGATCAGCAAGGGGGAACGTGATCTTGTCCAAACGAGCCAGCCGAAGCCGAACGCAATGATCCAACCATGCCCCCGTTGTCCCGTGAGGAAGAACGTTTCCATCAGGAAGGCCGCCCGAACGCCGAGGAATACCAGAGGTAACACGAAGGCGGAAAGGCCGGCTTCATACCAGGTCACCCCGGTAAAGGTCCCGAGGATGACGGCGTCTTCCCAGACCAAGTGGATCGGCCCCGCGGGAAGTGGACGCGGCCAATGCCAAGGGGCCCGCCCCAGCCACTCGCGGTAATCGGCGTTGTAGAAGGGATGGAACGCGATGACCCGATAGGCCCCTTGAAACATCGTGGCGAGGACCATCGCCGCCAGGAGGACGCGCCCCGCAGCTTCCTCGGTCGCTTGAAAGTGGCGGAAAAGTAGTAAGTGCAGCCCCACCGTCACCAAGTGAAAGACCAAAAGAGGCACGATGACGATGTCGTGAGGCAAGAGCAGGCGCAGGCGACGGATCATGTCGCGTAGTCCCGCAAGTAGTCATCCAGATGTTGTCTCATCTCAGGATAGATGAGCCGTTCCAAGACTTGCGCAAGCGAGCCATGACATCCCGTGCTTCGGCGCAGGCCTTCGGGCGTGTCGAACGCCAGGACTCGGCCTTCACGCAAAAGCAAGACGCGATCGGCCACTTCCTCGACCAATTCGGGTACGGGTGACGTGAGAACGATCGTCGCGCGCCGCGATTTCACGAGATGGCGCAAGACCCTACGGAGCGCGAGGATACCGGCTGGGTCGAGGCCCCCCGAAAAGGGCTCGTCGAGGAGGAAGACGGGGGCCTCGGTCACGAGGGCCGAGCAAAGCGCGATCTTCTTCTGCTGGCCGCTCGAATAACCGCGAATGGGCGAGTCGGCGTTCTCGGTGAGTTCGAAGAGTTGAAGCAGACGCTCGGCATGGTCCATGAGGCGTTCGTGCTCGATGTCATAGAGCCGGCCGACGCCCAGGAGGAACTCGCGGCCCGTGAGTTGGCCGGGGAGCCAGCACTTGTCGGGCAAGTAAACGGCCTTGCGTCGGATTTCCAACTCCTCGGCGATGGAGCGACGGCGGACCAGGCCGCCGATGCTCACGCTGCCGCGATAAGGGGACAAGGCCCCCGAGAGAACGCCCAGCAGGGTCGTCTTCCCCATCCCGTTGGGTCCAACGACCACGACAAGCTCGCCCACCTCAATGGTCAGGTCGATCTCAAGCAGGACGGGCCGCACTCCATAGTGATGCGTCACACCCGAAACGATGATCATGGTGTTTCCGGCCTCGCGGGCCGGGCGCTGGGGGGCCCCTCGGCCCGTCGCCCTTCAGGGACCATTCGCTTCACTTTGAGGTTTATTTCAGAAACTGGTGGGGCCACCGGTACACTCTCGGGACTCATCAATGCCCAAGGGGCCTTACAAAAAAAAGGGCGGCCCGGGGACTTCCCGACAACGCCGCCCCCGTCGGATTGGACTTCCGAGCGTGTCACTTCGCCGGGACGGGGTCCGGCTTGAGATAGATCACGCCCAGCGGAGGCAGGCGCAATGAGAGATGGTGGGGCCGGCCGGCGTAGGGCTCGTCGTAGGTCCGCACCTCTCCCGCGTTCCCCACGTTCGACCCGCCGTAGAACGATGAGTCGGTGTTGAGGACCTCGCGATAGACGCCGCCAAGTGGCACGCCGATCCGGTAGCCTTCTCGTGGCACGGGCGTGAAGTTGCAGACGACGACCATGATGTCGTCCGGTTTTCGCCCCCGGCGCATGAAGGCGAGCACGCTGTTTTCCCAGTCGTGGAGTTCCAGCCACTCGAACCCCTGCCAATCGAAATCGACTTGGTGCAGCGACGGCTCGTTCTTATAGAGCCGGTTCAGGTCGCCCATGAGGCGCTGGACGCCCGCGTGGCTGTCCCATTGAAGCAGGTGCCAATCCAGGCTCTCGTCGTGGCACCATTCGCGCCATTGGGCGATCTCGCATCCCATGAACAAGAGTTTCTTACCGGGATGCGCCCACATGTAGCCGTACAAGGCGCGTAAGTTCGCGAATTTCTGCCAGAGGTCCCCCGGCATCTTATCGAGCATCGACCCTTTGCCGTGGACGACCTCATCGTGGGAAAGCGGCAAAAGGAAGTTCTCAGTGAACGCGTAAATGAGGCTGAATGTGAGCATCCCGTGGTGATATTTGCGATGGATCGGGTCGCGTGTCGCGTACACGAGTGTATCGTTCATCCAGCCCATGTTCCACTTCAGGCTGAAACCCAGGCCGCCGAGGTAGGTCGGGCGGGAGACGCCGGACCAACTTGTCGATTCCTCGGCGATCGTCAGGACGCCGGGATGATAATGGTGGCAGAGCTCGTTGAGGCGCTTGAGGAAGTCGATCGCCTCCAGGTTTTCGTTGCCGCCGTAGATGTTGGGCAGCCATTCGCCGGCTTGGCGCGAATAGTCGAGGTAAAGCATCGACGCGACGGCGTCCACGCGCAGGCCGTCGATGTGGTAACGTTCCAACCAAAAGAGGGCCGAGCCGAGGAGGAAGTTGCGGACCTCCGCGCGGCCGTAGTTGAAGATCTTAGTGCCCCAGTCGCGATGTTCTCCTAAGCGCGGGTCTGAGTGTTCATACAAGTGTGTGCCGTCGAAATAGACGAGGCCGAACTCGTCGGAGGGGAAGTGGGCGGGCACCCAGTCGAGGATGACTCCGTAGCCGGCCACGTGGAGCCTGTCCACGAAGTGGGCGAAGTCCTCGGGTGAGCCGAAGCGGGACGAGGGTGAGAAGTAACCGGTCGTTTGATAGCCCCAAGAGCCGTCGAACGGGTGCTCGGTGATCGGCAGGAGCTCGATGTGGGTGAAGCCCAGGCCGTCGAGGTACTCAACGAGTTGGTCGGCCAGTTCGCGGTAGGTCAGGAACCCCTGACCGTGTTCGACCTGGCGCTTCCACGAGCCGAGGTGGACTTCGTAAATCGAAACGGGGGCGTCGAGCCCTTGGGCCTTTTCGCGTTTGGCCATCCAATCCTGGTCGTGCCAATCGAAGTTGGTGATGTCGCAGACGACCGAGGCGGTGCGGGGGCGGTATTCCGAGCGGAAGGCGTACGGGTCGGCCTTTTCGACCATGTAGCCGTGATAGCGGCTCTTGATCTCAAACTTGTAAACCTCTCCCTCAACGAGGTCGGGAACGAAGAGTTCCCAGAGGCCGCCCTGACCGCAGTTGCGCATCGGGTGGCGACGGCCGTCCCAGTGATTGAAATTGCCGACCACGCTCACGCGCTGGGCGTTGGGGGCCCAGACGGCGAAATGGACGCCTCGGAACCCCTGATGCGTGATCACGTGGGCGCCCAGTTTCTTATAGTTTTGATAATGCGTCCCCTCGCTGAGGAGGTGCAGGTCAAAGTCGGTGAGGACCCGGCCGAACTGGTAGGGGTCGACCCGTTGCCAGGAGTGTCCGCGATGGTCTTCGGTGAGGATGCGGTAGGGAAACGCCTCGCGCCGGTCGAGGAAAAGGGCCTCAAAGAAGCCGTCGGGATGGAGCCTGGTCATGGGGCAACGGCGGCCCGGCTCACCTTGCGAGAGGTCGAGGACCCAGGCCTGCGCGGCCTCGGGCAAGAAGGCGCGAATGGCTCGGCCGCGTTGGCAGTCGGCCTGAAACTCGTGGGGACCCAGGACCTGGAAGGGGTCCCAGTGGGTCGCGTGGACGACGAGGTCGACGTCGTTGGGGGAGACGGACCGGGTCGTGGGTTTGGCGAGCGTGGCGGCCATGGGGGCGGGAGACTCACGAGGTCGGATGGGCCCAAACGGCGACGGGCCCGCATGCGCACAAACTACCGCACGCCGGGCGCTCCCGCAACCGCAAGCAAGTCCCACGACCTAAGTGGACCTTCCTGTGTCGCCTGGGATTTGCGATTCCCATGGTGGCGTGGTACTCTGGGCGTAATTCGTTTGATCTCGCCCCTTCCATCGCAAGCTCTCCAAGTCGCCCCGGGGCCCTTCCCGATGAACTACCGGCTCATCGTCGTCCGAGGTCGCAGCGCCGCCCAGGCGATCCCTCTGAAGGACGCCGTTACCGTCGCTGGACGCCAAGAAGATTGTCAGTTGCGCATTTCGTCCTCCCAGGTGTCCCGGCGCCATTGCCAGTTTTTCGAGCAAAAGGGCTACCTGATCGTCAAGGACCTGGGCAGTTCCAACGGCACCATGGTCAACGGCAAACGGATCAACGGCCAGCGCGTGCTTGACAATAACGACGTCGTGAACATCGGCCCGATCGAGTTTCGCGTCGAGAAGCTCGAGACCGCCCCACCGGCCTCCACGGCCAAGAAGCCGGGCGACACGGTCGTGCCCGTGGACGATCTCGGGGCGATCCCGATCGAAGGGGACGACCTCATCCAGGTTGAGATTGATGACGTGGCCGCCCCCGGCGAGGCCACCATTCAACACACCCCCGTCGCTCCCCAGAAAGCACCTTCGCCCGCGAAGCCGTCGACCGCCAAACCCGCACCCGCGAAACCCGCCCCCGCCAAGGGGGCGACGGACCCAGCCTCCGACGGCTCGGCCCCCACCATCGAATTCGGGGACGATGACGTCGCCGACTTCCTCCTGGAACTCGATATCGACGACGATACCGAAAAGAAGAAATCGTGAAGTCGTCCAACCATGCCCTCCACAGACAGGACGGGAGGGCCTTCGCATGACCCGCTATTTTTGCTATTCTGCCTGAATTCGCCACGCCGCTCAGGCTCGCCGTGGTCCCTCGGCGCTTCGTTTTTCAACATTCGTGCGTGGATTTCAACAAGGGCCCCAGCCGAGGATTGACGTGGGGTCGCGGCGGCTATAGAAGGAATGTAGCGACGTTTTGTTTCCCGATCCCGACCCTTTAAGGACCAAACCCATCGCCAGCTTAGGCGTGGGACGAGATGAGGGACGCGATGGCCCGGCGCAAGACCCAACCTGAGTCGGTGCGTTTGAAGTCGAGTCTCGCCGAACGGCTCAAGGAAGT
Source organism: uncultured Isosphaeraceae bacterium (assembly GCA_937858365.1). Lineage (GTDB taxonomy): Bacteria > Planctomycetota > Planctomycetia > Isosphaerales > Isosphaeraceae > CALLYK01. The sequence continues at coordinate 11,700 of CALLYK010000010.1, read as the reverse complement.
CCGCACTCACCTGTTCGGGGAGCGGGGCGGTCCGGAGATGGCCCGCCGCTTGGGCCTCCCCGTCCGCACTTGGTACAACTACGAGTCGGGCGTGACCGTCCCGGCCGAGGTCGCGCTCAAGTTCATCGAAATGACACGCGTGGACCCCGTCTGGCTCCTTCGGGGCACGGGAGCGCCCTTCCGTCAGGCGAACGGCGTCTTGCCGCCTCCGCTCCCTGGGCCGGTCCCGAACCCCATCTCGGCGGCTGACACCAACCATGCTGTCTGCGACCTGCTCAAGGCAGCGTTGGATCGGCTCGAGTCGAGACCCTCGCCCCCAAGGCAACCGGTGGAACCTCTGCCCGCCATGCCTCCTTGGCAACTCAATACCGCGCCACGGAAGTCCGGCGTGGATGGAAACGGGGTCCACCATCACGACGATTCGGCCCCTCCCTCGTCGCGGCCCATCACCGAGGAGGAGAAGGCCCGTTTCCTCGCCCACGGGGATTGCCGATATCTGGTGGTGCAAGGGGAGGCGATGTCCCCCATCGTCGCCGACGGTGCGGTCGTGGCCTACGACGAAAAGGCCGAGTCTTTGGAGGCCCTCGACGGCCATCTTGTGGTCGCGCGGGTCGAAGGGGCCTTGTTGGTCCGCTGGCTGCAAGTGTCGGGCAAGTACGCGATCCTCAGGGCCCAAAACACGGATGCGGACCACGGCATCAACCTGGTCGAGCGGCCCGCCGGGGACCTTGACCACGGTGTCAGGCGCGTGCGTTGGATCACCACGCCACATTGATCCGGGCCGAGGTCCGGTCCGGGCCCTGGCATCCGTACGGACGAAACCGTAAAACAAAGGCGGCCTTGCTAGGCGTAAGGCCGCTCTCCACGGGGACGTCCCTCCATGCGCCGCCTCGCCGCTTGCTCGATCGTCATGTCCAGCTTGGTCCTTCTAGCCAAGGCCGACGGCCCTCAGGACAACGTGCCCACGCAGGTACGCCCCGTGCCTCCGCCTGGGATAACCGTGGCCGACGACGATCGCAAGACCCTTGAGATCGACCTGAAAAAGCTCGAACAGGCGATCGAACGCATCGGCGACCGCCCCGAGGACCTCCGCGCCGACGTACTCATCTTCCACAAGGCGGTTCGCGAGGCATTGGCCCACAACGAGTTCTTCGCGCCCGGCGACGTGAACAAGGCGAAGGCCCTTTTGAAGGAAGGGTTGGAACGCGCCGAGCACCTGCGCGTCGGCCAAGCCCCCTGGACGACAGAGACTGGCCCTGTGGCACGCGGCTACTTCTCTCGGATCGATGGTTCCGTGCAACCTTACGGCGTCGTGGTGCCCCCCTCGTTCGACGCCGAGGGAAAGGCCCGGTATCGCTTGGACATCTGGTTCCACGGCCGTGGCGAGACCTTGAGCGAGGTCAACTTCCTCGACGATCGCCGTCGGAACCTGGGCCAGTTTACACCGGCCGACACGATCGTCTTGCACCCTTATGGGCGCTACTGCAACGCCAACCGGTTCGCAGGAGAGGTCGATACCTTCGAGGCCCTGGAGGCGGTCGAACGTCAGTATCGGATCGACACCGAGCGCGTGGGCGTGCGCGGTTTCTCGATGGGCGGGGCCGCTTGCTGGCAATTCGCCACTCATCACGCCGACCGCTGGTACGCCGCCGCGCCCGGCGCCGGGTTCTCGGAAACGGCCCGCTTTCTCGACGTCTTCCAGCGCGAGAAGCTGGAACCGACCTGGTTCGAGAAGAAGCTCTGGCGGCTCTACGACTGCGACCAGCACGCGGAGAACCTCCTGAACCTCCCGGTGGTCGCCTATAGCGGCGAGCTCGACAACCAGAAACAAGCGGCCGACGTGATGGCGGAGGCCCTCAAGTCCATGGGCGTCGAATTGACGCACATCATCGGGCCCAAGACCAAGCACGCCTATCATCCCGACTCGAAACGGGAAATCGACCGCCGGATGGACCGCCTCGCGGCGATCGGTCGCGCACGTGACCCGAAGCGCGTGGTCCTCGTCACGCACTCCTTGAAATACAACAAGATGCACTGGGTGACAATCGACGCCCTGGGCGAACACTGGGAGAAGGCGAGCGTTGTGGCCGAAGTCTCCCCGATGCCCAACATGGGCGCTCGGGTCACCGTCAAGACCAAAAACGTCGAGGCCCTGACCTTCGACTTCCCGCCTGGGACGCCCAATCTGCAAGGTCCAGGAGGCATCGAGGTCGAGATCGACAATCAGATGGTACAGGGTCCTCTCGTCGGTTCGGACCGCTCCGCCCGATTCGAGTTGCACAAGGAAGGGTCCGCCTGGAAACGCGGGCCGTCCCCCGAGGGCCTTCGGAAGCGGCACGACCTTCAAGGCCCCATCGACGACGCCTTCATGGGCCCATTCGTCATGGTCCGTCCCACCGGGGAAGACCCGCGCGAGCTCGTGGTGAAATGGTCGGCGGTCGAGTTCGGCCGGGCCGTGGACCACTGGCGCAGGCAGTTCCGAGGCGACGCCCGCGTCGTCGATGACACCAAGCTCACCGACGAGCAAATCTCCAAGATGAACCTGGTCCTCTGGGGGACGCCACGCACCAACGCCCTGCTCAAGAGGGTCGCCGCGGACCTGCCCATCCAGTGGGGCGACGATGTGATTCGGGTCGGCGGCCGCGAGTTCTCCGCCAACGACCACGCCGTCATCATGGTCTTCCCAAATCCGTTGAACCCATCGCGATATCTGGTCTTGAACAGCGGTTTTACGTTCCGAGACTACGACTACCTGAACAACGCCCGGCAGGTCCCCAAATTGCCCGATTGGGCCGTCATCGACCTGAAGACGCCCCCAGACTCACGGAGACCGGGACAGGTCGCCGCGGCGGGCTTCTTCGGCGAGAAATGGGAAATCAAGCCGTGAGGCGGTCGGCCCCGAGGATCGACTCACCGATGGCCCTACCCCTATTGATCGACCCCGACGGTAGGTGAGCGGCATTGGCAGGGACCTTGGCGGACTGATAGACTCGACGCCGCATTCGGGCAGGTCCCTCCTGAGGACCCACCCACCGTGGAGGGAGTTGAGGGATGACCGCGACGAAGGCCACCGTGCCCCTGAAAAACCGCCGGCTCGCGGCACTTCTCGCCTGGTTGGTCCCCGGCCTGGGCCACTTCTATCAAGGTAGGACCGGCAAAGGGGTGCTTTACGCCGTCTGCATCCTCGGCCTCTACTTCGTGGGCATGGTCCTGGGCGATTGGCAGGTGGTCCTTTGGCGCTGGATCAACCCGCTGCGCGACGCTGAGAACTTCCGGTTTAGCTACCTTTGCCAGTTCTTCGTCGGCCTTCCGGCCCTACTCGCCCTGATCCAAGAGACGCTGCACTATTACGACATTCCGCCAATCCTGGGTGGGTTCATGAGTGTCCCCTTGAATCTGGAACAACAAGACGCATTCAACTCACTTTCATCCAAGTTGGCCAAGCTGCCGGAGATCGGGTCGGTCTACACGATGATGGCCGGCCTCTTGAACATCTTGGCGATTTACGACGCCCTGGAAGGCCCGGCCCAAGCCGAAGAGGACCAATGCGCGAATGGGGGCGGCGCGGTAGCGGACCTCAAGGCTGAAAAGTTGGACGAGGGTAAGTCATGATTTTCGCCACGATCAACCCGTATGTCTTCGCGCCACCCTTAGTGGTGGCGATCAGCCTGGTCTATGCGGCGTCGCGTCATGAATCGTGGCCCCGTATTTGGTCCCACGCGGCCCGTCTTTCGGGCAGCATCCTGGGCATGTTGCTCCTCGCGATGGCGGTCCTCTTGCTGATCAACAGCCAGCTTTGAAGTGACGAAGTCTAGTTCGCCCAAGGAGGGGAAGTCCCGAGGCGGTGACGGCTTCCCATGCGCGAACGGGCGAGGCTTCAGGGGCGGTCGCTGGTCGCCTTGCCTGAAAGTGGCCACCTGCCGTATTCTGGCACCTGGTTTGTCGCCTACGCGCCAATCGGTCGAGGAACGAGGATGTTCAAGATCGCCAGGGCCGAGATCCTCGCGCCCGACATCAAGCGGTTCGTCATCGAGGCCCCCAGGATCGCCCGCAAGCGTCAGGCGGGTCAGTTCGTGATCCTGCGTGTCCACGACCACGGGGAACGCATCCCCCTGACCATCGCCGACGGCGACCCCGAGGCGGGTACGATCACACTCATCGTCCAGGGGATCGGCAAGACCACCAAACTCCTCAACATGCTCGGCGCGGGAGACGCGGTCCTCGACCTGGTCGGGCCCCTGGGCAAGCCTTCCGACGTCCGCCTCTTCGGGACCGTGGTCGTGATCGGCGGCGGCGTGGGCACGGCGATCGCCTATCCCACCGCCAAGGCGTTCAAGCTGGCCGGCAACCACGTCGTCGGTGTCGTCGGCGGCCGAAACCGGGACCTGGTCATCCTCGAAGAGGAAATGCGGGCCATCACCGATGAACTCTTCATCACGACCGATGACGGTTCGTACGGCCAAAAAGGACTCGTCATCGACCCCTTGAAACACATGATCGCCGAGGGCCGCAAGATCGACGAGATCCTGGCGATCGGCCCCGTGCGCATGATGCAGGCCGTCGCCGAGGTCACGCGACCCCATCATATCCATACAGTGGTCAGTTTGAACTCGTTGATGGTTGATGGGACGGGAATGTGCGGCGGCTGCCGGATCGTCACGACCTCAGGGCCGCGCTTCGCATGCGTCGATGGCCCTGAGTTCGACGCTCACAGCGTCGATTACGAGAACCTCGTCCAGCGCAACCGCATGTACGTCCAACGCGAGGCGCAAGAACTGCGCGAGTTCATGGAGCACCCGACCGAGTGCGTCGAGCACGTTCGCGAGGGTTGCCATCTTGAACATCAGCACCCCGAGGTCCGTGGCGCGACGACGGAGGCGAAGTCCCAATGACCACCCAAGGCGGCGCGAACAAACTCAGTCCCAAGGAACGCATGAAGGTCCCGCGGCAGGCCATGCCCGAGCAGGACCCGGAGTTGCGCCGGCACAACTTCGAGGAGGTCAACCAGGGGCTCACCGTCCTCGGGGCGACCACCGAGGCGATCCGCTGTCTCGACTGCGCCAAGCCCAATTGCATGAAGGGGTGTCCCGTCAACGTGAACATCCGCGAATTCGTGCGGCTGGTCACGGAGGGGGACTACCTGGCCGCCGCGTCGAAGATCCGCGAGGACAACGTGCTACCCGCGATCACCGGGCGCGTTTGTCCCCAGGAGACCCAGTGCGAAGGCTGCTGCGTGCTGGGCAACAAGCACGACCCGCTGGCCGTCGGCTACCTCGAGCGGTTCGTGGCCGACTACGAACGCGAACATGGCAAAGTGGGCCTGCCGCCGATCGCACCGCCGACCGGCAAGAAAGTGGCGATCGTCGGTTCCGGCCCGGCCGGCCTGAGCGCCGCCGGCGACCTGGCCCGTTGGGGACACGCCGTCACCGTCTTCGAGGCCCTTCACGAGATCGGTGGCGTCTTGATCTACGGCATCCCCGAATTCCGCTTGCCCAAGGAGATCGTCCGACAAGAAGTGGACACCCTGCGGGCGATGGGGATCAACTTCGAGACGAACGTGGTGATCGGCAAGACGGTCACGATCGACGAACTGATGAACGAGGAGGGTTACGACGCGGTCCTCGTGGCGACGGGGGCCGGTTTGCCCAAGTTCCTCGACGTGCCCGGCGAGCACCTGCCTGGGGTCTATTCCGCGAACGAGTTCCTCACTCGGGTCAACCTGATGCGGGCCAACGACCCGACCTACGACGAACCGATCTACGATTGCAAAGGCAAGGACGTCGCGGTGATCGGCGGCGGTAACACGGCGATGGACGCCGTCCGCACGGCGGCCCGCCTGGGGGCCCGCAACGCCTTCCTCGTTTATCGACGTTCCAAGGCCGAAATGCCGGCCCGCGTCGAGGAAGTGCATCACGCGGAACAGGAAGGGGTCCAGTTCCTCATGCTCACGAACCCGACCGCGTTCGTCCCGAACGAGCAAGGGTCCCTGTGCGCCATGCGCTGCGTGAAGATGGAACTCGGCGAGCCCGACGCCTCCGGTCGTCGCTCCCCCGTCGTCATTCCGGGTTCTGAATACGACTTGCCTGTCCACGTGGCGATCGTGGCCCTGGGGACCTCGGCGAACCCGCTGGTCCAGTCGACAACGCCTGATCTCCAGACGAACCGCAAAGGCTACATCCAGGCCAATCCGGAGACCTTGCGCACGAGCAAGAAAGGGGTCTTCGCGGCGGGCGACATCGTTACGGGCGCCGCGACTGTCATCCTTGCGATGGCGGCCGGCCGCAAGGCGGCCTCGGGGATCCAGGAGTATTTCGACTCGGGGACCTGGGACGGAGCTTGAACGCTCCGTCCGCCTTTAGAACCCCATCGCGCAACCGTCCTTCCGAGGGTCGGAACCGCCGATGAGCACCTTCTTCTCCCCATCGATCCGAATGGCCTGGTAGCCGCCGAAGGCGCCGGGACTTCGGCCGAGATGGTGCCCTTTGGCCCGTAACGCGGCTTCCACGTCGGGACCAAAGCCCGACTCCAGCGCCACCGTCCCGCCGTCGGCCGCCTTCAGACCGGTCGGCTCCGATGAGCCGAAGTGCCGCCAGCGCGGTGCGTCGCCCGCCTCTTGCGCGTCCAGGCCGAAGTCGATCATGTCCACCAAAACTTGAACGTGTCCTTGTGCCTGCATGTCTCCACCCATGAGGCCGAAACTGAGCCAAGGGCGGCCGTCCTTGGTGACGAACGCGGGGATGATCGTGTGAAAGGGGCGTTTGCCCGGTTCGAGCTTGTTGGGGTGCTCCTCATCGAGCGCGAAGAGGCAGCCCCGATTCTGGAGCGGGAAGCCGAGTCCTTCCGGCACGTGGAAGGACCCGAACCCGTGGAAGTTGCTCTGGATCAGGCTGACCGCGTTGAGGTCGCCATCGACCACCGTCAGGTAGATCGTGTCGGCCTCGGCTGGATTGCCGCGCCTGATGTCGCGCCGGGCCATCGCGGGGTCGATGAGGGCCCTTCGCTCCGCCGCGTATTCCTTGGAGAGAAGGCCCTTCAGGGGCACCTTGAAGAAGTCGGGGTCGGTGTAAAACCAGGCTCGGTCCTCGTAGGCGAGCTTCTTGGCTTCGATCATCCGATGGAGCAGTTCGGCGGACCCTCGCCCCAACTTTTTGAGGTCGTACCCTTCAAGCACGTTCAGCATCTGAAGGGCGGCGATCCCCTGGGTGTTGGGCGGCAGTTCCCAAACATCGTAGCCGCGGTAGTTCACCGAGACGGGATCGACCCAAGAGCTTGTATGCTCCCGAAAGTCATCCCGAGTGAACAAGCCGCCGACCTGCCGTGAATACTCGACGATCGAGGCGGCGAGCGGCCCTTGATAAAACGCGTCTCGACCACCTTGCGCGATCCAACCCAAGGACCGGGCCAGCCCCTGGTTCTTGAAGACCTCGCCGGTCTTGGGCGCCCGTCCTTCGGGAAGGAAGCAGGCCGCCGACGAGGGCACGGCCGCGAGTTCATGGGCGGCGGCGTTCCAGTCGCCCGCGATGATCTCGCTGACCGGGAAGCCCTCTTCCGCGTACGCGATCGCGGGGGCGAGCACTTCGGCGAACGTCTTCTTGCCGAAGCGATCGTGCAAGACGGCCCAGCCGTCAACGCACCCGGGCACGGACCAACTGAGCGGGCCCTTCGTCGGCACGGCCGACAACCCGCGACCCCGGAAGTGCGCGATCGTCGCGGCCTTGGGGGCCCGGCCGCTCGCGTTCAGGCCGTGGAGCTTCCCCGTCTTCGCGTCCCAAACAATGGCGAAGAGATCGCCGCCGATCCCGCAGGACATCGGCTCGACCACGCCCAAAACGGCGTTGGCCGCGATCGCCGCGTCGATCGCGTTGCCTCCCTCCTGCAAGACGCGGACAGCCGTCGCCGTGGCGAGCGGATGACTCGTGGCCGCCATGCCATGTCGCGCCAAGACGGCCGAACGGGTCTTGGTGGGCGGACCGCTCGGGCGATCATGCCCGAGGGCCCTTTCGGGAAACGTGAACATGAAAAAAGACCCCGCTCCGAGCGCCAAGGCCAAGGACAATGCGCAACGGTTCATCGTTTCGTCCTCCCCGGGTCCCGGGCGAGCAAGCGGTCGATCTCATCGCGACGGGGCAAGGCCCCCTGGGCCCCCGGTTTGGTCACGGCCAGGGCACCAGCCGCGCAGGCGCGGGCGGCGGCCTCGAGGAGCGTGAGGCCCTCGGCGAGGCCCACCGCCAGGGCCCCATTGAACGCATCGCCGGCTCCGACCGTGTCGACGACCTCCACGACACAAGGCGGCAATTGGACCAGCCCCTCATCCGTGACGACCAGGGCCCCGTCACCGCCGAGGGTGACGACCACGCTTCGGGCCCCCAGGGCCTTGAGGCAGCGCGCCGATTCCTCGACGCTTCCTTGCCCCGTCAATTCCAGGGCCTCCTCCGAATTGGGCGTGAGGACGTCCACCAGCCCCAGAACGTCCGGACCCATCAAGGCCCGGTCGGCGGGGGCTGGGTTGAGCACCGTGGTCATGCCGGCCCGTCGAGCTCGCTGAAGTCCCCGCGCGACGGCCGCCAAGGGGACCTCCAGGCAGGCGAGAAATACAGCGTCGGGCGCGAAGACGGTGTCGGGCAAGACGTCGATATCCTCGGGCCCGAGCGCGGCGCTCGCCCCCGGGGCGACGCCGATGAGGTTCCGACCGTCCTCACCAACGAAGATCAAGGCGACCTGATTGGGCACACGCTCGGCCGTCTTGGCGTAACTCAGGTCGAGCCCTTCACTCAGGTCATGGTCGCGGACTTGCTTGCCGAAGTCGTCGTCTCCGAAGGCGGTCAGGAAGGTGACCTCGGCCCCCGCGCGTTTCGCGGCGATCGCGGCGTTGGCCCCCTTGCCGCCCGGACCCGTGTGGAGGCTGCCGCCCAGGAGCGTTTCTCCGGGTCGTGGCAAACGGGCCAGGCGGACCGTCAAATCAAAACCGCTCGAACCCAGGACGACCACGCGGGACATGGCGGCGACACCGTGGGGAAGGAGGAGAGCGCGGCCAGGGAAGAAGCCCGATCGTAACGAGGCGCCCCTCGGATGTCACGCGTCCCAAGCCCCATTCATCGCGAAAAATCGCTCGAATCCGCATTTTTAGAATTCGCGAATTTCGAGAGTGCGTCCCCGCGCGGGGACGCGTTTCGCGGCCCCCAAAACCGGCCGGGCCGGAATGGGTTCAACCGCCTGTCCAGGAAGGGATTTCGGGTTCGGAAAGGGATGGAAAACCGAACCAGGCCCCGCTCGCGCTGGCGACGTGTTCACTCCATGCAAACCTGGACGGCTGCTTCCATGCGAATTCTCTTGACCGGTTTGATCGTGATCCTGACGAGCGGTCTTCAGCCCATCGCGCAAGACCCCAACGTCGTCCCCGACCCGACACCCGTGCTGGGGCCCACGCTGACCGGGCCTCCGGGCACCTATCAGATCACCGCACCCGCCGCGGCCCGTCTGATTTATGGCCCCGACGCCTTCACCTTGAGTTGGGGCGACGGTCCCATCTCGCCAAACGCGCCGAAACCGCGTCCTCCCGCCCCGCCTGCGCCGCCGGCCCCGGAAACGGAGATCGAGAAAGCGGCCAGGGCCTACGCTCAAGGAATCCTCGAGGCGACCGCGCAAGGCTGGGAGGCCGCCGCCCTCGAATTGGAGAAGACGGCCACGGTCCGCGACGCCCTCGCCAAAGGGGCGCAGGTCCAATACGAGCAGCGCCTTCAGTCCCTGCGCAAGAACGTGACCCCCGTCTTCAACCGGGTCTTGCCGGAAGGGCAGGAGCCCACCACCCCGGAACAAAGGGCCGCCGCGGTCAAGGCTTATCGTGACCTCGCGACGGGCCTGAGGAGGTCCTCACCATGAACGACGACATGAATTCGACCGCCGTCGAAGACCCGAACCAGCGCTTTGGTTGGGTCGCGAACCCGACGGCCGTGGCCGAACTTGTGGCGAGTTTCCCCAAGCGATTCGGTCGTCCGGCGGACCTCGCCGCCGCGGCACCGGACTGGATCGGCGACGGTCAGAAGGGAGACGTGAAACTCTACATGGCCTACCGCGAAGTGGCCGTGACGGGTTGGAAGGCCAAGGACCAGGAACCGCCCTACCTCGCCCAGCCGGGCAACGACTGCACCGCCGAGAGCACCGCTCGGGGCATCGACCTGCTCCAGTTCATCGAGGTCGCCGCCCCCACGAAAGACACGACGCCGATCTTCGACGGTCCCGACAAGCGAGCGTGCATCGAAGGGATTTATGCGTATGGTCTGGCCGCCGCGGGTCTTCGGGGCGACCAGGGTTGCTACGGGGCCGCGATCGCGCAGGGGGCCCAGCAACACGGTGTCCTGGGTTACAAGGACGTGGACGGCATCGACGAAGTGAGTTCGGTCCGCCTGCGCGGGTTCGCTCGCGACCCGGCCGGCACGCTTCAGAAATACGGCCCGCTGTCCGACCCCTACAAGGTCGAGGTCGCCCGGATCACCACCTGGGACGAGGCGTGCGCCTGGTGGGCCAATCGCGGAGTGATCACGATCGCTTCCACGGTCGGCTTCGCCACGCCCCGCGACGAGCGCGGCATTTGCCGTCAGGCCGGGGTTTGGCCCCACCAGATGGTGACTTGCGGCTGCATTCGTTCCGACGGCGTGGAAACGGCCGTGGTCTTGCAGTCGTGGGGCCCCAACCAGCCGACGGGCCCCACGCCGTTCCAACTTCCCACGTTCGCGTTCCGAATTCTGCGTGCCGACTTCGAGCGCATCTTGAACCAGGGGGACAGTTGGGGCTACCGCAACTTCACGGGGTTCCAGCGAACGCCGGTCCCGTCGCGATGGTCTTATGATCAAATGGCGTGATTTTTTCGGAAAGCATGTCCAATGTGCGGATTGGGTCGGGACCTCGAGCCATGACGAGGTCCCGACCCCTCTCGGAAGAGCGGGGAGTGGCGCGGTGGTGGGGCCGCGTTTCACTCCCCGCTCTTCTTTTTTTTCGGCTGGTCGTCACGTGACGGAGGCCTGCCGTGAACGGTGGTAGCCACGCGATTGGGTGGACCACGGCCCAAACGGCATGGGGACCACCACAAGGCCGGACCACGAACGATCCGTCCCCGCGCGGGCTCGACCCCATCGTGATTCGCCCTGCCGGTTCGCCTCCGCGCGTGATCAAGCCAATCGTGGTCCGCTCGAACCGCGGGCCAAACTCAGTTCTCTCTCGATTTCCGCCAAGTCGCTCGTCAGCCCGTCGCGTGTCCAACCCTGATCGACCAGTCCCCGACACAGGTCCCGGGCGCGTTCGAGCTCCCGCACGGCGCGCTCGCGTTGCCCGTCCTTCCTCGCGGTGCGACCCACCCAGTAAAGACTTAAGTAGAACTCCCGCTGGTGCGCCTGGTTGGTCGGCTCGGATGCGCACAGATTTTCGCAAATCCCGCGTGACCTCTCGAACTCCCGCAAGGCCCCCCCGTAGTCCCCCCGATTCTCCAGCACCCGACCCACGTTCTCCAACGCGATCGACAATTCCCGCTGGTGCGCCTGGTTGGTCGGCTCGGATGCGCACAGATTTTCGCGAATCCCGCGTGACCTCTCGAACTCCCGCAAGGCCCCCCCGTAGTCCCCCCGCTTCTCCAGCACCCGACCCACGTTGTTCAACGCGATCGACAATTCCCGCTGGTGCGCCTGGTTGGTCGGCTCGGATGCGCAC
>CALLYK010000009.1 GCA_937858365.1 uncultured Isosphaeraceae bacterium | reverse complement strand
CGTCTCGCGCGCGACTATGTGTTGTGGCACAAGCCGTTCTCCAAGGACAAGGTGCTCGATCGATCGAATGCGCCGTTCTTCAAGTGGTTCAAGGATGGCGAGCTGAACGCGTCGTACAACTGCCTCGACCGCCATCTGGCGACGATCCCGAACAAGACCGCGATCGTTTTCGAAGCCGACGATGGCAAGATCACCAATATTACGTACAAGCAGTTGCATGCGCGTGTTTGCCAATTCGCGAATGCGTTGAAGGCGCAAGGCATCGCGAAAGGCGATCGCGTCATCGTCTACATGCCGATGTCGATCGAAGCCGTCGTGGCGATGCAAGCCTGCGCACGTATCGGTGCGACGCATTCGGTCGTGTTCGGCGGCTTCTCGTCGAAGAGCGTGCAAGAGCGCATTATCGACGCCGGCGCGGTGGCCGTGATCACTGCAGATGGCCAGATGCGCGGCGGTCGCGCCGGTCGCAAGGCCAAGCCGACGCGTGGCCACGACCTGGAGGCCCAGGTGTCGATCCCCTTCCTTACGGCCGTGAAGGGAGGCGAGACCCACTTGGACCTCAACCGAGACGGCTTTCACGAAGGACTCGTGGTGAAGGTCCCGCCAGGAATCAAGCCAGGGGCCCGCATACGCCTCAAGGGGCGAGGGATGCCCGCGACGAACGACGAACCCCCCGGCGACCTCCTTGTGACCGTCGACGTCCAGCCGCACCCATACTTCAAGCGCGAGGACCACGACCTTCTCATCGAGGTGCCCCTCACGATCGGCGAGGCCGTGCTGGGGGCCAAGGTCGACGTGCCCACGCTCGAGGGCCTGAAGACGGTGACGGTCCCTCCGGGCGCCTCCAGCGGCCAGAAGTTGCGTCTCAAAGGGCAGGGGGTCCGAGGACGCGGCGAACAACCGGCCGGCGACCTCTTCGTCATCCTCAAGGTGGTCGTCCCCAAAGACGTGGACTTGGAAGGCCGGCGCCTCATCGAAGAGTTCATGGCCAAGGCCCCATACACGCCTCGCAAGGGACTTTGGTAATGTCCTTCAGGTCTTATTGGCGAGCATTCCTGATAACTCAATGGGATTGATAGATTTCATCGGAACGTGAGAAGCTCCATGAGCGAGGCCGTCCCAAAGGAGCGGGCGACGTTCGGCCGGCATGAGCGGTTGACGAAGGACCTCGAGTTTCAGAGGGCGTTTGAGCGTCGCAAGACGGCCTCGGACGGCGTCCTGGTCGTCTTCGCGGTGGAGAACGGCTTGGGCCGCGCGCGTTTGGGGCTTTCGGTGGGCCGACGCAAGATCGCTCGCGCGACGGCGCGAAACCGCTTCAAGAGGCTTGTCCGCGAGGCCTTCCGCCTGAACAAGGAGAAGCTGCCCAAAGGGGTGGACCTGGTCGTCGTACCTCGCGAACCGGCCCCGACGTTCTCGGCCGTGCAAGGCTCGCTTGTGCGTCTGGCGCGTGATGCGGCCCGACGCCTGGCGCCCCGCGGATGAACGTCGTTTCGAGGGCCTTGGTGGCTGTGCTTGTGGCGTTGATTTGGGTTTATCAGCACACCCTGAGTCCGCTGCTTGGCAATGTCTGCCGATTCGAGCCGAGTTGTAGCCGCTACATGGTGGGCGCCTTGCGGAAGTATGGCTTGCTTCGAGGCGGCTGGAAGGGGGTCTGCCGTTTGGCCCGTTGCCACCCGTGGCACCCGGGCGGCTATGACCCGCCCTGAAGGGGCCCCTTCAAGGCCGTCGGGAAGACGCCCCAACTCATCTGATAGGTTGCCTCCAATGGGCAGCTCACATAGCGATCAGGGGTCAAGAAGAGACGCATATCAGGAAGAATGTCCCCCACGCCGACGTTGTCCACATAGGCGACCTTCTCATACCCGGCGGAGTAGGCCGCGAGCGTCAGCGGCTTGTCATTGGGTAGGTCGAACGGCTCGTCTTGAAACTGGTCCCAGATCACCTTGTGAATGCCCAAAGGATCGCGCGGAGTGGGCGGGAAGAGGTCGATGACCAGCAGATGGACGCCCCCACGCAGGAGCTTCGCCACGTTGCGCACGAAAGAAGGCAGTCCATCGCCGCTGCTTTTGTTCCCCGGAGAGACGATCTCGATCACGGCGACGAGCTCGCCTTGCGAAAGGAAAACGGAGATCCGATCAGAACGTCGCGCATATCGGGCCTGATCATCGCCTCGAGCCACAACGCGCGTGCGAGGCGGCACGTCCAAGACGGCAACGCTCACAGACTCTTCCACGGGGACCGCGGGTTGGACCTTCAATGCCAGGACATCGGGAATGGGGCCTTTTGCTTCGACCTCACTCATCGCGAAGTAACCAGGAGGAAGAACACCGCCATTCAGCGAGGCGGCAAGGTCCTGTATCCACCGTTGATGGAAGAAGTGAAACGTGCCGGCTGGGACCCGAGTCCAGTCGTGGATCGGCATGAGTGCCTCCTTCGACTTGATCGTCCCGCGCCGTCGCGAACTCCCCATGAACCGACGATCCCGAGGACGGACCTCAGGCCCTTGATTCAAGGTCTCCAAGTCTCAACGCCATATCCATATCTTGCCAGAGGTCTTCCACGTCTTCAATGCCGATGGACAGCCGCACGAGGCCCGGCGTGATCCCTTGACGGGCCCATTGTTCGGGCGTTTGCGCGCGGTGGCTGGTGGTCGCGGGGTGACTGAGCGAAGTCGAGACGTCGCCCAGACTCGGGGCGAATGGGACGTGCTTGAGCCCTCGGATGAAGCGGTCAGCCTCGTCGCGACCGCCCAGGTCGATCGTCACAATGGTCCCGCCACCGTTCGTCAGGAGCCTTTTCGCCAGGGCGTGGTCGGGATGTCCGGGCAATCCCGGGTAGTGCGTCGCCAGGACATTTGGGTGCTCGCCAAGGCGCCTGGCCAGTTCGAGCGCGTTGGCGTTGGCCCGCTCCGACCGGAGCGCCAGCGTGGTCAGGCCGCGCATCGTCAGCCAGCATTCGAACGGATTGCTCGTCATGCCGAAGGTGGACGCGACGTGCGCCGCGCGCTCGATGAAGGCGCGACGGCCGCAAAGCAGTCCCAGGGTCACGTCGCTATGTCCGCCGATCAGCTTCGTCGCCGAGTGGACGACTAAGTCGGCGCCGTGGTCGATGGGCCGGCAGAGTAGTGGGGCGAACGTGTTGTCAACCGCGAGTGCGGCCCCGTGCTCATGAGCGATCGCGGCCAGCGCGTCCAAGTCGGCAAGGCGCGTGAGCGGGTTCGAGATCGTCTCGACCAGGACAAGACGCGTGGTCGATTCGATGTGCTCGCGCAGGTCTTCGGGGCGCGTGCCCTCAAAAACGCTCGAACGCACGCCGAAGCGGGCCAATTCCTGCGCGACCAGGGTGACCGTCCGGCCGTAGAGGCCATCGGAAAGGGCGACATGGTCGCCCGATCGCAGCAGGGCGAGCACCAAGGCGGACTCCGCCCCCATGCCCGATGCGCACGCGAGGGCGGCCTCCGCCCCTTCCAGCGCGGCAACTTTGCCTTCGAGCATCGCGCGATTGGGGTGGCCGTCGCGCGCGTAGAAGTGGCCCGTCGCTCGACCTTCTTGGATCGCGTCGATCTGGTCCAAGCCGGCCACTTGAAAGACCGAAGTGAGCACGATTGGCGGGGCCAGCGGCGGCGTGTCCAATGGCGCATGACGAAGGTCTGGAGGTCGCGCGCAGATGGTTTCGCGACGGGGTCTGGGCATGCTGCGACCAATCCTTGGGGCCAAAAGCGAAGTCGGACCCGCGACCATCCAAGACCGCGAGTCCGAGAACGTCGGGACCCTCGAAACGACCTCAACGGGCGAGTTCTTCGAGCACTTTCTTTTCGAGGTTGGCCCGGTGCAAGTCCAGATGGGCGACCTTACCCTGGCGGTCGATCACCACGCTTGCCGGGACCTCGCTCACACCGTAGGCGGCGGCGTAGTTCGCCTCTCCGGCCTGATTCATGAGCACGGGCCAATCCACGTTCTTCGCCAATGTGAATCGCCGGACCGCCGGCAAGACCGTGGCCACGTCCACGCCCCCCTCTTGCATCGCGTCCACGTTGACCGCGATCACCTTGAGGCCGCGGGCCTTGTTCTTGTGGTAAACCTCCTCGAAGAACTCGACTTCCTCAGCGCTCGGGAGTGACCAGGTCGCCCAGAAGGCCACCACGACAACATCTCCCTTGAGGTTGGCGAGGTCTACGGCCTTGCCATCGATGCAGGTGCCGACGATCGGTGGCGCGGCCTTGCCCACGAGGTCGAGTTGGTGCAAGCGAGAGGTGACCATCTGTCGAATGATGGTCGACTCGGTCTTCTCCTTGAGCAGGGCCATCGCCTTGCGGGCCGTGGCGAACTGGTCGGCCTGGACGAGCACTTGGTAATAGGCGTCGATCAACGAGATGCGCTGGGTCTCGGGAATGAGCGCGTTGAGACGCTGTTCAGGGTTGGCGGCCTTCACTTCTTCGTTGTGGTGGACCATCGCGACCAGCGTGTTCAGCGAATCTTCGTAGGCCCCACGTTTGGCCTTGGCCATCATGTCGACGAAGACGGCGAGCCAGCCGTTCGTGGCTGAGAGGCCCTTTTGGGTGAGGAGGCGTTGGGCGATCGGCTCGGCCTCCACGAAGAGGCCCGACTGGATGGCCGTCCTCAAGAGAAACTCCTGAGTCGCGGCTGCCTGTTCCGGCGGCTGACGCTGGGCGAGTTGATCAAGGCGCTGAAGACGGGTTGATTCGATGGCCTTGAGGGCCTTCTCGAACTCGGCGTTGATGGCTTCAAGCGTGTCGGGCTGGGCCGCCTTGGGGGCCTCCGCCGCCTTGGGGACCGCCACCGCTTTGGGCGCGCCCTTGACCTGTGGCTGCGTGCCCACCTGGACCTTCACCTTCGGGACCGCCTGCGCCTGGAGGGCCCCACTCGCCGAGGCGCCGAGGACGACCGCGAGGCCGACCGTCACCCACCTGTTCATCGTCGTATCGCTCCCATGTCAACGGGCGGCCAGACCGATCGGCCTCGCTCGCGAAGAAAACCATCATGCCACGCGCGGGCCAGGCGCGGCTAGACCGGCGACCCACCTTGTCGCGTCGCGCCGACGGCGCTATGCTGGGGCCGCACGTCGGAACCACGGCCTTGAGGTGACGATGAAACGTCCGCGAGAAACCAAGCCGGCCCCTGCGCGCTGGGGGTTCATCGGTGCCGGGAAGATGGCCGGCGCCTTGATTCAGGGGCTCATTCGGGCCGGTCTGGCATCGCCCGCCACGATCACCGCGAGCGACCCTCACGAACCGGCCCGCGTGGCGATCGCAACCAGCGCGGGAATCCACGTGAGCGACGACAACCGAGAGGTCGCGCGGACCGCCGACGTGCTCGTCCTGGCGGTGAAGCCCCAACAAATGCGGGCCGTCTTCGAAGAGGTCCAACCGGACCTCTCGGCCCGCACCTTGGTGATCTCGGTCGCTGCGGGGACAACGCTGGCGACCTTGGCCGACGGCCTTGGTCCCGACTGCCGGCTCGTCCGCGTGATGCCCAACACGGCCGCCCTGGTGGGTGAAGCTGCGGCGGGATACTGTCTGGGACCCAACGCGACGGCCGACGACGAGGCGACCGTCCGGGCCTTTCTCAACGCGGTCGGTCGGGCCCACGCGGTCCCCGAGTCGCTTTTGGACGCCGTCACGGGACTGGCCGGCAGCGGTCCGGCGTTCGTCTTCCTGATGATCGAGGCCCTCAGCGACGGCGGCGTCCGCGTGGGCCTGCCGCGCGAGACGGCGACGGCCCTCGCCGCTCAAACGGTCCTTGGGGCGGCGCGCATGGTCCTGGAAACGGGCCTTCACCCGGGCGTCTTGAAGGACCAAGTGGCCAGCCCCGCCGGCACCACGATCGCGGGCTTGCGCGTGCTTGAAGAGAGAGCGACACGCGGGGCCTTCCTCGACG
This sequence comes from uncultured Isosphaeraceae bacterium, assembly GCA_937858365.1. GTDB lineage: Bacteria > Planctomycetota > Planctomycetia > Isosphaerales > Isosphaeraceae > CALLYK01. The sequence goes on along the minus strand of CALLYK010000009.1, from coordinate 7,261 downwards.
CGGTCGACGCGGCCACACGGCGGGCGAAGGAATTGGGGGCGTCGTGAGACTGAGGAGGACGAGGCCACGGGCACCAATCGTCCTGAAGTGAAGGCCCCTCAAGGCGCGATCCGGTCGACCGAAATCCGCCAACCCGACACGGCCGGCTCGGCGTCGGCGATGTCACCGCTTCGAAATGTCCGAGGTGACTCGGGGTCGTCGGCTTGGTAGGCGCGAATGCTCAAGTCCACCGGGTCGACGTCCCAAACAACGAGGGTCCCGGCCTCGAAGTAGTCGGCCCGTTCCGCCGCCAAGGCCCGTTCCGCGCCGAGGCCTTGGTCATGTTCACTGCGCACTTCCACCGCGAATGTCGGGGCCCCTTGAATGAACCGCATGTCTTCAACCGAATACTCGCCATCGTAATAAGCAACGTCCGGCGAGAAGGACTCGCGACCGGAGGTCAATTCAGGGACGACGAATCCCATGTTGTCCGTAAACGCCAGGCCGCGACCCGTCGTGTCCACGTGGTCGGCGAGGCCCCGGTAAATCCGGCCGGCGACAAGGTTCGGACGAAGCCCGGTGGGCTTCAGGGCGACGATCCTCCCGCGAACCAACTCCGCCTTCCCATTCGTGGCGGCCAGGGCGTCCACGGTCGAACGAGCGGTTGCGGCGGAGTTCATGGTGCTCATCGTCAGAGACCTCCCTGGCTTATTCTTAAAAGGCACGCGGCGACCAGCAAGGAATCGTGCCCCTCAAGGTGCCGCGCCGATCCGCCGAACGTCGGTGGAGGCCCCCCTTTCGGATGGAAACGGGTCGGAGAACTTGGGGTCGGTGAGGAACTTGCGGTCGGTGAGTGTCTTCAGGAAGGCCACGAGGGCCTTCTTGTCGGCCTCGTCCAAACCCATCAGCCGAACGCGACCCCTTCCGGGCCCGCCGAAGAGTTGAGGATCGAGGTTGGGGTGAGGTTGGACCGACTCGTTGTAAAAGGTCACGACCTCTTCCAACGTCTGAAAGCGCCCGTCGTGCATGTACGGGCCCGTCACTTCGACGTTCCGCAAGGAAGACGACTTGAAGCGCCCGTAGTCGCCCGCGTTGAGCGAGTGGTCGCCGATGCCGTTGTCGTCGCTCACGAGCTTGGCTTCGAGACCGTTGTTGCGGGCCTGGTCGATGAAGAAGATCGCCGTTTGCTTGGCCTGGTCACGTCGCTCGAAGAAGGCGAAATCGCGCAGGTGGCACGTGGCGCAGTTGCCGCGCGAGGCCCGATCGTGCTCGCCGAGGAAGATCGTCTTGCCTCGGTTCTCCTCAGCCGTGAAGTTGGGGAAGTCCTCGAAAATCGATCGTGATTGGGCGATGCCCTCGTCGTAACGAGACTGATAGGAGACGAGGGACCGGACGAACTGCGCCAGCGCCTTGGCCAGGCGGTCGGCGTTGATCTCGGGGTCGCCGAAGGCCCGCGCGAAGAGGGGCCCGTAATGGTCCTGGGCCTTCAACGCCTCCAACGCCTTCCCCAGTTCGTGCCCCATCTCGACCGGGTTTTCGATCGGCCCGAGGGCCTGCTCTTCCAGGGTCTTGGCCCGTTCGTCCCAGAAGGCCCGGCCGTTGCGGTAGTACCGCAGATTGACCAGCGCCATCGAATTGCGGTCCCCCTTCCGTCCCAAGACGCCCGTGCTGAACCGATTCGGGTCGGTGAAGGCGTTTTCTTGCTTGTGGCACGAGGCGCACGCGATCGTGCCATCGACGGAGAGCTTCTTGTCGTAGAAGAGCACTCGTCCCAAGGTCGCGCCGTGGTCGGTGATGGGGTTGTCGGCCGGCGTGTTGTCGAGGCCCCGGACGAGCCGCGTTAGGAAGTGGGCTGGAAGGTCAGGGGCCGCGTAGTTGTACGGGGTCGCGGGCAGGACCGGTGCCGGTGCGTGCCCGCCGCCCTGGAACAGCGCGACGAAGCCGAGGAATGCGGTGACGGTGAACGTGTTCACGAAGGTCGGTCCTCCGGTGGGGGGCCACCGGGACGACCCGGCGGGCCGCCGCGAGGAGGACCGCCCTCGGGAGGAGGGGGTCCTCCCGGTCGTCGCGCCGGGTCCTCGCGAGCGAACTTCTCCAGTTCGGCCCGGTCCACTTTGCCGTCTTTGTTGGCGTCGGCCTGTTCAAGGATGCGCCTCATCCGCTCGGGCAGTTCTTCCTTCGTCAGTTTGCCGTCGCCGTTGGTGTCGTAGGCGAAGAACGACTGGACGAACTCCGCGGGCGTCGGACCGCGCGGTGGTCCTCCGGGGCCTCCTGGCCCGCCTGGTCCACCGTTTCCGCCGGGTGGTCGCGGCGGTCGGAGTTCATCTTGGTCGAGCTTGCCGTCCTTGTTGGTGTCCAAGGTCATCAGGCTGGTGGCGGCCTTCTTGATCTCCTCGGCGGAGAGCTCTCCGTCGGCGTCCAGGTCCAGGGCCACCATCAGCGGGTGAGGGCCGCGCGGGGGCGGCGGCGGAGGGAGGTCGTCTTCGGGGGCAGGCCTTTCGCGACCCGGCGGGGCCGCCTTCTTTTGCGCCGGACCACGGCCGGGGCCTTGGGCCAAGGCCAACCCGGCCAGCCCAACGACCGCCATCACCGCGATCAACCAATACGCTTTGGGTCGATGCATCGGGGTCTTCCTTGTGATCGAAGAAACGAACGAGTACGCCGGAATGAGAAACGCGACCCGGGACGATTCGTCCACAGGTCGCGTCGTGTGGTTTCGCGGGTAGACCGCTCGGCTCAGGCGCTCGCCCGTCGCGACCGGCGCAGGCAGTGACCAACGATCCCCAGGGCCCCCAGGCCCATCAAGACGACACTGGAAGGCTCGGGCACGGCGCGAAGGAAGCCGCGGATTTCCCCGCCGGGAAAGGTGGTGGAGTGAATGTTGAGATAAGCCCGTCCCGCGATGATCGCCGAGAAGAGGGCGGCCTCAGCGGATGCCGCGGTCCCGCCATTGGCGGTCACGAAGGCGGCGTTGTAGGAAGCCAGAGCGGTCATGTCGAACGTGGAATCATAACTGCCGCTCGTGACGCCCAACGGGAATCCCGAAAACGTGGGCGTTTGCGTGGCGACCCCCGCCGTCCCCGTGAAGGGGGTCGCGGTTGCCGCGTGGATGTGCGAGGCCGTCGTGGTCCCGGTCAGTCCCGAGAAGGTCGCTTCGACCCGCATGGTGTGGGCCATGATGTCGATTGTGACTCGTGTGATGCCCGTCCCGGGCGAGGCGTTGGGCGGCGACTCGCTGACGCCGTCCAGCGTGGCGAGGAAAATCTGGGGGTCCGCGTGAGCGGTCTGGGTCAAGGCCAGGGCCACGATCAACAAGACCGCCCCAGCCGCGGTGATGCCTGCAAGTCTTCGGACCATGAGGTCCCTCCTGTAAACGGGAAATGCGAGAATGGAATGAAGCACCGCGATGATAGCGAGGGCGGAAAGTGGCCTCAACGCAACGCAAGCCCCTCTTGTGAAAAAGAAACGGAACAAGAAACGACATGAGTACACGAATCGGTTTGGTGTCGGACATTCACGGCGACATCGACGCCTTGGAGCTTGCCTGGTCCCACCTGAAGGCGATGGGTGTTTCTCAGGTCGTCTGCGCGGGGGACCTGGTGGGATACGGTCCGTTCCCCGATCGGGTGGTCGCGTTCCTGATGGAACACGAGGTCCCGTCGGTCCGGGGCAATCACGACCGCTGGGCCCTCCAGCGCGGTCACGGGGTGGCGGACGACTTCGGCGGCGGCACACCGAACCTGGAAACGCTGGAGTTCCTCCACGACCTTCCCAGCGACCTGACCCTTGAGGTGGAAGGCCGGGTCGTCGTGGTCGTCCACGGCTCGCCGCGGAGCGACATGGAGTTCGTCTCCCGGCCCGCGTACACACCCGCCAGGCTCCGCGCCGACCTGCTCACGTTGCGTTGCCAAGTCCTCGTGGTCGGTCACACGCACACGCCTATGTGGTATCGCGACGCTTCGGGATTGGTGCTCAATCCCGGATCGGTCCTCTCCGTGACCGGTCGGGCGACCACTTCGCGTACGTTCGCGGTCCTCGACGTGGCCGGCTTGAGCGCGACCTTCCACGAAGTCGCGACCGGTCAGGCGATCGACGTGGCCGCCTGGACCGATGAGGAGGAAGCACCGACGGCCTAACACCAGGCCATACCCCTGGGAGGGAAGGGCCTTCAGACGCGACCGCCGGCCACGATTTCCGCCAGTTCCACCGTGCGTCGTTCATCAACGGCCCGGCGCACGAGGAGTCCGGTCCGGGTCGCATCGCGTGCTTCGAGGAGTGTGAGTGGGGGCCCGGTGGGCGTGCCCGCGCGGACGGCCTCGAAGAAGTCGGGCAAACCGGTCGCGGCGTCGGGTCCCTGGCTGTTGCCCAACGTCCGACGCGCCTGGCCGCGCTCGCGGAACGTGGCGACCCCCGCGGCGAAATCGAGGCCCCCCTTCGTGCCGACCACGCGCTGCCAACAGCCGGTGAAGGCGTCGTCGGCCGGGTCGACCCAGCTATGGACGAACGCGAGGTGGAACCCATCGGCCCATTCCAATGTGACCGTATAATGATCGGTCACGTCCCGTTGGGGGTGGGTGGCCGCGAAGATGTCCCTTCGACCGTACCCGGTGGCCCGGATGGGCGACGCCCCTTTCACCCAGTGGAAGAGGTCCCAAATGTGGCAGGCTTGCTCGACCATCCAGTCGCCCGAACGTCGGCGCTGACCGAGCCAGCCCTTGTGGCCGCTCACGGGTCCATTGCTGCTGACCCACGAGGCCCGACCGTCCAGGAGCGTCCCGAGTTCACCCTGGCGAATCACCTCTACGGCCTCGCGACACCGCCGGCTCGAACGACGTTGGAAGCCGACATGAACGACGAGTTCGGGGGCCTTCGCGGCCTGCGCGATGATCGTGTCGCACTCGTCGATCGAAGGTGCGAGGGGCTTCTCGGCGTAAAGGTGTTTGCCCGCCTTGAGGACATCGACATAGGCGGCGGCGTGGAGGTCGCAAGGCAGGGCGACGCCCACGGCGTCGATGTCCGAGCGTTCCAGAAGGCGCGACCAATCCTCGACCGCGTCGGGCCCCTTGCCGGTGGCCTTTTGGACGATCCCTTGAGCACGAAGGACGTGTTTCGGCTCGGTGTCGGCGACGGCGACGACCTCGACGCCGGGCGATTCGAGGGCCGTGCGCAGGAGCGTCGTGCCGCGATTGCCCAGGCCGATGAGTCCGAAGCGAACGCTACCGCCGCCGACCCCGCCATCCACGGGCTGACCATGGACCAAGGCGATCCCAGCGGCTGCCGAACAGCCCAAGAACCGACGTCGATTGAGTTGCAGCGGCATGGCCGACCGAGGTCCGAGATGAGGTCAAGCGGGTCCCAACACGTCACTTTTCATCCTACACAAGGGCCGGTCTTCTGAACATGGCCCGCGACGCGAATGTCGTCATCCGAGCTTGGCGGCCTTAAGGAACACTCGGAGTGGCCTGCCATCCGCATTTCGACCTCTCGAGCGGACCGCGTTGCCGAACCGGGAGGAGGTGTCCCCGCCGGGACCAGCTCGGAGCGTGCCTCGCGGAACGCGCTTCGCCTCCACGCGCACCAACTCGACCAGGCAAGTCCCGCCCTTGATCCACCTGTACGGATTCGTTAGATTTCGGTCATGGGTCGTCCGCCTGCCGATCGCCCGTCGCCTGAATGTGATCGGTCATCACCATATTTTCGTGTAGTAATCTTATCACGATAAACGCATTCGAGATGAAGCCCTCCTCGGCACAAGCCCGCGCCTCCGAAGCGACGACGCTCGACGAGGTTGATGACGCCCCAATCGAAACCGAGACCCTTCTCCCAACATTTTGGCCTGTCAGAGTGGGCCCCCATCCTATGAGCAACCCCTTTTTCGAGCGGCCGATCCTCAACTCCCCGTATGAGTGCCCCCGGCGCCACTGGGAGCTCGACAAGCAAGGGCAGCCCACGCAGCGGATCATCGAGGGCCGCCGCCGGGCCGAGTTCATCACGGCAATCCCCAATCCCCAAAAGCAGACGACGGGCGACAAGACCAAGCGGATCATCTTCGACGAGGGAAAAGGACTCTCAACCGAGAAAGTCCAGTACGACCCCATATCGATCATCAACCGTGCCCGGCGACATGCTCGATGACCTGAATCGGGCCAAGATCGTCATCACCAATTACCACGCCTTCAAGCTCCGCGAGCGAAGCGAACCCTCCGCCGGCGGGCGGGCCTTGCTTCAGGGCCGAGGTCCCGCGCTCGACACCCGGGAGAGCGAAGGTCAGATGGTCCAGCGTGTCATGCCCGAACTGATGGGTCTGAAGAACGTCCTTGTCCTGAACGATGAGGCCCACCACTGCTACCGCGAGAAACAGGCGGACCAACGCGAGGAAGAGGAAGACCTGGGGGCCGAGGAGAAGACCGAGGCCAAGAAGAACAACGAGGCCGCGCGGCTCTGGATCTCGGGACTCGAGGCGGTCGGGCGCGAGCTGGGCATCGCCCGTGTCATCGACCTGTCCGCCGCCCCCTTCTTCCTGCGCGGGTCAGGCTATCGGGAACGGAACCTGAAACTGCGTCAGGGGACCATACCACTCGAAGGAGGGGAGGCTGTTTCTTAATACCAGGACCGATTTGTGCCACCACGGTTGAAACGCTTCAGTTCCAGGCCGACTTCCAGGCGAAGGTCGAGGCCGTGGCGCCTTGAGCAAGGCCGGCCCCCCAACCCACCAACCGGCGCAGCACGCGTCGTCTATCGATTGGACAAGTGAGGGATGGATACACTCGACCGGACCACCTCGACGAACAGGGACCAATCATGGACCACTCGGACTTGACGGAGAAGATCATCGGCTGCGCGATGAAAGTGCATCGCACGTTAGGCCCGGGGTTTCTCGAGTCGGTCTATCAGAACGCACTGGCGATCGAGCTGCGGAAGGCGGACCTATTGGTCGAAATCGAGAAACCAATCCGAGTACACTACGAGGGCGTGGTCGTTGGGGAATTCCAGGCGGACATGTTGATCGATTCGAAGATCTTGATTGAGAACAAAGCCGTCCAGGCACTCAACGCGGCCCATGAAGTGCAGACCGTCAACTACCTGACCGCGACCGGCATCGAGATCGGGCTACTCATCAACTTCGGAGCACAGCGATTGGAGTTCAAACGCAAACATCGGACGTATCAACAGAAACGGAATGAGACAGGATGATCAGGACTTGCAGGATTGAATAATTTTTTTCTCATTTGTCATCCTGTCCTTCCTGTTCATCCTGTCAGAGAACCCCCATGGCCAAGAA
>CALLYK010000008.1 GCA_937858365.1 uncultured Isosphaeraceae bacterium | reverse complement strand
CGCCGCTGCGTCTCCAGGTCGAAGCGGGCGCGCGGCGCGCCACGTCGTACGGCGGCCAGGGCCCCGGCCGAGGCGCCACCCGCCACGAGACCGAACCCCACCAACAGCAGGATCTGGCTGCCGAGGATCGTGTCATAGACGCCGCTGTGGTGCAGGGCTCCGAACCAGAGCCGGTTCGTCTCCACGGTGACGGCGGTGTTGACGAGCAGGGCGAGCACCGCCACGACGGCGAGGGCGAGGAGCAACCGCACGGCCCAGCGTCGGGCGACCGCGAAGGCCGTCTCGATCCTGGCCACCGCGGGATCAGGGTGGGTCACGCGCAGCACCGTAGGTTCCGGATCTGAGGACTACCTGAACGAATGCCCGTTCCGGCCCGGGTGTGACCGGGGTGACTGGGTGACTCAGCTCACCTGGAGCTTCTCCCGGAAGAACGCGAGCACCCGGTCGACGCCCTCCTGCTGTCGGTGCTCGGTCAGGGTGGAGTGCTGCTTGCCCGGGAACTCCACGGCGACGAAGGCGTCACCGAGCTCGCGGCGGAGGGTGTCGAAGCGGTACTTCCCGACCGCGGGGTCCTCGGTGAAGCGGAGCCCCAGCACCTCCTGCCCCTCGGCGGCCCGCCGCTTGACCACCGCCAGGTCCTCGGGGCTCAGGCCCAGGTCCTCGGCGCGTCGGCGTCCCAGGCAGGCAGGGAGGGACGGCTGCGCCAGGACCGGTGCCGTGACCGAGGGGTCGACCATCATGCCGAGGGCGAAGCCGCCGGTGAGGCACATGCCGACGGCGCCGACGCCCGGGCCCCCACACTCCTGGTGGAGGGTGCGGGCGAGTGACCGCAGCCAGCCGGCGACGGGGGAGGTGCGGCCGGTGGCCAGGAGGGTGAACTCGCGGCTGATGCACGCGGGGAGGAAGGCCTCGTTCACGTACCAGCCTGCGACGAGCGTGTTCGCTCCGATCGGTCGCCCCGGCACCCCGAAGAGGTGGGGCACGACGGCGGTGCATCCGATGTCCGCGACTCGACCGGCGAACCGATTGGCTGGCCGCGCTAAGCGCGGTGGCCCCCTTGCTTGGCCTTCTCGGCACCGTCCAAGGTCTCACGCACGGCTGCGCGGCGCTGGTCGAACGTGGAGACGCGGCCCGCGCGGCCGACCTCGCGGCCGTGGTCGCCTCCTCGCTCGGGCCCGCGATGTGGGGGATTCTCATCGGCCTGGTCGCCGGGATCGCGGTGGCCTGGTTACGACAACGGCTCGACGGTCTCGCCGACGAAGCGGCCCGACGGGCGGAACTCATCCTCGAACCCGTGGGGCGGACCACATGAATTTCCGCCGCGCACGAGCGGTTTCCAGTTTTGGCCCGATTCTCCCAATGCTGGCCGCGTTCGTCGTCCTGGCGGGCCTTCGTCTCACCGCGGGGGCCGTGTCCAACCGGCCAAACACCCCGGACCGCAGCATCTCCCCGCGAACGACGCCCGGACTGGACCTCACACTCGAGGGGGAATTCGTCAGGAACGGCTCGGAACTCCGTCCCGAAGACCTTGACGCGTTTTTGAAAGGTCTCGAAGAAGACGCGGTCCTCGCGGTCCGCGTGGGCCCGCAGTGCCGAGGCGCGGTCGTCCGCGCGGCGCTCGAACGCTTGCGTCGATCGGGGACGACTCGAGTCCGGTTGATGGAGGCCCGGTGATGAACCTCACGTCGCGTCATCGCCGCCGGTCCAATCCCGTGACTTCGCCCCTGGCGGGCCTGACGGCGATCGTCGCGGTCACCCTCTTCTTCTTCTCGATCGTCCGGTCGGAGGAGCGTGTGGAACGAGCGGACGAGGCGGCCGGCGTCGTGCTCGATGACTTGGAACCGATCGTGGTGGACGTGGGCCCAAGCGGCCCTGAAGGCCCTTTTCGTCTCGCGGGCCGGTCGTTCCCCACGACCGACGCGCTCCTTCCGGTCCTTCGCAAGCTCGCCCAACCGGGCGAGAGCGCTTCCGTGAGGCTCCACGATGACGCCCGATACGAGGACGCGGCCAAGGCCCTCCGTACCTGCGAACGAGCCGGTTTCGCCGCGGTCGCCTTGCTCACCGACGGCCCGCGCGATTGATTACGCCATGCTCCGCGCCCTTCTCCTTCTGGTCACGGTCCCGGGCGCGATCTCCGCCCAAATGCCGGCCAAACCGCGCGGCAACGAGTTGGAGCGCGTTGAGACCTATCTCCGCAAGGTCGGCGCCGCCGGTCTGGAATCGTGGCTCCTGGAGCGAGAGCTGAAGAAACTCGACGCCGGTCCCGAGGCGAACGCCGTCGCGGCGCGGCTGGGCGACGCCCTGGGCCGACGCCTCCTCGACGCCGACGGCACGGAGCGCGACGCGCTCGTCGCCAAGCTCGACGCCCTGCTCAAGAGCCACCCCGCCGCCTTGACGACCTCGTTGAGCGTGCTTCGTTTGGAAGGGGACTTCCTGCGCGGCGAGGCGCGCGTCCTCCGCTGGGTCGACAATCCGGAGGACGAGGACGCGCGTGTCGAGGCCCGGGTCCTGATGCTGCGCGTTTTCGAGGAAATGGGCCCCATTCGCAATCGTCTCCTCGCCGCGGTGGCCCGCGGGAACGATGCCTTGGACCGCTTGGGCGGAAGCCGAGACCGGACCGCGTTGGAACGCTCCGTGCGGCAAGACTCGGAGCTTGCCGGTAGGGCGGCCTATCACGCGGGGTGGGCCGGCTATTACGCGAACCTGATGGGCCCGATGACGCCGACGAGAGACGCGGGCGCCCAGGACGCTCGCCTCAGCTTCCGTAAGCTACTCGCCCTCGGCGACGAGGAGACGATGCCCGAGTTGGAAGACATCAACCTGGAAAACCCATCGCAAGCGCGCGTGGTTTTGGGTTTGGCCCTGGCGGAACTGGCGTGCGGTCACACGGCCGAGGGGCGCGGCGGGTTCTCATTGCTCCGACGCGGCAAGACCCACTCCGGCGTGCGTGATTGGCTCGATTTCTGGGAAGTTTGGGCCCTCCTCCACGAGGGCCTTCTGGGCCCGGCGCGCGAGGTCGCCTGGGCCGCCTTGTCGAAGCAATCGCTGGGACCGACACCGGCGCGCGCGGCCCTCTGCAAGACCTTACTCCGCCGAAGCACCGACCACGAGGACCCTCAACCAGCGCTCGGCGAACTCGGCGTGCGCGGCCTGGCCCGCATGAACCAATTCGACCTGGCGCGGGGGCTCCTGAGCGCTTACCCGGTCGACGGTCGGAAAGTAGGCGGGATGCTCGGCGATTGGGTCCAAGGTCAGGCCCTCCTCGAAAAGGCCGAGGAGTCGCGTGAGGCCGACGACTACGAAGCGGCCCTCAGCGCGTTTCAAGGCGCCTTGAAACAGCCCGAGGCCCCCAAGGAAGCGTCGCTCTCGGCCGTTTGCCACTACGCGATCGGCTGTGTGCTCTTCCGCCTCGATCGCGTGGAGGAGGCCCTTCCCGACCTTCGCGAGGCCGCCGCGAACCTGGCGAAGCTCGACCTCGCCGACGCGCCCGACGCCGAATGGATGGCCGCCCTGGCCGCGACCCACATGGCCAAGGGACCGGAGGACAAGGCCGCCGCGCGAGCTGAACTCGTCGCCTTCCGCGAACGTCATCCTCAGCACCCAAGCGTTCGACTCGTGAACGGGCTGCTCGAACGGCTGGCCGAAAAAGGGACACCTGAGCCAACCCCGGCGAACGTGCCGACGCTCGAAAGCTGTCGAACACTCTTCAACCGCTGGAAACGGGCCGACCCGGCGACGCGCACGGCGCTCATGGCCGAACTCAAACCGCAGTTGAACCAACTCCTGGAAGCCGAGACCCCCGACGAGGAGACGCGATTGATGGCGGCCGAGCTGTGCCTCTCCGCCAACCCGCCCGACCTGGATTCGGCGGGCTTGTTCCTGAAGGCGGGACCGATCGAGGCCGACTCGGAATTCGCCCTGATGCGGACTTCGCTGGAGTTGCGGCGGGCCCGATTGGCCAAAGACGAAGACCTGGCCCGCACCATCGCACATAAGCTCGTGGAGAAGGGCAGGGGAGGGGCCCACGAAACGGAAGGACGCATCGCCCTGGCCAAAATGGCCGACGAGGCCCTCGCGCGCACCCCCGAAGACCCGTTAACTCGCGACTCCGCGATCGCGGCCTACCGCTCCCTCGTGAACCTCCTGGGCACCTCCGCGGAACGCCTTCGTGCCAATGTCGACTCCGTCGCGGCCCTTTCCCGTCTGATCGAGCTGGCACGGGCCGCCGGACATTCGGAAGAGGCGAATCGTCGGGCGGAAGACCTGCTCGCCGCGTTCCCGAATGACGCGAAGACCTTGCGAACGGCCGCGCACACGCGCTTCGAGGCGGGCCGCTTCGACCAGTCCCTTGCCGCGTGGCGGACCTTGGCCGCCGGCTCGAAGCCTGAGACCGACGCCTGGTACGAGGCGACCGCAGGGTCCATCGAATGCCTGACCCGAATCAACATGGATCGGGCCCGGCAAGCCTATTCGCGGGCCCGCGTGCTCCATCCCGGTCCCTGGCCCGAACGATGGCGCGAGTCGCTTCAGCGCCTCGGCCTGGAATAACACCCGCCCATCAACTCCGACTTGGGTCGCGGGGCGTCGCTTGCCGGAAGGCTTCCGCTTTCGCGCTCCGTTCTTTAGCATGGTCTCATCCGTCGTCATTCGGGGTTGCCCCATCCCCAGGTGCTTGTCGCGGGCCGGTCGTCACGGAGTTCTCCTGACAGGGAGAGGTCCGCCGCCTTGGCCAACGTTTGCCCCTCCGGTGGCAGTCCCCACATTCGTACTCATCCTGGCCCTTTGGCTGATCGTCGATGAAAGCCCCCAAGAACCCCAAGTCCGAAGACAAGGCCGACGCGCCCAACGCCGTCGACAGCTTGAAGGCAGGGCCCGTCGCCGACGCGGTGGACCAAGCGGGAACGGATACGGATACCGAGGCCGAGGCCGAACCGCAACCGGAGCCCTGGACGCCCGAACGGGTCGTCGAATGGAACCGGTATTACGACCTCTACGTCGCGGCGGCTGCGTTGCTGTTGGTCTTCCTGGTCGCGACCCACAAACTCGCCGGTTCGGCGGTCTGGCCGCTCGTTCAGGCCGGCCGGCGGACCTTGCAAAACGGTTGGCCCCTCCTCGCCGACCCGTTCGCCTACACGACTTACGGCCGGGTCTGGGTGAACTACTCCTGGCTGTACCAGGTCGTCCTGGCCGGGCTCATGAAGATCGGGCCGGCACTCAGTCCGGTGGACCCCGAGCAGCAGTTGCAGGTCGGCGCCACGGCCATGATCCTCTTCACGTCACTCGCGCGGGTCCTCACGGGTTGCAGTTTGCTGGCGATCCGTCGTCCGGGTCCCGGCATGTGGTGGTCGGCGATCGCCTTGGCCCTGGGGTTGGGGATCATCGTCGCGCCCACGAGCACGTCCCTAGGCACCGTGCTCGGCGGTCTGGCCGGTTCGACCGACGTGACGCCTTCGATCTGGGGCACGTGCTTCTTCGCGTTCACCATCCTCGCCCTCTTCCGCATGTACGACCAACGCCGCCGGGCCGCCGGTTGGTGGCTCGTGCCGCTCTTCGTCTTATGGGCCAACATGGATGATTCATTCCTGCTAGGCCTGATCGCCGTGGGCTTGGCCGTATTGGGGCAAGCGATCCGGCCCTCGCGAACAGACGACGAGTCCAGCGACTCGCGTTCGGCCTGGGGGGGCGTGGTCCTTCTGGCCTGCTGCTCGGCGGCCTGCTTGGTCAATCCGTCGGTACAACAGGTCTTTGTCGTAGCGGCCCAACCGTTCCGCTACATGATCCAGAGGTATCCGGCCGAGGACATGCCGGTGGACTTCCTCGGCTTCTTCGACGCGCGAAGCGCCAGCCACTACCAGCGGGCGACGGGCCTTTCCATTCGGGTCTTCCAGGCGTTCTACTTCGCCGTGCTGGGATTGGGCGTCCTCACGTTCGTCTTGAATCGTCAGCGCTTTTCCCTGGCGAGGCTGCTGACATTGCTGGTTTTCGGCCTTTTCTGGGGCCTCGCGAATCGGCTCTCGGGCCCTTTCGCGGTCGTCTTCGCGGCGACGATCGCGCTCAACGGTCAAGAGTGGTATCTCGATCGATTCGGCGTGGAGGGACGCCTCGGTTGGCGTTGGGCCACCTGGTCGGTCGGCGGCCGGCTGGTCACGCTCGCCCTCTTGACCCTCGCGATGCTTCAGGCCCTCACAGGTTGGGGGTCGCAACCCGGCGACTTCGTCTTTGGTTTCGGCCTAGACCGCTCGGATTTTTGCTTCGACGCGGCCGAAGCCCTTCGCGCCGCCAACCTCCGAGGTCGAGTGCTCAACACCAGCGCCTCGGTGGGAGACGACCTCATCGCCCGGACCGACGGCCAAGTTCAAGTCTTCTTCGACAGCCGGCGCGGACTGTACGGTCCCAGCTTCTACGACTTCCGCTCCAAGCTCGTCAGGTCCTTGCGCGACGGCCAGAAAGACGGGCCCGACGGCTGGGCCGAGACGCTCAAACCCTACGGTGTTAGCGCCGTGGTCGTCCGCTCGATGTACGAGCCGCGCCTGGAAGAGACGCTCCACTCGAGCCCCGACTGGGTGGAAGTTTACGCCGACGGTGCCGCCACCGTCTTCGGCCGGCTGGACACGGAGTATCCCGAAGACCTGGCCTACTTCAAGGCCCACGCCTTCGACCTGGAGGCGATGGCCTTCCGCCGCGATCAACCGGTCGCCTCTCCCGACCGCCCGCCGGCGTCGCGCCAGTGGTTCCTCGACCTGCTCGATCGCCGACGGACGATCGAGAAGAGTGAGCCCCACAACCTCATGGCCCAACGCTTCCTCACGGCCCCTCGCGGCTCCTCGCAGCGAGTCCCCGAGCCCGCTCAGTGCATCATGGCGATACGCGCCGCCCGTACGGCCCTCTCCCGCAAGCCCGACGACCCGGACGCCTTCCGCGCCCTTGTTCAGGCATATCAGGGTCTCTACTTCCAAGAGGGCGAGTTGCTGCGGACCTCGGGCGTTGAGGCCGCGCCTCAGTTGTTGCTCTATCGCAAGCGGCAACTGATGACCGCGCTGAACTACGCGATCCAAACGACCCCGCCACCCACCACCGAACGCGACCGCGAGGGCCTGCGCGAACTCCATCTGACGATGGCCAACGAACTCAGGCGTAGTGATGCCTACGACATGGAGATGGACCATCTGGCCGAGGCCGCGAAGCTCTTCGTGACGGAACCCGCGCCGCCTGAGCTGAAGGCCCGACTCGAAAAGCTCCAGACGGAAATCGCCAAGTTCCGCGAGGCCCTGGAAACCAAGACGGTCGAGAACAACTGGCGTCCCGGCCGCCGGGCCCAGGAGGCGATCCAAGCGGGGGCCCTGGGCATGGGCATCCAGGAACTCCGCAAAGAAGAAGGGTCGCCGCGCGTCAAGCCCGACCTCGTGGACCTCTTCTGCACGATCGGCCAGCCCGACGAGGCGTATTTGCTGATGCGCAATGACGGCCTGGAAGACCCGGAACTCAGCACCGGACCTGGTACGGCCGCCTATCGCGAAGGACTCGTCACCTTGCTGGCCCTGGGCAATTACGACGCCACCGCCAGCTTCTGGTATGAACGGGCCCTCACGCAAGTGCGCACGTCGATGACGATGGAAGGGCTCATGGCGGTGCGCGGCCTGGTCGCGGGCGACCCCCTCGTAAGCGTGAACACCAACTTGGAGCTTCCCAGCCGCGTCTTGGCCGAGGCCGACTGGTGCTACCAGTTGGGGCTCTGCCTGCTCGAAGGCGGCCGTCCCCTCTCCCGGAAGATCGACGTGCCCGCCCAGCCCGGCGCGCCCCCTCGACAACAAGAAATCCCAGGTGCGGCCGAGATGTTCGAGAAGGCCCTGGAGCTCGAACCGGACCTACCGGTCCGACCCATCATCGCCTACTATCTGGAAAAGATCGGCCGGCCCTTACCCGCCGAGAAGGAAACGGAGACCCTCAAGCCGGACGCTCCTCCATCGGAGGCGCCGGCGGCACCCACCTCCGCGGCCGAGGAGAAGCCGCAGGCCAACCCCGAGGAGAAGCCGCAGGCCAATCCCGAAGAGAAGCCGCAGGCCAACCCGGGGGCCTAAGGTCCCCTTCTCGAGGACCGAGGGAAGGCCCCTCGGTCCTGGACCATTCCTCCCGTGCGGGGCCTCCTCCTGCCCCACTTCGCCATGATCGACCACGCGCCGGGAGCACTCGAACCAGAACCGCTCTCGAGTCAGTCCGCCGCCATGCCCAAGAGCGGTTGGTTGGCTGTGCCCCTTCCGCTCGCGGTCGTCGTCGTCCTTTCTCTTTTGGTCCTGGCGGCCCCCGCCTGGCTCTTTTGGGACGACCTCCATCACTTCGCGCTGGCCGGAGACGACTTCACCTACATCACCAACTCGTTAGATGCCAAGACGTGCTGGTCCAACCTGCTTTTGCCACATAATACGCATGTTGTTCCTTTGTTTCGTCTCTGGACCTTCGCCCTCGTCGCGGTCTCGGGCGACCTGGCGCGCATGCCCTTAGTCTTCGGGGCCGCGTCGTATCTCGGTTTGATGGTCGTGATGGCCGTCACTGGCCATTTCGTGTCGCGCGAGACCGGAAGCCTGGTCCTCGGTCTCGTCGTGACCGCACTGGTGGGGACGACCACGGTCCTACGTTCCACGGTCTCTTGGTTCTCGGCCGGACAGGCCCTCTGGGCCGGTTCGGCGATCATGCTCACCTTGCTCGCGGCCCGGGCTTGGGCCCTGCGCGGGGGCCTGGGGCGGCTCACGTTGATCGGACTCGGCGCGATCGGCGCGGCGGCCTTCTGGTCGGGAGGCTTGATGGCCGCCCCCGCCGCCGCCGCTTACCTCGTCGTCAAGAGGCCCAAGCGTGGCACGCGCATGGCCTGCCTCTTTCTGGGACTCGTGACTCTGGCGAGCGGCCTGGTGGTGGTTTTGTCGTCACGCAACACGATCGCCAACGACCCCGTCATCTGGGAGCGACACCACGGGCTGTGGCCTCGTCCCATTCAGATGGTCTTTCACTCGATTCAGGCGACGGTCGAAAAGGTCGTCCTGGGCGGCCTTGGTCTCGACGCGCTGACCAGCGATTGGCAGGCCGTTCTCCTCCTCACTGGGCTGGTGTCGGTTTGGGCTTGGTCGCGCGGGTCGCCTCGTCGCATCAATCCACTTGAGGCCACGGGCGCCGTGATTGTCGCTGGCAGTTACTTGCTCGTTTACTTCTTTCGGGGCAACATGTCTTTCGATAGCCTGCGCCCCGTGGACTGGTACAACGCGGTGCCCTATCTGGGCGCGACCCTCTTCGTGGCCGGTTGGTGGGTTGGTCTTCGGGGCGAGAAGGCCGCGCCGAGAGGGCGTTTGACGATCGCTCAAGGACTGGTCGTCTTGGGGGCCTCCGGGGCGATGCTTGTCCTGCACGCGCCGCGCACCCAACGGACCTTGTTCCACGACGCGCCGGCGATGTCGGCCTCGGAAGAAGACTTGTTCCAGGGAGAAGAACTTCTCCGCTACCGAGCCGTCTATTTCAAGACGAGCCACCAGCAGCGGCAGGTCCGGGCCCTGGCGCGACTCGACAAGGCCAATCAATTCGTGGGCGGGATGGGCGTGGGACGGACTGCTTTACGTGGCGTTTTCGGTCGCCTCGACTTCCCCGGCATCCCGGAAAAACAGCGGCACACCGACCCGTTCAGCCTGCTCCACCTGCCGCCCGACGACCCCCGAGCGCCAATCAACCCGTCGAAGGTCCGAGACGAATTGGGGCCCTTCGTGCGCCCCGAACCGGAAGAGCGACCGCCCTGGATCAAACGAGAGGAGAAATGGCCGGTCCGCCGTTGAAGTGTCTTCGGCGCTTCGGCCGCGGGCCGCGACGTTGTTAATAGATGAAAGGCAGGAGGCGCCAACTTCGTTGCTGATAGGAGCGGTACTCATCGCCGAACTCGGACGCTAACATCGCCTCCTCGGCCTCGATCCGCGCGAGCATGAGGAGTGTGAAGGGCCCACATGCCACCAAGCCAATCGCGCTCCGGAAAACCAAGGTCCAACCCACCAGGCCCAGGATCGCCCCGAGATAACTCGGATGACGCAAGCGGCGATAAAGGCCGTCGGTGACGAGCGAGTGGTCCCTCTGAATGGCAACCAACCCACTGAAGCGATGCCCCAGCACGAACATCGGTGCCAGTCGTAAAGCGCCGCCCAGGGCCAGGATGAACAACCCCACATAGCGGACCGTCTCCCCGGGAAACGTGCCGATCTCGCGACGGTCGGCGAAGGCGGGGAAGAAGGCCAGCGCCAGCCAGATCGCGATCGATGGCGCGAAGACCCAGCGATTGCCGGCGTCTTCCCGAGCACCCGTGTCCAGGTTCACTCGCGTGCAGGTGGCGGCCAGGGCCAGAAGGACCGTGATGGCGCAAGCCATACCCCGCGCGGGGTGGTCGGTGAGGTGGTGCCAGCCCCCCCAGCCCGCGACCGCCAGGCCGATGTGGAGGGCCACGCTGCCGAACATCAAACCGATGAGGCGAGTCCCCATCGTCTTGCGCGGTTCGACCCAGTCGGAAGGTCTCGCGGCGAGGGTCGCCCCGTCGTGCCAGGTCCAATCTCGTTCAAGCGGCATCGACGCGGCGCGGGACCGCACGGCCCGCTTGGTCGCTCGGCTCGGTCGACTCTTCGTGGTACTCGGCATCAGTATTCACCTTCCACGTATCAAAACACCCGAGGCCCAGAATGTTCCTGGCCGCGAGGAGGGCCGTCATCATGGAGTGGTCTTGGTTGTTGTATTTGTGCATGCCGTTGCGTCCGGCCAGTTGAAGATTGTCGAAACGGTCCAGCCAGTCGCGTACGACGCGCAGGTGTTCTTGATAAGCGTCGTCGTAAACCGGATACGCCTTGGGCATCCGCACGACACAGCCGTCGATCACGCGACCCGGGGAAACCAGGCCGATCGCCTCGATCTCGCGTTGACCCAGGGCGAGAAGTTCCTCGTCGGGGGCCGTCCAAAGGTCGTCTCCCTCGAAGCAGAAGTACTCCAGGCCCAGGCTCGTCTTGCTCGCGTCGGGCACGAGGTCGGGGGACCAGTTCTTGAAGTTCTGGACCCGGCCCAAGCGAACGCTCGGCTCATGAATATAGATCCATGTGTCTGGAAAGACGGCCGGTTGATCGACAATGAGTACGACCGTGAGGAAGTCGCGATACTTCAAGCTGCCCGCCGCTCGCAAGACGGCAACGGGTGCCGCCGGCACCATCGACGTGACCAGTTCGCGGACAGGCAAGGTTGAGATGAACTCCTTGCCGTGATAGCGCGTGAGATGTCCCGTCGAGTCCCCCGCGACCATCGCCGTGACCGCACCGCCGTCATGCTCGACCCGAACGACACGGCGATCGAGGTGGACCGCACCGCCCGCCCGGACGACATGATCGCGGGCGGCCTCCCACATTTGGCCGGGGCCCAGACGCGGGTACTGAAAGCGATCGATCAGGGTCTTCACGACGGCCCCGCGCCCCTTGGACCAGCCGCCGAAAAGGGCGTCGGCCACGGCCCGGAAGGCGTTGAGCCCCTTGATCCGCTGGGCCGCCCAATCGGCCGAAATCGCATGTGTGGGCATCCCCCACACCTTTTCCGTGTATGTCTTGAAGAAGATCTCGAAGAAGACCCGACCGAAGTGGTTGACCACCCACTCCTCGAAGTTCCGCACCGGCTCAATCGGCCGAAGCGTGGCCTTCAGGTAACTCAAGGCGCAGCGGGCCGACACCCAAGGTCCCAACTTGCGTAGGGCGTCGAACGGTTGAAGGGGGTATTGAAAGAACTTCCGATTGTAGTAAATGCGACTTAAACGTGGACATGTGAGCAATTCGGCGCCAAGAATTTCGCGCCAAAGGTCGTTGATCTCTTCGGCCTTGGAGAAGAACCGGTGGCCGCCGATGTCGAAGCGATAGCCCTGATACTGGTCGGTCCGGCTGATGCCGCCGACGAGGTTGGGGTCGGCCTCAAG
>CALLYK010000007.1 GCA_937858365.1 uncultured Isosphaeraceae bacterium | reverse complement strand
TGGGGCACGGGTTCGGAGTACCGAACCACGTGGTACCCAACCCCGGCCACCAGTCGTCATGGATCTGGGTCTCGAAGCGAGACCCCCGCCAGCAGCCCTCCTTAGACTCGCGCCCGCCCACTTCTACTCTTCTCTGCAGTCCGGCACCTGAATATCGCCCTTGGCGACTTTCTTTACAAAGGAGACAAGGTAATTTTGCTGTGCGGGAGAAAGTCGTTTAAATTCCATAAGCAGTTTTGTCGCATGATCCGGCTGAGCACACGATCTCTCGAATTCACTCAAGAACGTCGCTGCCCAGCCGATTACGCTGTGTATTTCGAAATTCGGTAAAAGTTCTTCCTTTTCAACCACTAGCTCCTGTAGCGGTTTCAAGGTGCTGACAAGTTGACGAGCGATATTGTCTGCGAATTCTCTCTCATCCAAATTATTCGAACCATCATTAATTTCGTTTATTTTCTTCAAAGCAACCCCAATGTTCTCCGGGATTTCGTCCAGTTTTTCGAGCGAAGGGAAGCAATCTTTGGCAGCCTGGAATGCCTTGATCATCGACTCTGATTTTAAACAAAATATTTCTTGTAAATCATTTTCTAGTTCAAAATTATCAAATAAATTAGAGAATGTTTGTTTGTTTTTAGTTTCTTTGTTGTGTTTTCCCAAGAGTCTGTCCATCAGCAGTGCGAAGTAGCGTCGCCTCTCGAAGAGTGCTTCCAAGTGTTTCGCCTAAGATCAAGCGAACACCATAGATCTTTGCCTTGCTGCTTTTTCTTATTTAGAAAAAAGCAATGATCAAAGACATTGCCGCCCCGCGAATGGCGATCCGGCTCAAAAGTTCCAGTCACCAGTGCATAGGCATGATTCAGGCTAACCCCCTCTTGTTTGAGTTCAGGAATACAGCATTCGCAGTCGACCAATTTTCCGGGTTTTTCGCCACGCAATCGTAATCTTAGTGGCTCGTTCAGTCTGATCCGCACGAATAGTCGCCCCGGCTTCCAAGGGTCAGTTACAGCTGCTTGCAGCTCTTCGCACGCTCCCTTCCACTTGTCCGGCACCCGTTCACGACGAACATCGGCAAGTAATTCTGCGCCCTTGGGCAAGAGCTCGATTACAGCCTCGCACTGCATCCAATGGCTGAGCGATGTACGGCCCAACTTGTAGGCAGGCACGATAAAGTCACCAATGGTGCCTTCGGGCAAGGGGGGCAGTGGCGCACCCGAGAAGTGGCGAAGTTTGCCATCAATGACACGAAGGGTCATCTTGGCCGTTTTCGAGTAGGGGTCGGGAATATCCATGCTGGAGTGGATCCGGAGTGCCTTTCATGCGGATGACCGGGGTCTCGTCTTCGGGCCCCGGCGCGCCCTGACCGGGGTCTCGCAGACGAGACTACGGCCACCCGCCCCGACAGCCACCGGAGAACCGTCGGAGGCCGTGCCCAGGGTCGACCTCGTGTGGGATTCGGGACTCCAGCAGTGCTTTCTAGATGCCGTGGGTGTCTGTCAGGCCCTGGCGAACAGCTCTGCCGAGCTTTGCACGGCCGTCAGGTTCTCCTGGAAATGGGCGAAGTTCTGCATGTCGGAATTGACCACGTCGAGGCCGTGAGCGAGGACGAACGCGTAGGACCGTTGCCCGGGCGGAAGACCCGATTGCATGACCTTGTCGCTGTAGTGCCCGTCGAAAGCGTCCTCCAACGCTTTACCGCGTCCTCGCTCCCGGCGATCGTGGTACAATCGTACAATCAGATAAGGTCTTGGAGAGGGCCAGGTTGAAGAGGGTGGAGCCATGCCGTCGCCGTTTCCGGGGATGAACCCGTATCTCGAGCAAGACGACGTCTGGCACGACTTCCACGAGCGCTTTCTCCCGGCAGCGGCGGAAGTGATCGGCTCGCAGGTCCAGCCCGATTACATCGTCAAGATCGATGAGCACGTCTACGTTCACGAACTCCCCCCCGAGCCGCGTCGGTTACTCGGGAGGGCCGATCTGGGTGTCACGCCCACACGCTCCGTGGGTGAGACGCCGGTGGCCGTAGGCTTGCTCGACGCCCCAGCCCGCGTCCGGTTGCCGGCGCTCGACGTCGAGCACGAGGCCTTTATCGAGGTCCGCGATCGGCGGTCGCGGGAACTCGTCTGCGTGATCGAGGTGTTGAGCCCCTCGAACAAGCGCCCTGGACCCGACCGCGAGCAGTATCTGGCCAAGCGGCGGCAGATTCTGTCCAGCCCGGCTCATCTGGTGGAGATCGACCTTCTTCGCGGCGGGATGGCCATGCCCACGGAAGACCGCCCTTCCTCCACCTACTCGGTTATGGTCAGTCGGGCCGATGATCGTCCTGAGGCGGGTTTCTGGTCAATCAATTTGCGGGACCGCTTGCCAGTGATCCCGATCCCGCTCCGCCCGCCCCACGCCGATGCTCGGCTTGATCTCCAGATTCTCCTCCACCGGATTTACGACGCGGCCGGGTATCAGTTCTACATCTACGAAGGCACGCCATCCCCCGGCCTTGCCTCGGAAGACGTCTCATGGGCACGTCAGTTGCTTCCACCGCCGACCCCATGAATCGTTGAGGCGCCTCCGCGCGGATCGACTACGCCAGGATCTCGACCCTCGACCTCCAGGAAGATCGCCTGGCGGCGGCGGCGATCAGGCTTTGGCGAATAGCTCCGCCGAGCGCTGGACGGCCGTCAGGTTCTCCTTGAAGTGCGCGAAGTTCTGCATGTCGGAATTGACGACGTCGACGCCGTGGGCGAGCACGAACGCGTACGACCGTTGCCAGGGGGACAGCCCCGACTGCATCACCTTTTCACTGTAGTGCCCGTCAAAGGCGTCTTGCGTCCCCTTGCCGCCGAACGCGGTCAGGTAGCGCGCCGCCTTCATGCCGACAAGGCCGATGCCGGCGTCTCGGGCGCGCTTAAGCGTGGGCAGGAGGTCAGCCATCGCCGGCGTTCCGGGCAGCAGGCTCTTTGAGTCCCAGTCGTACCAACCCGCCGGGGTGATGGCGATCATAGCGAGGTCGTACCAGTCGGTGGCGATCATGGCCTCGAGCACTTGCTGAGCACGCTTGTGCGTGCTCACGCCCCAGTGGCCCACCTTGCCAGCCTTCTTCGCCTTGAGGAAGGCCTCGTGCAGTTGTTCGCACTGGACGACCTCCGGCTCGCCGACCGCCATGAGGTAGTAGGCGTCCACGTAGTCGGTACCGAGATCGGCGAGGCTGGCGTCGAGCAGCCCCGTCCAGTAATCGGCCAGCGGCTTGCCCTGCTCGGTGGTCAACGGCTTGCCCGGCTCGTAGCCGTCGATGGGACGCAACGGGGCCTTGGACGTGACCCAGATCTTGCCGCGGTTCGCCGCGAGGAAGGGGGCGAAGGCACGCTCACTCCCCTTGTAATAGGCGTTGGAGCCGAGGTCGTAGAAGTTCACGCCCGCGTCGAACGCCGTATTGAGCAGCCGCACGGCCTTCCCGCCGATCAAGGCCGCGCCGCCCCCGAAGACGAGGCGGCTGCACAGGAAGTTCGTCCGGCCGAGCTTGCTGTAGGGCATGCCGCTCCGCTCGTTCCGGTGGATCAGGCCGTCGGCCGGCGCCTCCTGGGCCCGCGCCGACGTCCCGACGGCCGCCGTGGCCGTGACGGCGGCGGTGGTCTTGATGAATGCCCGGCGGTTCATCTCGTACGGCGCGGTCATGACGTTACCCCTTGAACTGGGACGATTCCCGCCTTTGTCCTGTTGCCTAACATCAAGCTAGCGGGACGGGCACATCGGGTCAATCCGCCCCGCTTGAGATGACAGAAACGAAGTGTCGGATCGCTTCGGGCCATGCCTTCCCACCGCGCCCTCGCGCCCAGAACGCGACAGACGCGGGAACCGCGGACGCGAACGAGTCCTTCGCGATGACGACGTGGGGCCCCGCGGGCCATCCGTCAGTTCAGCGTCGGGCCGGACAAGGACCAGGCGGAACGCATGACGCGGCGCTCCGAGAGGGTTTGTGATCTACCGGGCGGGTGACACGGCCCTGAACGGGACCGCGAAACAACGATGCCCCAAAAAGGAGTCGTCATGCTTTGAAGAAAATAGATCACGATTCGCCCAAGGGGTTTGTCAAGACCCCCGTCGTCAACGGGGTACCTATCACGGCCGCGCGGAAAGGCCGGGAAAACCCGGCCTCTCGCCGACTCGGTGTTCGATCAAGGCACCTCGAACAGGGTGGTCGCGCCGGCCGCTTCCTCGTAAGTCGAATCCGCGCGAGGTCCGCTCGCCTTCTCGATGCGGATCTGGGCCACGTACTTCCCTCGCGGGAGCGACACGACGGTCCCGAGTCGATACGAACCGCTGTCATCATCACCGCGGACGATCTCGGCGCGGGGCGATCGCAAATGGACGACGGCCGGCCCGGCCGCACTGTCCGGGAGGCCCGCCGTTCGAGCGTAATAATCACCGGAACTCGGATGAATGGCGAGGTCGATCGTATGGAAGGCGCAACCCGGATCACGCAGGGTGGCGTCCGCCACGAGGAACGTTTGCCCACGATCGTCGGTCGTGACGTCGATGAAACCGACGCTCGACAACCAACCCTCGCCGGGCCGCAAGTCCTCGATGGGGATGACGGTGAACAAAGGGTCGGAAGTCCGACCGGTCCCCCGCACGAAGGCCGCTCCGCACGCAATGGCGACTACGAGGAACGTCGATGCGACAATGACAATCCGGAGTCGCGACATGGGACCCTCCTCGCCTGATCAACTCGTGATAGACAGGACAGGGCCAACGGGGCTGGATCGGAGAAGATATTGCATACAACTATCTCCGCCGTCACGACGCCGTTCAAGACACCTCTGATGGAAAGGGCCGCGGCGGCCGAGCGACGGCGCTGGATCGGTTGACCTCGTCACTTGGGGGGCCGACCGTGTTCCATGCCCATCCCTGGGGCCTCCCTCCCTTCTCGCGAGGACTCTTCTTGCCGATCGACGTGGGGCGAGTGAGGCACGTTATGCGGACCATTCAGGACCCACGCCGCGCCTTGGGCCTCGGCGGCCAGCCGTTTGGAAGTCTCCTTCGAGGTGGCCTTCTGCACGGGGGCCGCGAACCCCATGTCCAGCGAGTCGGCCAGGCGGACCACCTCCAAGTTCAGCGCCTGCCGCTCCGTGAGTTCCTGAGTCCGGTTCGCCACGTTCATGAAGACGCTGAGATTGACTTCGATGGCCGACGCCCCAAGCGTGTCCACCGCGACGTGCGACTCCTGCTGCCGCACCAGGGGCCGTCCCGCCAGGTAGCTCAGGAGCCCCGCGCGGAACGCCTCCAACGTCTCTGGTGGCGTGCCGTAGGCAACCTGTAGCGTCGTGAGATACCGACGATATCGTCGCGCGCCGTAGTTGATGATATGCATGGTCGAAAGCTGCGAATTGGGAATCGTGCCCAGGCTGTCGTCGAGCCCGCGGATGCGGGTGCTGCGCAGGCCGACCGATTCGACCACCCCTTCGTTCTCGCCGATGCGCACCTGGTCACCCACTTTGAACGTGCGGTCGGCGATCAACGTGAGCGAGCCGAAGAAGCTCTTGAGGGTGTCTTGCGCGGCCAGGGCCACCGCGACGCCGCCGATGCCCAGGCCGGTCAAGACGGCCGCGACGTCCAGATCAAATTGCCGGAGCACCAGCACGAGGCCCAGCACCACCACGCTGATCCGCAAGACGAGCGAGACGACCGGCAGGACCATCGCCGTCACGCCCGCGTCGTCGCGCCCGGCGACCTTCCGAAGGTATAAATACGCGGCGCCAAGCTCCACCAATCGGTAAGCGAGCACGGCCGCGAAGACGCGTCCGAGCGGTGCCATGACCTCGAGCGCCACGCCAGCGACCGCCAAACGCAGGTCCAGCCAGGTGACCGATTTCGTCATCAGGCCGACCAAGACCATCCAGCCCAGCGGAGACATCGCCGCCCGCACGAGTGCGCGGTCGACTTCCACCCCGCCCCGCTTGAAGAGAAAGCGAAAAAAGCAGCAGCACAGCCACATCACGAGTGGTCGCAGTAGGAAGCCCGCGAGAGCCATCAAGAGCAAGCCGAACGGTTGATAGAGGTCAAAACAGGAGCATCCAAGCACATAAAACCGTTGTCGCGACCACTCGGGCAGGTGCGACCGGAACCAAAGGCCGACCGATTGCCGCAAGAGCGGGTGTTCGGCTGTTTGGCCGAGTTCGACCAGCTCGGGCACGACCGGTTCGTCTTCGATCGCGTCGTAAATCTCTTCGATGTCTTCCACGGTGCCGGCCGCGAAGAGCCATTGTCCCTTGCGTTCGCCCGATTCTTGCCGGACCAGGGCGATTCGGCCCTCCGGACGCACGAGGCCGCTCACCGGGTCGCCGTCGACGATGTCGGGCACGTCCTGAACGAGCACGAGGGCGACGCGGTCGAAGACCTCCTTGATCTTCACGGCCACCATGTGGCCCAGGGCCCGGCGCGCCGGCGTGGGCACGCGGGAGAGGTCAAGGCACTTGGCCGCCGCTTCCATGTCTTGATTGCGGAACGCCTGGAAGAAGGTGTAATAGGTCGCGCGCGGGGTCCGATAAGCGGCCGGGACGTCGGCGGCGGCGGCCGTGTTGGGCGGATTGGCCCGGCGGACGTCGCGCAGCATCCGCGCGAGTTCGCCCACGGTGTCTTTGTCGAAGACCCAGCGGCCGTCGTCTTGACGTTCCAAGACGACGTGGTGTTTGTCGTCGCGCGCGATGTAGTATTGATCGGCGTCGAGGTGGTCGGGCACGATCGGCGTGAAGACGCCGATGGAGCGCAAGATCGTGTCCAGTCCGTAGGCGAGTCGGCCGGCCTCGCGTTCGCGGACGTCTTCGGGCATGTCCGAGAGGTCGATGCAGGCGATCGCGTCCTCGATCTTGGCGGGGAAATCAGGCGCCAGCATGATCGCGGCGAGGAAGGTCCGGAGCGTCGCGCGCGGCGAGCGGAAGCGCGCGTCCACCTTGGACTCATCGGGGTGTTTGGGGGTGATAGCGCAGTCGCAGAACGGCTGCGTGGAATGCTGTCCCAACGCGCTGCCGGACGAGATACCGGAAAGGAAGACCGCCAGGGTCAAAACAACAGGAAACGACCGCATCCTGCCGGGCATGGGCGCACTCCTCGCGGGTCATCCCAAGGGCGAACGAGGAGTGCGATTCTAAAGGGGCCAAGTCAGGCGTCACCCAATCGGGGGCGCCTTCATACCCGATCCAGCCCCAAGGGGGAAGGCGAACGGCAACGGGGACGCAGCGAGTTTGGCGTTCTCCTTCTTGCGCACCTTCTTTCATTCCCGTCCGTCCGTCCCCGTTCCCGTCCGGAACGCGAGTTGCTTCAAGACCAGCTATGTCCTACGGTCCAAACGGGAAGACGTGTGGTCTCGAATGGGGCGTTGTCGCGATGTCGACACTTGCGTCTTGGTCGGGTTTGGTCCTTCTTCCGCCGGTGGTGATCGTGCTGGGGGCCGTCGGGGTCCATGCCTTGGCCACGCGGGTCTCCGTGAGTGGCACGGTGGTTTTGGCGATCGGCCTCGCCCTCGCCGCCACCGGCGCCGATCCGAAAAAAGCGGTCCACGTTCGTTCCAGCCGACTGGGCACCGTTTTCCGCCATGGATCCCGCCGTGGCTCCCGTTTTCGCTCTCCTTGACACCTTGTCAAAGGTCGCCTGGTGCGCTATTCTATAGCTGTCACCCCGAGGGTTTAGCCTCGACGGTGGAGCAGCCGGAGAACCGACGCAGACGCAGCTCTGTAGAGACAAACAACGCCGCAAGGTGTTGATTGAGAAACAGAGAGGCGTGCAGAGGAGATACCGGGAAGCTCGCCGACGACGTCCGGACCTTCCTGCCGGGCGCCAGGCGCTGGAGGATCCGATCCGCCAGGACCGGCCCGTCGTAACGTATGGCGTCGATAGTGGCGCGCTTCGGGCCAAGGGGCGCGTCCATCCGGTGCCGATCGGCCCGTTCTGGCGGCTGGCCGACAGGGCGCCTGTCGCCGTCCCGCCCGGCTACTCGCCACCCGCCGCGCCCGGGCTGACGTTGGACGGGCATCGACTGGCCGGCAAACACGACCAGTGTTCCCAGGACATCCACGATCCCACCGCGACGGACCGCCGACATGATGCCGAGCGGCCAACCGACGTTGGAGGCACGATCACCAGTGGCCACGACGAGGGACGTGAAGGCGACGATGGTCAGCGGAAATCCGTACATCTCGACGAA
>CALLYK010000006.1 GCA_937858365.1 uncultured Isosphaeraceae bacterium | reverse complement strand
AGGACCTCAAGCAGGGCCTCCTCAGTCTCCGGTCCGTCGATCCTGAATTTGGGCCCGTATTCGAGCCGCCAATAGGGGGCCGTCTCGATCGTCGGGGCTTCTACCGCATCGTCCGCGAGAGTAAGCGTCAGGGTGTGCCCCGGCGGGAGCTTCTCCACTCGGAGAAAGGCGGTCTTGGGCGAGGGTATATATCCATACGTGAGATAATCGTCGATCGCGGTCGGGTCCACATCGCGGCGTACGCCGGGGTCGGCGACCAGTGCCTGCAATTCCGACGCGAAGAGAAATCGGCCGTCGGCGATCGTGTGATAGAGCGGTTTCTTGCCCACGCGGTCGCGCGCCAGGACGAGCCGGCGCCGGTTCGCGTCCCAAATCGCGAAGGCGAACATCCCCCGCAGGTCGCGCACGCAATCGGCGCCTTTGTCCTCGTAGGAGTGGAGAATGACCTCGGTGTCGCTGCGTGTGGTGAAACGATGGCCTCTCGCCTCGAGTCCCGGGCGAAGCTCTTGGAAGTTGTAAATCTCTCCATTGAACGTGACCCAGACCGTGCCGTCCTCATTGCCCATCGGCTGGTGACCGCCGGACAGGTCGATGATGCTCAGGCGGCGCTGGCCTAAACCTACTTCGTTCGCAACGAAAACACCCTGATCATCCGGCCCGCGATGCACGAGGCGCGCGCAAAGGCGCTCCACGTCGACGGGGTCGACCGCGCGACGATTCAAGTCAACGACCCCGGCGATCCCGCACACTTGTCAAAGCCTCTTCTTGTCCCTCCGAAGGGACCTTCGATTGTGGGATTGGAGGATGATTGATCTCGGTCGCCAGAGTCCGAAGGTCCTCGGGAAGTTCCGCCCAGGCCAGTTCGTTGGGCAGGTCCTTGCGTGTCTTGCGCAGGACGAGGAACCAGTCTCGGTCGCGCAACGGACGGAGCACTTCCGCGGGGTTCCCGCCGATCAAGGACCGACCCGGCTCATAACAGCCCGAGAGGACCGAGCCCAAGGCGACGATCGAACAGGCCGGCACTTCCGCGCCCGGCGCCACCCGGACTTCGGAACCGAGGTAAACGTGGTGCCCGACCATGATCGCGCGGCCGCGCTGGCGATTGTGGGTCCAGAACGAAGAATTTCGCCCGCCCACGATCACATGATCGCCGAGGGTGATACCGGCGCTGAAATCGAACCAATGCCCGGACGTGACGACTGACCCACAACCAAGCTCGAACGCGGCGTCCACGTCGTCCACGAAGTCTCGGTCGAGGATGGAGTTCAGAGTGTTCTGACGAATGACACTGCTATACTCGCGTAGGCGAACCGATCGACCGCCGCGAAAGAGGTTCATAAACCCAATTTGCACATGCCGCCCAATATCGAGATCTTCGATCTGATAGAAGAGGTTGAAGTGGCCGACTCGGGCGAAGTCGCCAATGCGGCAGTGCCGAACGCCGACGAACGGGGCCAGTCCAATGCGCACGCCTCGGCCGATCTTGAACCCGAAAAGCGAGCGGTAGAGAAGCACCTTGAGAGGCGATGGCAGACACGCCAGCAAGACTTGAAAAAGGAAGCTGATGCGCCTCATGAGGCGGGCCCCCTGGGTCCATCGGGGACTTGGAACGGTCTGGGCCCGGGGCCGGTAAGGCCGAGCGGTCGACCCGGCGAGGGACCACGGGGTCCCCAGGCCGGTTCGAGTTGGGGAGGGACCCTCATGTCCGGCCATCCGGGTTCGGCGAGTTCGACCTGATGGACTGGCTCGCTAAATGGTCGCCCCCAGGGGTCTTCGCGGCGTCGGACCGAACCATAAGCGCCAAAGATCAAGAAATAGGGGAGAAACTGGGCCCTCTGTCGGTAGATGATCCCAATGTTCCCGCAGGTCATGGAGTAAACGCCGCCAAGGAGTAGCATGAACAAGAAGATGGGTATCAAGTCGTTGAGACGTTGGCGGAACAGGATGCCCAGTCCTGGGACGACCCAACGAAAGAAGATGTACCACCAGAACAGCAATTCGGGGGTCGTGAGGAACATTCGCAGGCTGCCGATGCGAAGCTGCCATGGAAACGGCGCCAGCAAGAGGTGGGCACTTCCCACGAGCGCCTGCATGACAAACCCCTGGCTTGTGTTCAGGTCGTAGTCCAGTTCGATCCCGGACCTCGTCGCTTCCACCGTGGAGGCCTTGGACACGTCGGTCCGGAACTTCTCGGCCGATTCCAGGTTCGCCCGCTTTTCGAAAAAGTCCATATGGGCCTTGAGCGACCCGGAGATCAAGTAGATCGGTCCCAGCAGGGCCAGGGAGATCGCCAATCCTTGAGCGGGCGAGAGCGCTCGGGCACCCGACCGGAACAGGAGAAGAGACGCCAAGACGACCGCCCCGAGGAGATAGAACACGTAGAACCGCATCGAAAGCAGCAAGAGCAGGCTTCCCACACATAGGACCAGATGGCGGGGAGTGAGGCCATCATGGCGAAGTCGCATGCACGCGTAGATCGCGGAGACTTCCAGGAGGATGACGATCGGCTCCTTCAGGGGTAGGGAGGACCAGAGCACCAGCGACGGGAAGCACATCACCAAGTAGGCCGCGCGTGTCGCGACGGTCTCGGAAAAAAGGGTGCGGCCCAGCCTGTAGACGACGATTACAGTCATCGCCCCTGCGAAAGCGCTGATGGAAACGACCGTGAACAGGCCGGTCAGGCGTGTCAAATAGAAGAACAAGCCGATCCAGGGCCCATAGCCGCGGTTGATCCCCACGAACGAGTTGACGAGGTATGTGGGAAGGGCGAAAAGGCCGTTTTCCGGGTCGTCCAGAAATGCCTGATAACGCAAACCATGCCAGGCCCCGGCATCGTCGCCCATGCCAATCACGACGGAGTTGATGTTGAACGCGTACATCGCCAGCCCGGCGAAATAGCGGAGCGACAGGGCCTGCAGAAACATCTTGCGCTGCGCGATGACCGTGTCGGCGTGGTGGGTGGTCCAGCCAATCGCCAACATGCCGATCACGACCATCAACACGGCCGTGATCAGGCCCTGCATCTGTTCGGCGAACGTGACCGTCATGATGGGTCGCCGTGGGGCCCGTCCCAAAAGGGACCGACTTCAGGTCGGCCGGCGGAACGCGAGTCGGCAGGAGTTGTGCCGGCCCGCCCGATGAGTTCTTCGTACAATGCACGATAACGTGTCCAACCCACGGACACGAGGTCGAATTCCCGGCGGGCGACGTCCCGGCAACGATTTGGTGTCTCACTGTCAGCCAGGAGTTCGAGCAACCTCAATGTGGCGGCCTCATAACTCTGATCGTCCTCGTGTCGGACGATGACGCCGACCGGGCCGCCACCGGTGAGCGAACCATCCGTCAAGACCGCGTCCGTGTCGCCGATCCCGCGAGTCGAGACCACCGCCAGGCCAGCCGCGAGATACTCGGCGACCTTCGTGGGGGACGAAGCCTGTTTGGACAAGCATGGTTTGATGAACGAGAGCCCTGCGTCGGCTCGTTTCAGGTGGCCTGAAAGCGCTTCGGGTGTCGTCCGGCCGATGGACACACGTCCGGCAATGCCGTGACGATCCACGAGCTCACGCAGAGGACCGGGGTCGCTCTGGGTCCAAACGTCCCAATGAAGTCCCGGCACCAGAGTGCTCGCCTTGGCCACGAACGCGACCATTTCCTCGGTCAAGTACCAACCGCCGATCTTTCCCACGTAAACCAGGACGGGTGGTCCGTTCGCCACCGATCCTGTGTCGGCCCCCCCCGCGACCGACCGGCGAAGGTCCACGCAGCACGGCACGACTTCAAGGGCCTTCCCCGTCAGTTCTCGCGAGTACCACTCCCCAAAGAGCGCACGAGCACGTTCGGTGAGGACGACGACCCCATCGGCCGCTTTCAAGAGCCGACGCTCCGCGCATTTCGTCCAGTGAAACAGCCGCCCGTTCGCGGGCCAAACACCCGCGTCGACATACTCCTCCGCCATCAGGCCGCGCACGTCGAAAAGCAGTTTGACATTGGTCAATCGCTTCAACAAGGCCCCCATCACCCCGGGCACGTGCCCGCGCGCGTGGACTAGACGCACGCCATGTCGGCGGACCAAGACCAGCCCCTTCCAGACCCCAACGAGGATGTCGAACGCGGTTGCGGGGACAGTGGGGCGCTTGTGATATCGACACCACGACCAGGTCAAACCCAATGAAGTGAGCCGACTTCCCCATTCGCTTTCTTCGCCTGGCGTCAGGGGAATCGGCTCAAAAGTCAACAGGACCGTCTTGTAACCGGCGATCGCCAGGCCTTCCAGGTACGCCACGACCTGGGTCTGCGTGAGCGGCTCCGTGATGCTCTGGTAGCAGACATAGAGGACGCCCTTGGTCATGGGTTTCCGCCGCTAGGGGCGGGTTGAGGAGGCCTTTCCCGCTTGGCCTGGGCCCAGCCGACGAACGTGGCCAGGTCGATCGTCGTCATGATCACGAAGACCATCCCGAAGACCGCGGGGTTGATAAGCGTCCGCCATCGCGGGGGGTCGGCGCGTCGCCAAATCGAGCGAGCGACGCGCGCCAACGCCCCGAGCACGGGGACGAGCACCCAAGCGGGATGATGGAAGGCCGCAAGACCTAGAAAGGGCAGCAGGAGGAGATAAGTCCTCGCGATGCCATGATGCCAATCGTATTGGCGTCCCGCCCAGACGTTGTGCTTGGAGTAGAGGACGAACTTGCGGTAGGTGCTAAGCAGGTCGGGCCGCAACTGCCAGTGGACCATTGCCTCCGGCGCCACGGCGATGCGGGCCCCCGCGCGCTCCACGTTCTCCATGAAGATCAAGTCCTCGGCCGCGCGCAGGTCGGGAAAGCCCCCTGCGGCCTCCCACACGGAGCGTCTCATAAGCGACGAAGCAATGAAAGGCCCTCTCCATCGCAGATTCGGGGACAGCCAACTTGGAATGGGAACATAGGCGAGCGCGGCGCATCGTGTGAAGAAAGTGTCCCGAACGGGCTCAACGTTGCCATATACGACGTCTAGGGCCGGGTCCTTCTCAACTCGCTGGACCAACTCCTCCAGCCAGTTGGGTTCGAGAATGATCCCAGCGTCGGTGAAGGCGATCCAGTCGAACCGGGCCGCGCGCACGCCCAAGTTGCGTCCTCGACCGGGAGTGGCCGGACCGATGTCGATGCAACGAAATCGCGAATCGCGCACGCCCAGGGCAAGTGCGAGTTCCACCGTCCGATCGCTCGAGCCCCCATCCACAAGGAGCACTTCGTCGGGTGGTCGGGTCTGGGCCTGGATCGACTCGACAAGACGTGAGAGAGTTCTCTCCTCGTCGCGGACGGGGACCACGAGCGACACTCGGTCGGGCCCCGACATCGCGTGTCGTTCTTCCGACGCGAACTCGGTCATGGATGTCGATTCGGCTGGCATGGACGGGGCGACCACCGGGATTACGGAACTGAATGGGAACCGAGAGGTCCGGTCGCCCGTCACGGCGAGGACCGCTCTCAGTCCTTCGCCCTCCTTCACAAGAAGCGTTTGTCAACGAAGATCGTGTTGATCCTCGTGTCCGCGAACACTTCGTAACCTCCATCCTTCATAAGTTGGACCATCTCCCCGTCCTTGCATCCGCTGACGAAATCGATCGTCTCGATGCAGAACAACTCCGGGCGATGGCGACTGAAATCGAACGTCCTCATGATCTCCAGATCCAACCCTTCCACATCCAAGGAGACGAAATCGGGAACTACTGGACAGGACTTCTCGATCACTTCCACAATGGGAATCATGGGGAGGTCCACTTCTTCCACGATTTTGTACGCGGTTTGGGCATCACAACGCCGAGCCATCTCGGCGTTGAATGTGTTCAACACGCGATCGCTCATGATGAAGAACTTCGCATTGCCGGCAACTCCCGCGCAAACGCCCACTTTCAAGACCACGTCTCGCGGACGCTTCCGACGAATCCTCTCCGCCAGCATCGGGTCGGGCTCGACGCAGATCCCCGAATGCCCTTCGGAATAAAACCTGTATGTGTTACTATGAACAAAAGGATGATTTGCACCGATATCCAAGTAAGTGATCTTCGGCTTCTTGCGGACGGACTCGAGATAGAACTCAATGATCAGATCCTCGCCGCACTGAGAATGGCTGATCCGGCCCGAGCGAAGCAGTCTGCTCAGGACACGCCTTCGCAACGATAGGGACATTCGGGTTCGACTCCGATCCACGCCCAGGGCCGAGGATCATGGGTGTTCAGGCGCGGTCCATTACGGTTCGACTTGTCAGTCGGTTGATGGCTGTGGCTCGCGAGCGTAGAGTGCATCGAATTCCTCGACGCCGGCCGCGGGACAGTACGAGACGATCAGATCCGCCAGTCGGAACGAGTGGCCTCTGAGAAAGGCATCCACCTCGTGATACTGGCAGCCACCTTCGTAGAGCTGATGGTTGCCCATCTCGACAAGCACGAACCGCGTGCGCTCCAGGGTCCGATCGGCACCCTGGAGGATGTCGAGCTCGGTCCCCTGCGTGTCGAGCTTCAGGAGAAGCACAATCGGCACGTCGGCGAGTTCATCGTCCAGCGTTGTGACCTCGACCGGCACGCGCGCGTCGACATGGAACTTGTCCCGCACTTCCGCGGACCGGGCATCGCATTCGGTCGCGTTGATCGCGCAGAGAGAAGAGGAGACATTGTTGGCCGTGACATGAAGGGTGGCGGCCGCGCGTGCCGCGCCAAGGGCGACCCGGCGGACCTTCATGTTGCCAATACTCCGCGCGGTCTCCTCGAGCCGGTCCGCGACGCGTGGGTTCGGTTCGAAGGCCACGATGGGGTTGCTGGGGAAGCGAGCGCGGAAATAGGCCGCCGTCCCTCCGTCCGCGGCACCGACGTCCACGATCGCCGCGTCAGCCGAGCCCGCCGCCCGACCATACAGCTCGCGGAGGTGGGGCTCGGGGAGCAGCCAAGAGTCCAGCGTGCGCGACGGACGCCCGGCCGCCTGGGCGTGCCGGGGCCGCGCGGTGCCGGATAGAGATGTGGTCTGCTAGAATTGCGCCCATGCGGAGCGTCCGAAGACGTCCGGGAGCAGCGGTATGGGTCGGCAGGTGCCGTGCGCCCGCCGCGTTCGGAGGGATCGGTTGTCGTCCACCATCGCGCAGGTCCTCGACCTGAACACGCTGCCCGACGGAACGCCCTACCTCGCGATGGAGCGAATGTACGGCGAGACGCTCGCGCAACGGCTCACGCGCGACAAGTTCCTCCCGTTCGACGAGCTCGTCCCGATCATCGCGCAGGTCCTCGACGCGCTCGCCACGGCGCACGCGCGCGCGATCGTCCATCGTGACATCACGCCGGGCAACGTCTTCATCTTGGAAGCGCTCGGCCCGCGCGGCGAAGGCGCTGCCGACGTGCGCGCGAACGGCCCGTACATCAAGATCCTCGACTTCGGGTTCTCCAAGCTCCTCATCCCGAGCAACGACGGCGGCACCGAGACCGGCCTCACCGGCGAAGGAATCGTGGTCGGCACGCCGCACTACATGTCGCCCGA
>CALLYK010000005.1 GCA_937858365.1 uncultured Isosphaeraceae bacterium | reverse complement strand
CGAAGGGCCCAAGGGCGCCACGACCCGAGTGCGAAGAGGGCCAGCGTCCCGGCCAGAACATAGCTGGAGGTTCGACCGGCCCGATCCAGAAAGACCCGGCGGCGCAGGCCGTCGATCATGGTCCCGTCGGGTCTCTCGACGTACAGGACGTCCCCATCCCAAAGGGGCTCGAGCTTGCTCCGAGACAAGACAAACGGCGGATGGGGAAACTCGGCCACGACCAGACCCTCTGCCGTCTCGCCGAAACAGGCGAGGAAATGGTCAGGAGGCCCGGTGGGACGGTTGGCCCGGACGTGAAGGATCGATGGGCAAGCGAAGGTGGCGTCTCGCTTTGTGTTCCAATGAACCAGATAGCTCTTTAGTCCGGTCCCTGTGGCGGCGTTCTCGATGTCTCGATAAGAGAACGGGGCGAGCTCCAGTGGTAGGAGCGTCTCCAAGTCATCAAGGCCTGCCTCGTCTCGGAGGAACGCCGAGACGAGGGACACACTGTTCAGACCACAAGCGTTGCGATCCAAGCGGCGGACGTCCTTGATGAGGACATGGGCCAGAAGCAGCGGTGCGATCATTGACAAGTCGGAGTCGCTCCAAAGACCGTGAATCGAGAGTCGATCGCGAACCACAAGCAAATGTCGATCAAAAAAAGCGGTCCCGTCGAGGTCCGTCGCGCTCCGGTCGAGTCAGTCCCCAGACCCTGGGGGGCCAGGGCAATTGCTTGGGCAAGACCCGGAGGAAAAGGTCGTGAAGGCGTTGTCCTTCTCAAGAGAGCAACCGCCGGGAAATCCCAAATACAGCCCTGTGCAGTACGGTTGAGCGTAAATGATGAAGTCCCCGCCGCACGGGGTTTGTTCCGAGAGTCCGGCATCGCAGGAGACGCATTGGATGGACGAAACTGGTGCACAAACATGTGTGGCACCTTCTGAGTCGCAACGTTTGTAAATAAATGTGTACCCCCCGAGTTCGTAGGGCTCTATCAGGGGTCTGCATTCGTTACAAAAGACATCAACGACAGGGACTTTGCAAAACCCCTCTTCGCCACCGATGAGGTGGTCTGCCTCCGGCGACTTCGCATCGAACGACGCTGATGTGAAGGCCGACGTGACGAAGCACATCGACACCGCAAGCACTGCCCACATGGATTCAAGGCGCATCGTGGGTCCTCCTGCGCTTCCTGACGTACATGAAAAGGGTCAAGAACAAGACGAGAGTGGCGAGGAGCGCTGGGACCATGGGATTGGCCGCCCCCCAGCCACCGGCGGCCGGTGCGGGCGAGGCGGCCAGAAGTTCGGCGCCCTTGTTGGCGATCTTGCGAGCGACCTGTCGAGTGGGTCCCGCCCTACCTGTGGGACTCGCGGGACCGAACGGGCCGCCATCCCGACTGATCATGAAGTCGGCGGGAAAGGTCGGAGAAAAGTCGGTTACGGTGAGGCGGGGATTGACGACCACGTTCTTGACGTTCCATCGCCAGACCCCGCCCGGGTCTGTCCAGGCGAGACTGTGCGGGAACTGGAGGTTCGCCTTCCGGGCAAGGTCCCGCGCGTCCTGGAAGTCCGCGAGTTCGGTGGTTATCGAGAATCCTTTCACAAACGAGTATGTGGCCTTCAACGGTAAGTAGTCCAACTCCGGGGCCAAGTTCAAACGAACTTCGTAGGATTCGCTGGCGGAGACGGGTCGAACACCCGCCGGGACCCCCGGCCCAATCGTAAGAACAATCGTCTTCAATCTACCGATTGTCTCTTGACCTACCTCACGAGTGATGTCCGGAAATTGCAGGAGGCTGGAGAGCGGCTGGGAAGGCGTCCTCGGGAGCACGAGCCCCAGGGCATGGACCGGTATTTGTGAGAAAACGAGCTCAACGTCCATCCGTCCCTTCGTGTCCAAGTGAACTGCCTTGTGAAGAAGGTCGGTTTGGGTGTACTTCTTGTCGTAGTATGTCAAGGCTCGAGATTCTCCTTCGGTCGGCCCCGCACCGGGTTCGAGCAGCGTTTCGTATTCCTGCCGAATATTCGGAGGCTGATAAAGCAGGACCTCGGAACGATGCACGACGCTTCTTGGTTCGCGCACTTTGGACTCCTGTACGGGCTCTAGCCCACGCTCCGCTTGCCGGCGCCTGAGTTCAACGATCACTTGATCGCGGGCCTTGACCAATAACCCCGGGTCCGCGGCTGTCCATTGGAAATCGTACTCGAGTCTTAAAGAAGTGATACGAGAAAGGTAGGACTCAAGGCCCTCACGAATCTCGTGCAATCGAGCTGGGTCGATGGTGTCCTGTCCCAACGACATGACACACACCAACAAAGTCACGTGTGCGTTCATGGCGAATCAGCCTCCGGAGTGTCTCGCCCCGCTCGCGTCGCGAGCGCTCGCCACGCTCGAAAATCAATCCCGTTGGTCACCAGTGAAACATGCCCGTCGCCGCAGAGCATGTGGACCCCGCCTGGATGGTTGCTTCGAGCCGTGGTGACTCCCACCGACGCATCGTCCTCCTTGCGGCAATCGAACCACGCGCTGTTGGGCGGATCGAGGTGGTAGTAGGCGTTGTTCAGCCAGAGGCCGCTCATCCAGGGTGTCCCCGAAGGTACGCTCGACCAAGGGCCAACTTGGTTCGCCTCGTTGGCCGCGTTGCAGGCCAGGCCGATGCTCGGCGTGGCGCCGCCGCCGGGGAAGACCAGTAGGTCGCGACGGCGGTCGGGCCATCCCTTT
>CALLYK010000004.1 GCA_937858365.1 uncultured Isosphaeraceae bacterium | reverse complement strand
AAACACTCAGGATGCGGGAGGCCCTCGTCATACTCAAGTCCCTTGCGGCGTGGCGATTAGCCCTAAGTTCGTGCCATTCGAGAATGTCCTCTTTCTTGCGCGACGACGAGACGACCACGCTCGCGGACCTCCGCGACCGGATACGCGCCTTCACCGCCGAACGGGATTGGGACCAGTTCCATCACCCCAAGGACCTGGGGGTCGCGTTGGCCATTGAGGTCGGCGAGCTGCTCGAGCATTTTCGCTATCGCACCAATGACCAGATCGAACAAGCACTCGCCGATTCGGCCGTCCGTCGTGAATTCGCCCATGAACTGGCTGACTGCCTCTGGCTCATCGTTCGACTTGCCGATGTCTGCGGGGTCGATTTGTCGACGTCCCTCCTCGAGAAACTGGTTTTGGCCGGTCGGAAGTACCCCGCGGACGTCGTGCGCGGCCGGCCCGACAAGTACACGGCCTATCTCAAGTCGGCCTCGAACGACCCGCCGTCATCTCCCGACGGAAGTGGCCAGGCGCCCAGCGCGCCATGAACCAGTCGAAAGGCCGGGGGAGCCAGTGGGCAACGGTCGTCACGCCGAGCGCGGAGAGGCTGGGGTAGATGAAGGTCCGTCGTGAGTCGAGCCCGCGGACGATCGCGCGGACGACCTGGTCGGTCGGGTCGGCGTGGGCGCCTCGGATCGCGTGGGCGTCGTTGGGCCGGCCCAGGGCGACGCCGTGGAACTCGCTGACCGTCCGGTTGGGGCAGGCCGCCCAGACCCGCACGCCCGTCCCTCGCAGCTCGTAGGCGACGCTCTTGACGAGCCCGTTCACCGCGTGCTTGGTGGCGACATACGTGGCCGAACAAGGCAGGCCGACCCAGCCGAGAGTCGACGAGATTTGGCAGATCTGGCCGGAGTTTCGCGCCTTCATCGAAGCGAGGGCCCGCCTCGTGAGGTCGAAAAGCGCGACGACGTTCACTTCGATCATGCGTTCCATCGTCGCGAGGTCTTCGTCGGCGAAGTCGGCGTAATGTCCGAAGGCGGCGTTGTTGACGAGGAGGTCGCAACCGCCGGGAAGGGCCTCGGCCCGCTCCCAGAGGTGGGCGCGAAAGGAGCGGTCGGCCAGGTCGCCGGCCTCGATCAGGACCTTGCCCTGGGGCAACTCTCGCGCCAGGGATTCCAGGCGATCCAGTCGTCGGGCCGTGGCCAGGACCGTCATGCCGCGATCGCGCACGAGTTGGCGAACCAACTCGCGACCAATGCCGGCCGATGCGCCCGTGACCAGGGCCGTGCTCAGGGGACGACTCGGCGGCATGCTTGGGGCCTCGTCAAGATCCGGGCGGTTCGCCTTCCGGAGTCGACGACTTGCCCGGAATCAGGAGCGTAAAGGCCCATAGACCGACCAAACCCCCCCCCGCGTCGGCCGCGAAGTCAGGGACGTTGGCGTCGCGCTCGATGTACGGAATCAACTGCATGAGTTCCGTGAAGCCCCCGAGCGCCAGCGTGGCGACCACGACTTTCAGACGCGCGGAGCGCGTCGGCGGCAGGGCCCAGGCCCAACTCACCGCGAAGGCGGCGAAGATCCCCGAGTGGACCATCTTGTCGAAGAAGGGCAGCTTGGAGACCGAGACCTGTTTCTCCGTTCGACCTCTGAGGAGGTACTGGACCCAGGGACGTGGGGCCAGGCAGACGAACAAGACCATCAAGGTCACGACGCAAGCCAACCCGCGCCGCCATGAACGGGGGATTCTCGCGAGGGCGGTTAGGGCCATGCAATTCGGGGCCTCGGAGCGCGCGAAGCGAGTACGACGCGGCCAGGCGCCGCGGGCCTTACCACGTTAGGGGCCCGACCTTGGGCCGTCAAGCGCGAACGGTGTTCCCCTCGAACTGGGCGAGAAAACTCGCGCGTTCCTCCAGGTCGGCCAGGTCGGCGCCCAGGCGGCCCTCCACGACCTTGAGGCAAGAATTCAGGGTCTCCAAGGTCTGGTTCAAGCTCGCGACCGCGTTCCAGTGATAGCACTGGTACGGGTCGTTCACACCGTTCTGGCAGACACCCCGAATCTCGTCCACGGCGCCTCGGAGGAGGCGGTAGAGTTCGTGGTTCGATTGGCGATCGGTCGATGTGTTCATCGAAGTGCCTCCGGAAGCGCGGGGGAGAGGACCGGACTGGGTCCCGGCCGCGTCGAGCGATGGGCGGAGTGGGTTGGCCGTCGCGACCAACCTGGTCTTCCGTCGTGGGAACGGACCATCGTTGAGCCTATCGCGGAAGTGCCGACGTGCCAAGGGCCTGGACACGGGACTAGCTCATGCTCGTTCTTTCATGCAATTCGTAACGCGCATAAGTTGCCGACACTGCTCGATGGAGCGCCGTTTTTCGCAGGGGCTGGCAGTCCAGTGTTCTTGTTCAAAAGGCTGAGGCGGCAAGGACCAACGAGAGGCCCCACGGTTAAGACCGAGTGGGGCATCTGGCCCGAAACCTCCCGAGAATGAAACAGCCCAGGGCCAAGACGCCGCCCGCGCTGGACTTCACCGGGGCCCGAGTCAGCCGGTCACGAGGCGGAGGGTCGCGTAAAGCGACGCCGAGAGCAGGACCGCAGCGGGAAGTGTGAGCAGCCACGCGAGGGCGATTTTCTTCACGGTAAGAAGCTGCACTCCCGTGCCTTGCGCGGCCATCGTCCCGGCCACGCCCGAGGAGAGGACTTGCGTGGTGCTCACGGGATAGCCGCCGAAGTCGGCCATGCCGATCATCCCCATCGCCACCATTTCCGCGCAGGCGCCTTGCGCGTACGTGAGATGGGCCTTGCCGATCTTCTCACCCACGGTGACCACGATTCGCTTCCAGCCGATCGTCGTGCCCACCCCCAGCGCGATCGCCACCGCGATGGAGACCCACGAAGGAGCGTAATCGGTCAGGGCCTCCAAACGCTGCCGGTCTTGC
>CALLYK010000003.1 GCA_937858365.1 uncultured Isosphaeraceae bacterium | reverse complement strand
GCGCGTCGCGAGCCGCTCCACGAGCGCGCCGCGCGCTGGGTGCGCAAGCACCCGGTCGCCACGAGCACGACCGCCGGCGCCTTGGTGGTCGGCCTGGCGGCGTCGCTTTACGGACTGCACCGCGAACGGGCCTTCTCGACGGACCTGACCAACGCGAACATCGCCCTCGACGGGCAAAGGCGCAAGGCCGAGGAACGGGAGAAGCAGGCGATCGACGCCGTGAAGAAGTTCCAGGACACCGTGGCCGACAACCCCGAACTGACGGAGGTCCCAGCCTTGCGGGGCCTTCGCCGGGCCCTCCTGAACGAGCCGCTGAGTTTCTTCAAGGCGCTGAGAGAACAGCTTCAGAGAGACCGGGACACCCGCCCGGAGTCGCTCGAGCGCCTCGCCGCCGCCGCCTTCGACTTGGCGAAGCTCAGCGAAGAGGTCGGCAAGAAGGAAGACGCGCTGTCGGCCTATCAGGAAGTCGTCGCGCTCATCGAGCCCCTGGTCAAGGCGGGCCGCGACGTCCAGCGCCATGAGTCGGCGCTCGCCTCGGGGCTCATCCGGCTCGGCGCCCTCCAAGCGGAAATGGGCCGCTCTCGCGAGGGGATGGAGGCCCTCGAACGGGCCCGGTCGGGCCTCGAGGCGCGGCCGGCGCGCGACCGTCCCGTCGCGACTCAACTCCGTCTGGCCGGTTGC
This sequence comes from uncultured Isosphaeraceae bacterium, assembly GCA_937858365.1. Taxonomy (GTDB): domain Bacteria; phylum Planctomycetota; class Planctomycetia; order Isosphaerales; family Isosphaeraceae; genus CALLYK01. Next base: position 1,985 of record CALLYK010000003.1, on the reverse strand, counting down.
TGGAACACGATCGGCAACGTCCTGATGGAACTCGACGGCAGGGCCGCCCTCCGGGCCTACCAAAGCGCCCGGACGATCGCGGAAAGCCTGGCCCGAGACGACCCCGCCGACAAGGCCGTCCAACGCGAACTGGCCATCAGCGCCAACAACGTCGGCGCCGTACTCGCGAAGACCACCCGGCTCGATGAGGCGCTACGGGCCTATGAGACCACTCGACGCATCCGCGAAGACCTCCTGCGCGACGACCCCGACTCTTACACGACCCAGCGGGAACTCGCCACCGTGCTGGGCAACATCGGAAACCTCGAGCGCCGCACGGGACGTCGGGAGGAGGCCCTGCTGTCTTTTCAGCGCGCTCGCGAGGTCTTCGAGCGACTCAGCCAGGCGCACCCGGCGATCGGCCTTCTCCAAGAGGACGTCGCCAAGGTCCTCTTCAACGTCGGCGTGCTGCAGTTGGCGACCGCGCGCCCCGACGAGGCGATGCGGACCTTCGAGCACTGCCGCGAGCTGAGGGAACGACTGGTCCGGGACGACCCCGGCGTACTGCGGCATGAGCGCGACCTGGCCGTGGTCATCGCGTCGATCGGCATTTATCAGGAGCGCATGGGGCTTCTCGAAGCGGCCCTACGTTCCTCGGAGGAGGCCTTGGCCCATTTCGATCGCCTCGCGCGCGAGCACCCGGAACGGCACGAGTTTCGGGCCGACGCCGCCAAGGCCACGGGGAACATCGGCTTGATCCATTGCCGGGCCGGGCGACCTCAAGACGGCGCGGCGGCCTATGAGCAGGGTCGGACACGCTTCCAACAATTGACCGAGGAGTTCCCGGAGATCACGGATTACCAGGTCGGGCTGGCCAACGCCCACAACAACCTCGGCACGCAACAACGCGCCTCGGGGCGAAACGAGGCGGCCCTGTCCTCGTATGAACAAGCGAGAGCGATCCTGAAACGCTTGTTGCTGACCAATCCGAATGTGAACCAGTATCGCGGAGACCTCGCGGGATTCACCCTCAACACCGCGACCCTCTTGAACGAGATCGGGCGGCACGAGGAGGCCCGAGTGACCTTCGGCGAAGCGAGGTCCCTCCTCGAAGACCTGGTCCGAGACGCCCCCGACGAGGTCGATCATCGCGCCGTCTTGGGCGCATGTTGTTTGAACGCGGGCTGGGTCGACCATCGGCAGGGCGACATGGAAGCGGCCCTCCAGGCGTTCGGCAAGGCCAAAGAGACGTTCGACGATCTCGTGGGCCGGGACCCGAAGTCACCGCGACATCGGCACTCCCTGGCGACCGCGCTGGCGAGCACGGCCCGCGTCCACCTGGACACCGGGGCGTTCGACAAGGCCGTCCCGCTGTATCACGAGGCGATCGCGTCCCACCGCCTGGTCGCCGACTCGCTGGGCATGCCGCCGCGCATCATCAGCATCATCACTAGCATCGAGATCGGGCACACCGCGATGAGGAGCAACGGTAACGCGGCCGCCAACGCGGACGGCGCCACAACCGCGACCCCGACGCCGACCGCCGCCAGTCCGGCCAATACCTTCCAGTTCATGCAATGGCCCAGCATTTTCGTCATTGGTGCATCCTTTCGCGGGCGCTCGGACTGCCCGCTGTCTAGTCATTGCAGGTCCGGTCGCGGCGGCACCGCGACCGGTTGCGCGCGGTCCCGTCGGCCATGGTGCCCCCCACCCGGGGAGGGACTCTTGCTGCTCAGTATCACGTACATTCGTACTACTGTCAATGGTAGATGGCAGAAATCGGGGAACAGCCGAACCTCGGCTCTGTCGAGCCGGTCAGTCCGCGTCGCGGTCCGCCGCGGTCACGCTGCGAGCAACCGCACTTTTGGCCACCGTGCCCCTGGCAGCCATCGCCGCAATTTTGGCGACGAGGATCGGCGAAACGCAGCGCCGCCGCTAGTGCTGTGTCCGGGAACGTTCGCCCGGTTCACGGCGAGTCAGGGGCGTCGATGGCAAGGAGCGACGAC
>CALLYK010000002.1 GCA_937858365.1 uncultured Isosphaeraceae bacterium | reverse complement strand
TGGAGGAGGCCGGCTCCTAACCTACCCGATGTGCCAGTTGGGCTGACACACTACAACGCGAGTGGACGCCCGACTCTCTCGGCTTGTCCAAATCCGGTAGGATTCGGATTGGATAACGACGACGGACGACACGACTCGCGACAGTCTCGACAACAGGGGTTGTATCCGCTTCTACTCGAATACCCTCAGGAACCCTCAATGAACCAAAATCAGGCCCAATCGGTTCCTGGCCGAATGGCTGATAGACTTCCAAGTATGCTTGGGGCCCTGCTCTCGTGATCAAGCCGGCGGAGCGTGAACCGTATGTTACTTTGCCGATGTCAATACGTGTCGGTTCAACGCGGACCCGCGGGAAACTCTCCAAGCGAAGTCGGTACGTCCAACGAGGGAACTCAGGATGGTCAGTCCTCAATACGCAAGTCAGTTCCAATCGCGCGTAGTCAGGAGGCACTTCGACATTTAGCCTCAAGGAACTCGCGTCCCCTGGTCCCAGATCGGCCTTGTCGAAGAAAACGCTGACACATGCGCAGGAGTGATCTTCGCCTAAGATATGAACGACCTGGTTGGTCGTGTTCAAAACCTGAAAGGAATGCTGAACAGTTGGTTGGTCAGACGAAAAGATTGGCCCCAAATCAAATGAATCACTGGGGGCCCGAACGGCCGCCTGACCACAACCCCAAATCACAAAGAAGAGCGAGAGAGCGAGCGAGAGAGCGAGTCCACATGAGGAACCTCCCCGTAAAACAAGCCAGGAAGGACCATTAACTTCTAATAGCGTGTCACATGCGCGACGTCAAGTAGGTGGCGGGACGAATCTCGGCATCTCCTGGGCAACTCGCCGGTGTCATGAAACCAAGTGGATTCTCCCGATGGTCGCGTGCCGATCACTCAGGCCAATCACCAGCCCGCCTCGGCCAGATTTCCTCGTAGACGTGATAGCCACCGTGGTCCATGCCGAGTTGAAGGTATGTGCGTTGGGCCGCGAAGTTCGACTCCTCGACGTACAAACGCAGGCCCACGACGTCGGCCTGGGCGAGGGCGGTCTTCCTCACGTGGGCGTGAAGGGCCCGAAAGACGCCGCGACCACGATGCTCGGGCGCGACGAAGACCGATTGCAACCACCAGAGCCAGCCGTTGCGCCAGTCGCTCCATTCGCGGCTGACGGCTGTTTGCCCCACGACTTTTCCGGTGACCTCGGCGACCCAATAGCGCAGGCGGTCGGGTTCGGCCAGGGCGGCCGCCACGCCCCGGGTCAAGACGTCGGCTTCCAGGCCCATCGCCTCGCTCTCGACGGCCAAGGCCTGGTTCTGGGCCACGATCACGGCCAAGTCTTCAGGCCGCGCGTCACGAACCAAGATTTCGTCCATATCAAGGTCGATCACTACGTTTGGCCTGGGCCCGACGACTGGCCTCTTGCAGAACACGGTGCTCCTCGTCGGAGAGGCTCGATCGGCCGTCCCGCGCGATCTTGGCGAGGATCTCGTCCACACGTGCTTCCAGGTATTCCTCGGCCTGGGCCTGGAGCAACGCGGGAGAAGGACGCGAGGCGCCCGACGCGGTCACCGACTTCGCGGGGCCGCCGCTCACCGGTTTGGGGAACTCACGGTCGGCGTCGAACGACTCGGGCCGGACCAGGCGCAACGAGGCGGGCCTTGGTCGCGCGAGTTTGCCCAGGCGCGACCAGCGCAGGTCGTACAGGCGGAATAAGGCGCCATAGGCGGCACCGCCCAGATGGGCCGCGAAGGCGACCGCCGAGGTTGGCCCCCCTTGGGCCTGACGCACCAGGCCGAGCAAGTCCTGTCCCACGTAAAAGACCGCGAGCAACCACATGGGCACGGGCAGGATGAAGAAGAGCAAGACCTCGCGGCTCGGATAATAAAGCGTATACAGGATCACGACGCCGTAAACGGCCCCCGAGGCGCCGATGACCGGCGTGTTCGGGTTTCCCATCCACGCGTTCATCATCACATAGGCGAGCGAGCCGACCACGCCGCCGGTCAAGTACATCGCCAGGAAGTCGCGCGGGCCGTAGAGGGCCTCCATGTCGCGCCCGAAGAACCAGAGGACCACCATGTTCACGGCCAGGTGCCAGCCGTCGACGTGCATGAACTGCGTGGTGACCAGACGCCAGACCTGCCCTCCCCGGAGGACGCTTTCGCTAGTCAGATCGAGATAGGCCAAGGCATCCCGCTGGAACAGGACGATGATGAAGCAGACGATGTTCGTCCCGATGAGGGCCTTGCAAACCGGGGCGGCACCCGTGAGCCATCCCGAGCCCCGGGTGGCGTCGCGATAGTATTCGCGGTCATAAATCCCCATGGCGGCTCCGGCGGTCAGCGACTTGGCCGCGCGCTCCCGGTCCTACCGGGTCGGTCGTCCCCGTGCTTACATCCATCCCTCATGATCGAGCGTCCCAGCCCAACTGTCAACGGGCCGTGTCCCCGGCCCAGCGGCTAGAGGTTCAAGTTGTCGATGGCTTCGCGCGGCGTGCTGTAAATCGGCCACACGAGGTCGAACCTGGTGATCCGGAACAACTCGCGCGCCTTGACCGAGGCGCCGGCGAGCACCATCGTCCCCCCGCGGGTGGAGACCATCTTATGGCAGCGCAAGAGGATCGACAGGAAAAGCGACCCGAAAAAAGGGAGCTTGGTCAAGTCGACCACCACTTGCGGGGCCTCGCGGCCTTGCAATGCGGCGATGACCGCTTCGGCAGCGTTGTCGGCCAGTCCCAGGTCGAGCAGCTCCAAGGCGGGCGAGGCCCGAACGACCGTCACATCACCGTGTTGCTCGATCGTGAAGGCGTCCTCGGAATGCTCGTCGGTCATGGTGATGGGCCTGTGGCGAAGTCGTCACGGTCGTGGCGATGGGCTGGTCTATCTAGGGTATGGGGCCGGGGGCGTGGCGACAAGATAAGATCACGACGCCCCCTCACAAAGAGTTCAGGTCCCGAGACACTCAGGCCGATGGGCGGCAACCGGCGAAGGCCGAGACGACCTCGAAGAGGTCGCCGCTGACGAGCACTTCGTCTTGCTCGAAATCGCGGAGCCAGACGAAGTTGTCGCGATACGCCTCCGCGAGCAGCGGATAGAGGTCCGCCAGCTTGATGACCACGGCGGCCCGAGGCGCCTCGCGGACCGGTTCGCTCGGTCGCGGGAAGATGCGCAGGTGGGGTTTGGGGAGCGATCGACCCCCGTCCTTCCGCGCGGTCCCACGGCGGCGCCGGGGCGCATCCGGCCCCACGACCAATTGATTTGGACCGTCTCCCATCCTTGGGCCTCCTGAGCGCGGCGGTGCGACCCGCGATCGTCCCGGCCAAACCCGGCACGACGGCGACGCGCCTTATTCTATTCGGCCATCTCACATGATCTTCATCAACCATTTCCCACCCCCGGGCCGTGTCGCGAACGGGCCTGGACCGTTTAGTATCTTACGGACCTTCACGTTGCGCCACGCGAACCGAAACCGAAGCGAGTCCCTCGGATGGACCTCCCCAAACTCCACGGCATCGTCCCGCCCCTGGCGACGCCCCTCCACGAAGACCACACTCTCGACGTACGGTCCCTCGTCCGCCTAGTCGAGTTTCAACTCGGGGCCGGCGTCCACGGCCTTTGGGTCCTGGGTACCACGGCGCGGTTCGACCTTTTGCCCGACCCCATGCACCGCCAGATTGCCGAGGTCGTCGCCGAAACGGTCCAAGGGCGCGTCCCGCTCGTCGCCAACGTCTCCGACATGGGCACGGCGCGCACTTTCACCCGCGCCGCCATGTTCGATGACCTACCTTACGACTATTACGCGGTCCTCCCTCCGTGGTATCAGCCGATGACCACGAGCGAGGTCGCCGATTTCTACCACGCCCTCGCCGACGGCCTGAAGCGCCCGGTCGTCATTTACAATGCGCCCTGGATTTGCAACCAGCTCAGCTTCGACCTTCTCCGGCGGCTGGCCCAGCATCCTCGGATCGTCGGCTGCAAAGACGTCACTCCTGCCCTGAGCAGGACCCTCGATTGGCCCACACGCGAGAGGCGGGAGCAAGACTTCTCCTACCTCCATGGCAACGACTTGCTCGCCCTTTCGACCGGCCTGGGCGCCGACGGGTTCGTCACAAGCCTCTCGAACCCGTTCCCGGAGTTGATGGTGGCCCAATGGGAGGCCGCGCGTGGCGCCGACCCAGCCCGCTCCTATCGATTGCTCGTCCAGGCGATGCGTTTGGGTCGGATCACCGGCTTCGGCCCGAACCTCGCGTGTCTGGAAGTGGCCTGCCGACAACGCGGTCTCCTCGGCCGGATGTTGCCGCGTCCACTACAGGCCCTCGACGCCGCGACTGCCGCCCAGGTGGTTGAGGTCTTGGAGGCTGAAGGCGTCTTGCCCATCGCCTGAACTTCGCTCGGCGCAGAACTTTCGCTTTCTCTCCTTGAACCCACAAAGGTCCGCACACATGGACGCGATCGTCAATCAAATCGCCAAGGCCACCGGACTCGACCCCGCCATCGTGTCCAAGGGGCTCGAGCTCCTGCTCGGCTTCCTGAAAACGAAGTTAAGTCCCGAGGTCTTCGCGCAAATCCAGTCGCAAGTCCCCGGCGCCGGTGCGCCGTCGTCCGGCGGCGGGGGCCTCATGGACATTGTCTCGAACATCGCCGGCCAGGTGCTCGGCGGCCAGGCGGGCGACGCCGCGGGACTCCTCGCCCAACTCGGTCAGGCCGGCGTCTCGGGCGACCAGGTCGCGAAGTTCCTCCCGTCGGCAATGGACGCCCTTCAAGGTGGCCTGACCCCCGAGGCCCAGCAAGAATTCGCCGGTCTGATACCCGACATCGGCGGCCTGTTGGGACCGTCCACTTCGGGCCCGTGACGTCGACTCGGCTGGGTCGTCCGGATCTCGACACGTCCGGGTCAGCCGCCGAGTTCATGAAGCAGATGGGCCGCCGCTTTGATACCTCGGTGGAAGTCAGCCAGGCTGAACTTCTCGTTCGGCCCGTGCAAGTTGTCGTCGTTTTGACCCCAGCCGAGGAGGAGCGTGTCCACGTTCAAGTGCTTCTTGAATAGGCCCACCACGGGGATGGAACCCCCTTCGCGAATGAACACGGGGCGCCGGCCAAAGCCCGCTTCCACCGCCTTCACTGCCGCGTCGACCCCTTGGCTCCCCGTCACTTCCACGAGGACAGCCGGGGCGCCATGCATTTCTTCGAGTTCCCAGGTGACGCCCGGCGGACAGTGGTCTTCGATGTGCCGGCGAACAAGGGTCGCGACTGCCTTGTTGTCTTGATCGGGTACGAGTCGGAAGCTGAACTTGGCCGTCGCCTTGCAAGGCAAGACGGTCTTGGGTCCGGGGCCGCTGTAGCCCCCCCAAATACCGTTGATGTCGAACGTGGGCCGGGCCCACTTGCGTTCCAAGGTCGTGTAGCCGGTTTCGCCGAAGAGTTCGCGGACCTGCAAATCGTGTTGGAACTCGGCCTCGGAAAAGGGCAGCTTGGCGAACTCGGCGCGTTCCCAGTCCTCCAGCGGTTTGACGCTGTCGTAAAACCCGCGGACGGCGATCCGGCCGTGGGGGTCCTTCATGCTCGCGAGGAGGACGCACAAGGCGTTGATCGGGTTTTGGACGGCGCCGCCGAACGTGCCGGAGTGCAGGTCGCGATTGGCCCCTTGAACGCGGAGCTCGAAGTAGGCGAGGCCCTTCAGGCCATACGTGATGGCGGGCATTCCCGGGGCGAACTGGCTGGTGTCGGAGATCACGGCGTAGTCGCAAGCGAGCTTGGCCGCGCTCTCGGCGACGTATTTCTCGAGGTTCGCGCCGCCGACTTCCTCTTCTCCTTCGATCAGAAACTTGACGTTGACCGGGAACTTCCCCGCGGTCTTGAGCCAGGCCTCGGCCGCTTTGAGGTGCGTGAACATCTGGCCTTTGTCGTCGGTGGCGCCGCGGGCGTAGAGGTTGCCGTCGCGGACGACCGGCTCGAACGGGTCGGGCTGGAGCCACGGTCCGAGCGGTTCGGGCGGTTGGACGTCGTAGTGCCCATAAATCAAGAGTGTGGGTTTGCCCGGCGCGTCGAGTCGTTCGCCGTAAACGACGGGGTGTCCCTTGGGGAACTCGACAAGGTCGGCGGGAACGCCCATGGCGCGCAGGTCGTCGCGGACGAACTCGGCGGCGCGGCGGGTGTCGGCGTCGTGGTCGGGTTGGGCGCTGACGCTGGGGATGCGGATAAGGGCCTTGAGTTGTTCCTCGAAGTCGGCGCGATGCTGTTCGAGGTAGGCGTCGATGCGGTCGATGGCCATGAGAGTGTGACCTTGCGGGGAGGGAGTCATCAGAGGGCAGGCTTCCCTTCTTTGTACCGGTGCGGTCGTCCCCTGGCCAGGGTGAGTCGCGGCCGCAAGACCCGGTCGCGTTGGGGCCCTCGTTCGCCCTGGAAACGAGCAGGACCCTCCCAGTGCCCGCCGGCTCGAGCCGGCCCCGCGACGATCCTCGAGGGGGGGGCCGGCCCCGGAGAGTCGGCGGGGGCGATCACGGCGACGCGGGCGCCGTCCTTCTTGATCCGCCCCGACCGGGAAGCCTCCTGTCCTCGCCTCTTGATGCCTGACGTCGCGCGGGGGGATCGGGCTCGGAGGTCCCCGCGATGAGGCCAGAGAACGAGGGCCTTGCGCTACCTTCCAAGGCGCTTCAGGAGGTCGGCGCGGAGGGCCTGCAGTTCCGTTCGCGTCGCGACCAGCTTGGGATTGCCGGCCGCCTGGTCCTCCAGCGGCGCGAGTCGCGCCAGGGCCTCGTTCGTCCAGCCGAGTGCCCCTTCGAGGTCATTTCGGTCCGCAGCCAGATTGGCCAGGTTGGAGAGTGCGTTGACGAGATCGTCGACGTAGCGATAGACCCCGGGGGCCGCCTGAACGACGGGTACAAAGGCCGTCAGGGCCTCGCGCCAGGCCGCCTCGGCCGCGTCGAGGTCCCCGGCGCGGACATCGAGCAAGCCTCGCTGAAGGCAGGCCTGGCCCAGGTTGAAGCGATGCTCCGTCGACCGCGGATAGTCGCGCGAAAGGTCCAACAGCAGGGCCTTGGCGTCGTCGAGGGCCGCTCGCGCGGCGGCCGGCTCGTGACGCTGTTCCAGGAGCTTGCCATGGTTGATTTGCGTGGCGGCGAGCGAGGCGCGATACTCGGCGACCTTGGGCGCTTCGTCCACCAACCGCCGCTTCACCTCAACCGCCCTCCGGTAATGGGCCTGCGACTCGTCGAGCCGACCGGAGAGCCGACAGAGGACGGCCAAGTTGTTGAGGGTCAGACCCAGCGCATTCAGGTCTTCGGGGAGCGGCTTGGGTGTCTCCGCGAGTGGCCCCTCCAGGTCGAGGGCAAGGCCCAGGGTCTTCTCGGCCTCGTCGCGGTCTCCGCGCGCGAGCTGAAGGGTCCCTTGCGTATGCAGGGACCGGGCCCGCCCACGACGCAGGGTTGAGGCCGAAGGGGCTGGGTCTCGGCGTTCGAGCGTCTCATATTGGTCCATCGCGGCGAGGCAGGCGGCCAGGCCCTGGTCGAACGCCGAAGTTCGCTGGTACGCCCCCGCCAGCTCCAACAAGAGCGCGGCCTGGTCCAGGCGCAATTGCGAATCGTCGGGCCGGCGTTCCGCGGCACGATCGAGGGTGGCGATGGCCTCACGATAAGCGGCCGGCGCGACGGCCGGCGATTCGGTCTGGGCCCGGATCGCGGCGATCCGACCCTGGGCTCGGCCCAACTCCGCCAGCAGGTTGGGGTCGGCCGCCGCGCGCTGAACGAATCGCTCGTGGAACTCCAACGCGGAGGCGAGCAAGGCGCGACGCAGGTCCTCCATGCCGGGCTCGTTGAGCAACCGCTCGTCCGCGACTCGACGGCCGAACTCCTCCACGGCTTCGCGGGCCATGGCGAAATTGGCCCGCGCGTCTTCGAGTGCGATGGTGGTCCGAACCTGCTCGCGCCCCACGGCCAGGGCGAGCATTGCCAGGCCGATCGTCGCCGTGGCCAGCGCCACGATGGCCGAGGCCACCGTCGTTCGGTTTCGACGGACCCACCGACCGAGCGTGACCGACCACGGATCGGGCCAGGCGCGGACCGGTTCGTCGGCCAGCCAGCGTTCCACGTCCTCGGCCAGTTCGAGGACCGATCCGTAGCGGTCCTCCGGCCGATTTGCCATCGCCACTCGGCAAATCGCGTCAAGTGGCGGGGGCACGTCGGGACGCATCGATCGGGGTCCCGCAATGGCATCTCCTTGTGGGGGCGGCCGCCTGGCGAGGATGTTGAAGAGCGTGGCCCCCAGGGCCCAAACGTCACTCGCCGGCCCAACCCGGTCCCACTGCCCGGCCGCCTGTTCCGGGCTCATGAAGGCGGGAGTGCCCATCGCTCGACCGGCCACGGTGGGCGTTCGGCCGGGGTCGAAGCCCATGCCATCATCGGGCCCGTCGTCGGATTCAGGGGCCCACTCGGCGGGTTCCTCGGTGGTCTTGGCCAGGCCCCAATCCAGCAGCAGGGTCTCGCCGAATGGGCCCAGCATCACGTTGTTCGGCTTGATGTCTCGATGAACGACCCCCTGAACGTGGGCGTAGGCCACGACGTTGCAAAGGGCCACGAAGCGACCCAGCAGTGATCGCAGCGCCGGTCCAGAGCCGCCGGGCTGATCAAGCGGCCCGGCCTTGGCTTCTTGATGAAGGCGGTCGATCGCCGTGTCCAGGGTTTCGCCACGCACGAGCCGCATGGCGTAGCAGGGGACCTCGCGGTCGTCGTGTCCTAGACCGTAGATCGGTACGATTCCCGGGTGTTCGAGGCGCCCCGTAATCGCCACTTCGCGCCCGAAGCGAGACGCAAGCGAACCCGAAAGTGGTCCCGACGCCCGCATCCGCTTCAGGGCCACCTCGCGCCCGAGGGTTTCGTCGACCGCCGCGAAGACCTCCCCCTGACCTCCGCGATCCACCAGGGCGCCGATCCGATAACGCGACTCGGTCCGGATCGCTTGGCCCTCCAGCGGATGGGGCCCGTCCTCCTCGGCGCGAATCTCGAGTGCGGGCCCCAACCCCTGAAGGTCGGCGATGGCGCTTCGCACGTCGGCGACCAGGTCGGGGTGGTCGCGACAGAGCTCTTCAATGGCGACCGATTCACCGCGGGCTTGGCGGGTTTCCCACTCGACCACGATGTCAAGAACCATCTCAGAGTCGGACAGAGACCCTTGCTCGTTCATGCGCTCGGGTCCTCGCGCAGCCGCCGGGACAGTTCTTGCCGGGCGGCGACCCAACGACGCTGAATGGTCCGTTCGGTCACACCGAGCAACTCGGCGGTCTCGATTTGGGTGAGCCCTTGATACCAGAGCATGTCAAAGACGGCGCAGAGGTCGTCGGGGAGTTCCTGTACCTGTTCGTGGAACTCGGTCCAGGCGGCGAGGCGAACCGGGTCGTCCTCGCTGGAAAGCTGGTCCTCGAAGGGCCCGGTCCGGGTCGTGTGGTGGGCGGCGGGCCCCTCGGGGCCGAAGTGGTGCCGGGCCAGGTCGATCAGCTCTCGGCGGACCTGCACGGCCGCCAGCCGAAAGAAGGCCAGGACGCTTTCCGGACGGGCCGTTTCGAGGGCCTTCCAGAGCCGCAACCGCGCGTTCTGGGCGAGGTCGTCGGTCTCTGCCCAGCGGGCCAACCGGGGGAAGTCGCCCCGAAACATCTTGCGAGCCAGAAGCAAAAGCCGCTCGCTCGCGACGTCGAGCAAGTGGTCGCGTGCCGCGCCTTCGCCGCCTTGGAGCCGCTCGACCCAACCGGCGATTTCGATGGTCGTATGTCGGGGCTCGGCCATGTCGGGGGGACCTCGTGCCGCTGGCGACATCGCCGATTATACGCGAAGTCGGGGCCGTCCCGTGATCGAGCGTGTGCCGCGCCGAAAAAGTCAGGACGCTCGTTGTCGGGTCGGGGCGTCGGCATCCGCTTGGTTAAGTGATACGGGAACGAACAATCTGCGATCCACCTGAGGGGCCCCCATGCAACCACACGAGCATCGACGCCGTCGACCCACCCTGGAACGGCTGGAGTCGCGGCAACTGCTGACCACATGGGACCTGGTCTCCGGCTTCTCCCCCTCCGCCAACCCGAACGGCCCCTGGTCCTACGGGAAGTTGCCCGCCGGCCAGGCGACCGGTTTCGACATCCTATGGGCCGGCTTCAGCTCCGAGTCGCCGCCGCTCGCGATCTGGTCCTGGGGTCGCGACACGGGCCCGTATGTCATCAAGAACACCGGCGGGGCCCAGATCACCTACAACACGATCGACCACCCGCCGAACATGCTCAACCTCGACCCGAGCTTCGACGGCAGCGACGTCATCGTGCGGTTCACCGTCCCGCGCAGCGCATACTATTCCGCCCGAGGCGCTTTCCAGGGCCTCGACGCGACGACCACCGACGTACGAATCTTCGACACCACCCCCGGGGCCCCATACGGCCTCTTTCCAGCTTATAATGGCTACATCCGCGGCCGCGGTGAAGTGGGGTCCTTTGACTTCTACTTCTGGGGGATCGAAGGCCACACCATCGACTTCATCGTCAACCAGGGGCCGGGCGGCAGCCTGTACGATAGCACTGGCCTGGCCTTGACGATCAGCGACGACGCGCGGCAGCCGTTCGCGTACCAGACGCCCGCCCACCAGGGCATCTGGCCGATGCGGCTGTTTCGTTCGGGCTCGGACCTCGTCCTGCTCAACGACGGTAATGGGGCGGTCCTAAAACAAATGCCGCTCGACCGCGTGAGTGACGTCCGCATCGTCGGCACGAACGGCTACAACGTCCTTGACCCGACTGGCGAGAACAACGACAGTTCTCAGGCGTTCAACGAATCACTCACCGTTGATTTCGCGCGGGGCGGACCATTCCAGGTCGCCGGCCCGATCGTTTTTCACGCCGGGCGCGACCGGGCCCGTCCACCGGGGCCCTATCAGCCGAAGCCCGGCGAGCTCGGCGAACCGACCGTCGCGATGGACTATCTGAGCGTCGTGTCCAGCGAGCCCGGGGCCTTCGCCACTTACTCCAGTCTCGCGGTGACGGGGACCCAGGAGATCGCGCGCGACCGGGTAGAGACCTTCGGCAACGTCCTCCAGTTCATGGTGCCCGATCCGGACCTGATTCGTCGCGATCAGGTCTACATGGAAGGTTACGAGCGAGTCGTCGCATCGAGTGTTGCGCCGATCACCGGCGAATTCGAGTTCGTCCTCGGCGGCTCGCGAGACGCGGGCCTTGGGCCTCTGCCGGCGGGACGCTACGGGGTCAGCAACGGCGCGCTCTCCGTGCGCAACGTCGGCGAGCTCGTCGTCGACATGGGCGCGAATGACGCGCTCTCGAACCACCTGAATGTCTTCCAGGAGGGTGCCGTGTCGTCCCCCGCGGGACCACCGCATGGGGTCGGTAGTCTGCGCGTGCAGGGCGGACCACGCGAGGACGTCTTCCTCCTTGTGAATTCCGATCCGACAGCGAAGGTCTTCGCCAGCCCATATCTGTTCCTGGAAGGCAACGGGGGCCGCGACTCACTCCGCTACCTGGGCTACACAGGGTCGGCCGAGGCGGCCTTCTTCGTCACGGGGCGGAACACGGGCCGACTGGCCGCCCAGGTCAACACCAACCTGAACCCCGATGGCCACGGGGCCAAGGCGGTGGTCCAGTTCGAGGACGTGGAAGACCTGCTCGGGGGCGAAGGAAGCGACACGTTTGTCTTCGAGCAGGGTGGGTCGTTGGACGGGTCGATCGCCGGGCTGGCCGGCGCGACCCCCATTTGGTCTCCCTTCTCCGTCGGCGGTTTTTCCTTCGAAAGACTGAAGGAACTCGCGGGCCAACGCGACCGCGTGGAGTACCGGGGTGCCAGCGGGGTCCGCATCGACCTCGTGGAGGGCCGGGCGTCGTTCCTGGGCGATCGTCTCACGGGCATCGAGGACGCCTCCGGCGGCTCGGGGAACGACTACGTCCGGGGAGACGACCGTGCCAACAACCTGCGAGGCGGCGGCGGGAACGACGTGATCGACGGGCGAGGCGGTGACGACGTGATCTTCTGCGGGCTGGGCAACGACCTGGCCACGGGCGGCGCGGGCAACGACGTGATTGTCGGCGACGAGGGGAACGACACGCTCGGCGGCGGGGCGGGGCATGACGTGCTCGTCGGCCTCGGCGGCGACGACCTGCTCAACGGCGACGACGGCCGCGACATCCTCGTTGGCGGCCTTGGTCAAGACGCGCTCAACGGCGCCGCGGAGGACGACCTGCTCATCGGCGGCGACTATCGGCCGGTTTCGCGGGTCTTTGGTCCCGTGGAGTTGATCAACCTGACGGCGGAGTGGTCGTCGAAAAATCCCGTGGAGCGTCGGATCGAGTTTCTCACCGGCCGACGCAAGGGAGGGGCGAACGGCACCCTCATCCTGAACAATCGCAACGTGATCGACGACAAGGTCCGCGACGTGTTCAGCGGCTCGACCGGCACCGATTACTACTTCCTCGGCGTCAGCGACCAGGTCACGGACCAGCGTAACGTCGGCGGCCAGGTCCGGCAGTCGCTGGCGTTCCTGCAGGACACACTGAGCAAGGTCTGGCCCAAGGCGGTCCCCGTGCCGCCGACGGTCGCGGCTTCAGCGTCCGCCGCGCAGACCCTGATCACCAGCCTCTTCGCCAGACTCAACCTCAAAAAGGCCCTCCTGCCGATCCTCAGGATCAAGTGACCCCCGCAGCGCAGGGGAAGCGACGACCGATCACGATCTGGGCGATGAGCCCCAGGGCTTGCGGCGACCGGCGCGTCGTCTCGCTCGCGGGCGGATCTGGGTCGTCGAAGCAGGGCCCGGAAGCTGGCCAATTGGAAGTGGTGGTCGCGGGTGAGAGCTTCGGTCAGTGCGCGCCTTGGCGAGCAGCGCGGCCACGTCGGCCCAGAGGGCCTTCCAGTCGGCTTGTTCCTCCTCGGGGAGCTTTTCGAGGGCCTCGTTGTCGATGAACGCCTTCGCTTGCGGCGGGAACGATGCGACGAGCTTCGACCAGACCGCGCGTTCGGCCCGGAGTCAGCATTGGGACTGCCGATGGGACTTGAGTTTCGCGGCCTCGTCGGGCGCGGGATCGCCGGTCCCTTCTGATGCGCCTCCTCGATGACGATTGGTTTCATCCCAACACGACGAACCCTTGCCGCGATCACCTCGCCCCTGGGTTCAGGCGGTCGACCCTTCCAGGACTCGACGCCAGCGCCGCGGGAACGCGGCGAAGGCCGACTGGTAGGTCTCCTCCAACGGGACTTCCACGCAGCCGCGGGGCGCCAGGAACAGCGGCATGTCAACGAGCCGGTCGCCCACCGCCACGGGCACGACGAAGGCCCGGACCGAGAAGTCGGTCTCGTACGACGCCAGGGTCAGCGGCCGTTCCGGCGCGGGTGGTTCGACCCCCTCGATGAACTCCCAGATTAGGGCATGGATGCCGCGCGGGTCGCGTGGGCCGGGCGGCAGCAGGTCGAGGATGAGCAGGTGGACCCGCCGATCGAGCAGCTCGGCCGCCTTCCGCACAAATGCTTCGATCCCGGTGCGGTTGTTCTTGTTCCCCGGAGAAACGACTTCGATCATGGCGACGACCCGGTCGCCGCTGACGTGCCGCACCACCACCCTCGATTGCTTCCGGCGGTAGAACTCCATCTCGGTCTCGCCCGAGACCGCCAGCCGCGGCTCGGCCAACGCCAGGTTGCCCTCGCCCGGGTCGCGGCCCACCGGCGACCACTCCGGCGCGTCCCCATCCGAGTTCGGAACGGTGCCTTGCAAGGTGAGCACGTCGGGGCCCAACACCCCGGCATATTGCTCGGCCAGGGCGTAGTAGTCGGGTGGGAGGACCCCCGCGTTCAACGCCCGCTGAAGCTCCTCGATCCACGAATGGTGGAAGTGATGGAACAAGCCCGCTTCGACGCGTGACCAATCATGAACCGGCATGGGCCACCTCCTCGCGGTATTCTAGCATGTCTCCCACGCGACCGGCCGGGGGGCTCACCGCTCGGGAACGGCCTCGCGCGCCTGGGTGAGCAGACGCTCGACTTCCTCCCACAGCGCCCGCCAGGAGTCGCGCCCGGCCTCGTGAAACCGCTGCAGGGCTTCGGGGTCGCGGATGCCGGCGAGGTCAGTGTCTTCCTGCAAGTGCTTGAACGTCCGCGCGACGAACGCCTTGGCTTCCGGTGGTCCCGACGCGACGAACCTCGACCAGACCGCCAGTTCGGCCTTCAGCCAGCCCAGGGCTTGTTGGCGAAGTTTGACCTAAGCGGACCCATCGGTGTCGTCGATCCCTTGGCCCGAAGCTGCCAGCGCGGCGACGCGCGGTAACTCCCGCGCCGCGGACCGGTAGCCGCGGTCAGTCGAAAAAGCGGCGGACGGCGACGCGGAAGTCGCCGAGGAGGTCCGGGACGGTCAACTCGTCGTCGGCCTGGAGGGTCCTCGGGGGCTCGTCGACACGGTAAACCTGCGCCGTGCGCGGGACGGTGTCGAGCACGATGACGACGACGACCCCGGCGTTGAGGTATTCCGTGACCTTCGCGAGGACGTCGGGCCAGCGGTCGCCGGGAGAGCGGACCTCGACGACCAATTCGGGGACTTCCGGACCGTAGGACTGCGGTAAGGGCCCCTTGGGCAATCGGGCATAGGAGTAGAAGGCGACGTCCGCGCCGCGAACGGTGTCGGGGTCGCGCTCGGTGATCACGCCCGAATCGTTGCTCAGGACGTGGCCCAGGTCGTGTTCCTCGACGTACTGGCGGATCAGGAAGTTCGTCTGCCCACAGACCTGCCCATGACGTCGGTTCGGCGGCGGCATCCGGACGATCCTTCCCCGGACCAGTTCCTCCGGATGACCCGGGTCGGGCCTCTGGCAGAATTGCTCGGCAGTCCACGTGGGCGCGGTCGCCGTCGCCATCGGGCACCTCCCCGGTTCCAGGCGTGGTCGTTTCACCGATTCTCGCCGAAGGTCCGCAGGCCGTCCAGACCCGGCGGGCTGCTCCAGCTCAGCCGCCAGGGCGTGGAAGCTCTCGCGGTCGCGGAGCGGGTCACGGCCGAAACAGGGCCCGGAAGCCGGCCTGCTCGAAGTGGTTGTCGCCGGTGAGGGCCTCGGTCAGGCAGCGCTCCCTCATCACCACGAACGAGATGCAGTCGGTCAGTGACCAGGCCTTGTCGGGGCGTCGGGCGTAGAGGTCCGCACCCCGGTTGAACAGATCGTCGTCGCCCGAGACGATTTCCGTGAGCGGGTCGGCTTGCAGAGCTGCGCGCAGCCCGGTGAAGGCAGGCCAATGGGGCGGGACACACAGCGCGTCGGCGACCTCGATCAGGACATAGGTCGTTGTGATGAAGCGGCCACGACGCGTCTGAGACGCGGCGACGGCCCGTTCGTGCGCGCGGTCGTCTTCGTTCAGCAGAGCAAGATAGAAGAAGGCGTCCGCGAACGTCGTCGTCATGGCTTCGGCGTGCCATGAACGTAGTGATCGTGATGCTCGGCCAGGTCGGTGGGCAGCCCCCTGGCGACACCGATGACCGCGCTGAGTCGCTCGGCCAGCGTCGGCGTCGCCTCATCCGTCTCACCGACCGTCTCGACCCTCACCCGCGTCCCTTCGGGCGGCTGAAGACCCCTCTCGAACACCACCACGCCGTTCTGGACCGGGCCATATACGTCTCGGCCATGCGACACCTCCTTGATCCAGTATACGGCCCAGGGTCGGAATCGTCCCGGCAACGGTCACGGCTGGGAAGCCTCGTCCTTCGCCTTGGCAAGCAGCGCGGCCACTTCGGCCCAGAGGGCCTTCCAGGCGGCTTGTTCCTCCTCGGGCAGCTTGGCGAGGGCTTCGGGGTCGCGGATGCCGGCGAGGGCGGTGTCCTTCTCCCAGTACTCCAGAGTCCGGACGATGAACGCCTTCGCCTGGGTTGGGTCGGAGGCGATGAACTTCGACCAGACCGCCAGTTCGGCCTTGAGCCAACCCAGGGCTTGCTCGCGGAGCTTGGCCTTGGTCGCGTCGTCGACCGGAGGCTCGTCCTTCCCTTCGCCGGCGGCGGCCAGCGCGGCGGCGCGGGCGGCGTTGTAGGGGTGTTGCTTCTGGCGGTCGGCCGAGACCTTGGGTTCGGCCTCGATCGCCTCGGCCCAGAGTTTCGCGGCCGTGGCGTGTCGCTTCGTGTCATACGCCCGTTGGGCCAGTGCCAGCCGCTCGGCGGTGTCCTTCGCGGTGGCCCCCTTCTGAACGGCGGTCAGGCGGGCGTCGAGGGCCTGAATCGCGGGGTCGCTGGCCTTGAGCTCGGCCAGGCCGAGCTCGGCCTCGGCGAGCAGGTCGGGGTCGTCGAGGCCCTGGGCGGCCCTGCGTAAGTTCCCATAGTGATTGGTCAAAGACTGGCGGTACTGGGTGTTTCGAGGTTTCGTCGCCAGGGCCTTCTTCTGCCAGATGATCGCCTCGCGCAGTCGGTCGCGTGCCTCGGCGAAACGCTTGTCAACTCCGTCGAGCGTCGCCAGGTTGTTCAACGTGCCCCCGAGGTCGCTGGCAAACTCAGGAGACTCAGGGTGGTCGACGACCAACTTTCGCTGGATCGATGACGCAGTTTCGTATGACACTCGCGCCGCGTCCGTCCGACCCGCGGTGCGCAGCGCGACTCCGATGTTGTTATGGGTGGCCGCCAGGTCTCTCTGGTGCTGGTTGACGTCGGGGTGGTCCTCGACAAGTTCCTGGTAGATCGTACGCGCCACCTCGAATGAGGCTCGCGCCGCCTCTGTCTGACGGTTGCTGCGCAGGAGGAAGAGGCCGAAGTCGTTGTGTCTGCTCGCCAGGTCGCACTGGTACTGAGCGACGTCGGGGTTGTCTGATGCCAGCTTGGCTTGGATCACCAGACCGGCCTCGTACTCTTGACGCGCTACCTCCGACAGGCCTGTGTCGCTCAGAAGGTTGCCGAGGTTGTGGAGGTTGGTCGCCAAGGCGCGCCTGTACACTATTACCGTGGGGTGGTCGGCGACGAGTCTCTGGAAGATCCCCCGAGCTATTTCGTACTCCAGACGCGCCGCGTCCGGCTGGTTGGTGGCGCGAAGAAGCAAGCCGAGGTTGTTGTGACTTTGCCCCAGGTCGAGTTGATACCGAGTGACCGTGGGGTGGTCGGTCGCCAGCTTGGTCCGGATCGTCAGTGCGGCCTCGTATGCCTCACGCGCCGCGGCCGGCGGGCCAGTGCCGCTCAGCAGGGCGCCGAGGTTATTGTGGTTCTCCCCCAAATCGAGTAGGTACTTGGTGACGGTCGGATGGTCGTCGGCCAGCTTCCTATTAATCGCGATTGCTGCTTCCCAAGAAGCCTGTGCTGCGTCTGGTTGGCGAGTGTAGTGGAACAACGTGCCGATGCTGGAATGGCTCTCCGCGAGGGCACTTCTGTACTGAGTAACTTCAGGGTGGAGGTCGGCCAGCTTCTGACGAATTGTCAGGGCGGACTCGTGGGCCACCCACGCCTCGCTTGTCTGGTCGGTCTCGTACAGCAGGTTGGCGAGATTGTGGCTAGTGGTCGCGAGGTTGCTTCGGTACTGCGTAACCGTGGGGTGGTCTTCAACTAGCTTCTGGTCGATCGCCAACGCCGCTTCATACGCCACCAGCGCCACATCGAGTTGACCGGTGTCTCTCAGGATGTTCCCCTTGCAAACCAGCATCGTGGCCAGACGGGATCTGTAGTCCGCGTTACGGCGGTCTTCGCGGGTCAGGCGCTCCCAGATCGCCAGGCTGTCTTCGTGGGCATTCAGGCCGTCCTTCTTGTCGCCGACCTCGTCGGCAAGATGAGCGTAGTCGTGGGCAGCCTCAGCCAGTCGCACCAGTGATTCGGGCCGCGTGTTCCTGTCAGCCTGAAGACGCTCGCGCAGAGTGCGGAAGAACTCCAGCGGGGGCCTCATCAACCGCTTCCGCAGCTCTTCCAGCTCCGGCGTGTCCTTGAGCAGCGGCTCTTCCTGCATGACCTCCGTGTACTTCCTCACGGCGTCGATCGCCTGTTTTTCGCGGTCCTCGGCGCGCCGGCGTTGCAGGTCCAGGGCGACGTTCGCGGCGGCGAGCTCCGTGTTCGCTTGGCTGACCTTTGTGTTGGCCGCGGTTAATTCCCTTTTCTTGCGGTCCAGGTCGTTACGGGCTTTCGTTTGCACGGCTGAAATGATGCCTAGACCGAGCAGGGCCACAATCCCCGCCGCCGCAGCTCCCGTCACGGCCGTTCGGTGTCGTGTAAGCCAGCGGTTGAGACTGCGCGTCCATGGTTCGCGATAGGCCTCGACTCGCTCGTCGGCCAGCCAGTGCTCGAGGTCGTCGGCCAGCGCGCGGCAACTGGCGTAGCGGTCCTCCGGCTTCGTCGCCATCGCCTTCACGACGATCGCTTCCAGGGCCTTGTCGATCGACGAATCAGCCGCGCGGGGCGGCTTGAAGTCGCCACGTTCCACGGCCTTCACGACCTCGAAGGCGTTCCCCTCGAAAGGCGGTTTGCCCGTAAGCAGGCAATAGAGCGTGGCCCCCAGCGAGTAGACGTCGGAACGCGGTCCCAACGCATCCAGATCGCCGCGAGCTTGTTCCGGACTCATATAAGCCGGCGTGCCGATCGCCTGGCCCGGCAGGGTCTCATGCGAGCCGCTTGCCGACGAGGGCATCAGCGTGCGTTCCTCGCTTGACGGGTCGGACTTCCCCAGCGCCTTGGCCAGGCCCCAGTCCACCACCAACGTCTCGCCATATTTGCCGACGATGACATTGCCCGGCTTGATGTCGCGATGAAGCACCCCGCGCGAATGGGCGTATTCCATCGCGTTGCAGACGTCGAGGAACCGGCGCAGGAGTTGGCGGAACCCGACGACGTTTGGTGGCCCGGCGTGATACTTGGCGATCGCGTCTTTCAGGCTGTCGCCCCGGATGAACCTCATCGCGTAATACGGTCGGCCATCGGCATACGCCCCCAGGCCGTAGACCGGCACGATCCCAGGGTGTTCCAGACCTCCCGTGATCTCCGCTTCCAGCAGAAAGCGGTGCCGACTCGCCGCGTCATCGGCCCGCTTGTCGAGGATCCGTTTCAAGGCGACTTCGCGATTGAGTTCCCCATCCAGGGCCACGAACACGGCGCCCAGACCGCCTTGAGCATGAGGACGCAAAACACGAAAGCGCTGACCCTCGCTGGTCGATGTACCGAAGTGATACGTCCCCGTGCGGTCGGACTCGCTCGACAGGCCCGAACCGACTTGCGTGATCGTGGCCTCGACGTCCGGGTCGACCAGCGCGGCCAACTTCTCGCGCGTGGACGAGCCAATGTCCAACGAGGCCAAGCTCTTTTCGACGTCGCCGTGCAACTTGAGGTGCAAGGTGACCATCGCGTCGATCGCGGCCCTCCTCTCATCATCGAGATGACCCAGACGCATCAGGTGCTCGGCCAAAGGTCGAGACTTGTCGAGCGTCCACGCCTGAAACCCGGCCACCAGCTTGGACTGGTCGATCAGGCCCACCTGGAGGGCGATCAAACCGTACAGCAAGTCACGCGCGGCATCGTCGGGGCGTCGCATGGGGTGGTCCTCATTCGCGAGAAGGCCCGATTTCCCTCCGACCGGTCATCACGACACATCATCCTACAAGGGCCGCGACACGCCCGCGAGGAGCGATCGGGACCCGCGTCCTCGGGGTGATGTGCGTCCATATCCGGTACCGACTCAGGGACTTGAGGGCGCGATGTTGGTGTCGCCCCTCGCTCGACCCAGTTGGGCCGTGACCTCGTCCCAAAAGGCCCTCCACGCCGCTCGCTCGTCGTCGGGAAGTTGGTCGAGGCCGTCGCGAACGCCGGCGAGGTCGGCGTCCTTCTTCCAGTGCTCAAGAGTCTGTGCGATGAACGCCTTCGCTTGAGGCGCGCCCGATTCGACAATCTTCGACCAGACGGCCAGTTCCCCCTTCAGCCATCCGAGGGCTTGTCCACGCAGCTTGAGCTTCGCATCATCATCGGGAGCGGGGTCGTCGATGCCTTGACCCGACCCGGCCAGCGCGGCGGCGCAGGCCGCGTTGTACGGGTGTTGCGCCTGGCGATCGGCGGCGAGCTGGGGGTCGGATTCGAGCGCCTCGGCCCAGAGCTTCGCCGCGAGGGTGAATCGCTTGGTGTCGTAGGCCCGTTGGGCCAGGGCCAGGCGTTCGTCGTTGCCCTCGGGCACTTCGCCCTTGAGGATCGCCGCGATTCGAGCATCGAGGGCGAGGAGCGCGGGGTCGCTCGCGTTCAGTTCGGCCAACCCGCTTTCAGCCTCGGCGAGAAGGTCGGCGTCATCCAGTCCTTGGGCGGCCAGTCGAAGGGCGGTGCAGTGGTTCGTGAGGAACTGACGATACGTCGGGTTGCTCGGGTTCGAGGCCAGCGCTTTTTTTTGACGGAGGATCGCCTCTCTCAGCCGGTCGCGGGCCTCCGCGAATCGTTTCGCGTCAAGGTCCAACAACGCGAGGTTGTTCAGCGTCCCGCCGAGGTCACTTGCGTATTCGGGCGATTCGGGATGGTCGTCGCCCAGCTTCCGGCGGATCGCCAGGGCCGACTCGTACGATCGCCGCGCACCCGTCAGGTCGCCTGTGTTGCTCAGCAGACTTCCAAGACCGTTGTGGGTTGCCGCCAGGGCGCCCTGAAAGGCAATGGCACCGGGGGGGGCCTCCTCGGTCAACATCCGTTGGATCGCCAGGGCCGACTCGTACGATCGCCGGGCACCCGCGAAGTCGTCCGTGGCGCTCAGCAACTCGCCGAGGTTGTAGTGGCTGAGCGCCAGGGCGTCCTGATAGGCGCTGACGCCGGGGTGCTTGTCGACCAGCGAGCGATGGATCGCCAGGGCCGACTCATACGATCGCCGCGCACCCGTCAGGTCGCCCGTGTCCCTCAGCAAGAGGCCGAGGTTGTTGTGGCTGCCTGCCAGGTCCTTCTGATAGTCGGGGACGCTGGGATACTCGTCGGCCAGCTTCCTCCGGATCGCCAGGGCCGACTCGTACGATCGCAGCGCACCCGCCACATCGCCCGTGGTGCTCCGCAAGCTGCCAAGGCTGAAATGGCCGGTCGCCAGGTCTTTCTGGTAGTCGGGGACGCTCGGGTGGTCGTCGGTCAGCTTCTTCAGGATCGCCAGGGCCGACTCGTACGATTGCAACGCGCCCGCCAGGTCGCCCGTGGCGCTCCGCAAGGAACCAAGGTCGTTATGGATCAGCGCCAGAGTGTTCTGATAGGCGGGGACCGTGGGGTGGTCTTCGACCTGCGCGCGCCGGATCGCCTGGGCCGACTCGTACGACCGCAACGCAGCCTTCATGTCGCCGGCGGTGCGCAGCAAGAGGCCGAGATTGTAATGGCTGCCCGCCAGATCGCTCTGATAGTTCGTGACCGTCGGGTGGTCGTCGGCCAGCTTCCGCCAGATCGCCTGGGCCGATTCCAACGACCGCCTCGCACCCAACTGGTCGCCCACGGCGCTAAGGAAGGCGCCGAGATTGTTGTGGCTCATCGCCAGATCACTCTGGTAAGCGGTGATGGTGGGGTGGTCGGCGGCGAGCTCGCGATGGATCGCCAGGGCCGACTCGAACGACCGCCGCGCACCATCCGAGTCGCCCGTGGCGTTTCGCAAGATGCCGAGGTTCGTGTGGCTGGACGCCAGTGCGCGCTGAAACTCCATGAGGGTGGGATGTTCGTCGGCCAACTTGCGTTGGATCGCCAAGGCCGACTCGAACGACCCCCGCGCACCCGCGAAATCGCCCGTGGCATTGAGCAGGGTGCCCAGGCAGTTGTGGACGCGCGCCAGGTTGCTCTGATATGGGACGACGGTCGGGTGTTCGTCGGCCAACTTGCGTTGGATCGCCAGGGCCGACTCGTACGACCGCCTCGCACCCGCGAGGTCGCCGGTATCGCTCTGGAAGATGCCGAGATTGTTGTAGCAGGTCGCCAGGTCGCCCTGATCGTGCGTGCTGGTGGGATCGTCGGCGGCGAGTTTGCGCAGGATCGCCAGGGCCGACTCGAACGACCGCTTCGCCTCGGCCACGCGGCCGGTCTTACTCAGGAAGCGCGCCCGCCGATTCTGGATCATCGCCAGGCCGCTTTGGTAGGGACGTTCCTCAGGCGCCAGGTTGGTCAGACGTTCCCAGATCGCCAGGCTGTCATCGAGGGCCCTGAGGCCGTCTTCGGGATCGCCAACCTCGTCCGTCACCAGGGCGTGGGCCTGGAGCACCCTCGCCAGTCGGACGAGCGATTCGGGTCGGGTGTCGTTGTCGGCTTGCAAACGCTCCCGCAGAGTGCCGAAGAAGCCCAAAGGCCCCTTGAGCAACCGCGTGCGGAGCTCTTGCAACTCGGGCGTGTCTTTCAGCAACGGCTCCTGGGCGATCGCGTCTGAGAACCGTTGGACAGCGTCGATCGCCTGTTCTTCGCGGACCTCGGCCCGTTTTCGCTGTTGGTCGAGCGCCTCGTTGGATTTGGTCAATTCGCCATTCTTGCGGTCGAGCTCGCCCCTTGCCCGGATCTGGACCGCCGCGATGGCGCCGAGCCCAACCAGACCAACCAGCAAGGCCGCCGCCGCTCCTGTCACGGCCGTTCGATGCCGCGTCAGCCACCGATTGAGCGTGCGCGACCAGGGTTCGGGAAAGGCGTCGACCCGTTCATCGGCCAGCCAGTGTTCGAGATCGTCAGCCAGGGCGCGGCTGGACCCATAGCGGCCTTCCGGCTTGGTCGCCATCGCCTTCAGCACAATCGCCTCCAAGGCCCTGTCAATCGTCGGGTCCAGCGCGCGCGGCCGCGCGAATTCCCCCTTCTCGACGCGACGGAGCAGTCCTCCTCTGTCATTCCCCTCGAAAGGTGCCTTGCCGACGAGGAGGCAGTAAAGCGTCGCTCCCAAAGCATAGACATCAGAACGCGGTCCGAGCGCGTCCAAGTCGCCCTGGGCTTGCTCGGGCGGCATGTACGCGGGCGTGCCGATCGCCTGGCCGGGCAGCGTCTCGCTCGACCCGCCGGCCGACAACGGCACCAGCGCGCGTTCCTCGCCGGTCGGGTCGCCCTTCCCCAGCGCTTTGGCCAGGCCCCAGTCCACCACCAACGTTTCACCATATTTCCCGACGATGATGTTCCCCGGCTTCAAGTCGCGATGCAAAACGCCGCGTGAATGCGCGTATTCGATCGCGTTGCAGACATCAAGGAACCGACGCAGTAGTTGACGGAAGGCGACAGCGTTCGCCGGTCCGGAGTGATACTTGGCGATGGCGTCTTTCAGGGAATCACCGCGGATGAACCGCATCGCGTAATACGGCCGACCATCTTGATATGTTCCCAATCCATAAACCGGCACGATTCCGGGATGTTCCAGACCGCCCGTGATCTCCGCTTCCAAGACGAAGCGTTGCCGATTGTGGGGATTGTCGGCGTGATGGTCGAGCACCTGCTTGAGCGCGACTTCGCGTCTCAACTCATCATCAAGGGCCACGAAGACCTCTCCCAGGCCGCCTTTCGCGTGCGGTCGCAAGACGCGAAAGCGCCGGCCGTTGCTCGTGGACGTGCCGACCTGATACGTCATGGTGCTGTCGGTCGCGCTCGACGACCTCGAACCGACCTGGGCGATCGTCGCGTCGACGTCCGGGTCGGCCAGTCTGGCCAACTTCTCACGCGTGGACGACCCGATGTCCAGTGCGGCCAGGCTATTCTCGGTGTCGCCATGTTTCGTCCGATGTCGTGACACCATCGCGTCGACGGCCGCGCGATCGTCAGCATCGAGGTGTCCCAGTCCCGTCAGGTGCTCGGCCAATGGCTTGGACTTATCAAGCGTCCAAGCCTGAAACCCGGCCACGAGTTGGGACTGGTCGATCAAGCCCACTTGCAAGGCGATCAAACCAAACAGCAAATCGGTCGCGGGATTCGCGGGACGTCGCATGGTGGGCCCCTCGCGCCTGATTTTCGTGGTCCAACGGCCACGCATTCGCAAGGGGTCATGCTATCCGGGCCAAGGGACCCGGCGAAGGGCCCCGGCGAGTTGGTAAGGCGATTTGTAGAATCGACCCTCGCCGCGCGACCGGCCCACCGCGCTCCGGTTCGCCTCAAGGTCCCAGCCATCTCGACCGACACGCGCATTCTTCGCACGCGGACGTGTCCACGGCACGGCCTTTGCGGCGGTGTCCTTTCGTTCGGTGCTCACTCACCTTCCCAGGGGCCGCGAAAGGCCGGAAATCAGGCCAACCCTTACCCATCGGCGAGGTCCGCGCGTTGGCTTGATTTTGTTTTTCGACGCTCGTGGGTTTTTCGCGGCAAATCGTGGTATATCTTAGGTGAACGGCATTCGAGCGTTTCTCATGGAGAGGTGGCCGTCCCGGGGTGGGTCTCGCTCCCCCTTGGGCGGTGTCGGGCGGTGGCCCGGGAAGGCCAAGTCCGGGAGGCGTCTCCCGGTCCCGCACCGGCGCGGTCCGAGGTCGATCCACGCACTGACATAGTCCGTTTGGGAAGGGGGCCCGTTCCCGATGTCCTTTATCCAGCGCTTCATCGAACGCGTCTTGCGTTCGAGTCCCACTCGCATGCCCCGGACCAGCTTCGACGACTTGTCCCAAGACCAACTCGACGCCCACCTGCGCGTCGGCCAATATGGTGAGTTCACACTGACCGACGCGGTGCGACCCTCATTCGGCCTCGAAATCGTGCCGCGCGAGGGTTATCGCCGCGACGTTTACCGCGACCCCGAAACGGGTAACACCATGCCCGTCTTGGCCGCCGCCGTCTCCGCCGAACGGCTCTTCGAGGTCTTCATGGACCTCCTTGACCCCCTTGGCGATGAACTCGACGTGGTCATGGAGTCCAGCCACGAAAGCGAACCGGGCTCGCACGATGACCTCTATCGCGAGCACATTGAGACCGTCATCCTCAAGAGCACCCTGTACGATTATGAGGAATTGCTCCTGAATGACGGTTGCACCGGCATCGCCGCCCTGAACCCGGCCGGTCCGACCGAGGTCCAGTTCGACGAACACAAACTCATCTTCGTGTACGCACACGACCTCGAACCGTTCGAGCAGGTCCTGCTCGACCACGGCCTCACCCGAGACGACAGCCTCAAGTTCCTCTCCGAGGCCGAACACCTCCACTCCACCGACGACGTCTATCGCGACCAGTTCGAAGAACTCCGCTATCGACTCGGCATCGACCTTTGAGCCGGCCGCGCCGCGAAGCACCCTTGCTGAGCACCTGTCGGGGCGGGCGCCGGGAAACCGGCGGCCCGCCCCGCTGTCTTTTCACTTCATCGTGCGGATCAGCCCCATTGCGGCCGGTCGGAGAACCAGCCCAACCGCGCGTTCTCGCGCCGACAGAAGATGCCTAGCCAACGCGCCAGCACCATCCCCTCGTACACGACCGCGAACCAGAAAACCAAGCAAGCGAACAGTGTGACCAGTCCCGAAACCGTTTGACCAAGCGCGAAGAGGGCGGGCACCACCGCCGCCGTGATCGTCAGCGGGAACGCGAGCTGCACCGCCAACGCCACGCCGCCGCCACCCAAGCGTAACATCGCCGAAACGACCGTGATCGGGTTGGCCGCCCACAAATCGTCATGCAAGACGACCGACGCCAGCGCGATCGCCGCGTAAACGGCGCCCGGCGTGAGGACCGCCAACAAGATCAGGCGATCGGCCCAATCCAGGTCTCCGCAATGGAGCCAATAGACCACCGCCAGGACGGCCGGCCCGGCGAACCCGCACCCCAGACAAACGACCAGGCGCACGCCACTCCGGGCCATCGCCATCAGCCCCCAACCGGGCACCCTGGGATGATGCACCTCGCCGGCCGCCGCGCCGAGCAACACACGTTCGTAAAAGACGCCGAGATGTCCCAAACTTAAAAGGAAAAACAACGTCATGGGCGCGATGAACAACAAGGCCCCCATCGCCGTCACTTCCGATTGACCGATCACATATTGCGGGACCAAACCAATCGACAAGAGCGACGTGAGCCAAAGGACCGGCGTCATCGTCACCAAGACGACGAGCCCCGGGGCCCCCCAAAGCGGATAGGCCAGGCCCTCCCAGGCCGTCTTCTCCACTTCTGAGGGAGTCGGCAGAAGGCCCCGGTCCTGGGCGATCGATTCGTCCCGTCTCGGGACCCGGCGCTTTCGGACCTTCGGGGCCGACGCGCGAGGCGGTGCCGGATCGGCTGGCGTCTCCGGCGCCTCGGGCACCCGAAGCTCGCCGCCGCAAGCCGGACAACGTCCCAGGCGGCCGGGGACCGCCCCGGGCGCTTTCAATCGCTTGCCGCACGCGCAGACCAAGACGACCGCCACGTGTCTTCCTCCCCCTTCACTTCCGGTCCATCATACCTCGGACGAACGTCCTTGGCATCACCCCGTCGCGACGAGAAATCCGAGTTTCGTCAGGACGCCGCTCGCTGTCGAGCAGAGTGCGTAAGGCGGCCACCGCCGTTCGGTCCCCCGGGTCAGGGAGGATGGCGAGGTCACACGATTCCGGGTGAATCGGCGGGCAGGCCGGTCCATACGCCCCGGGACGATTTGACCCGTCGCGCCGCCGGTGCGAGAATGCGCCCCTTTCAGGCCCTTGGTCCGACGTGGGGAGTGGTCCATCGTGCGACGCTTCGTCAGGCTGCAATCGCTGGTGTTTGGCCTCATCGCGATGGTCCTCCTGGTCGCGATCCCGCGCTCGCTCGGCGACGAAATCGACGAGCGAATCGAGCGGTTCCTGCACGATCACAAGGTCCCCGGCCTGTCGTTGGGGATCGCTCGCGGTGGGGACCTGCTGAAGGCCCAAGGCTACGGCAAGGCAAACCTGGAATGGGACTCGCCCGCCACCGAGCGGACCGTCTATCAAATCGGTTCCATCTCCAAGACGTTCACCGCCTCGGCCGTCATGCTCCTTGTGGAAGAGGGCAAGCTGCGCCTCGACGACCGCCTCGGCCAATTCATCGAGGGCGACGAACTTCCCGAAGCGATCAAGGCGCTCACGTTGGAACAGGTGCTTTCTCACACGTCGGGTGTGCGCAGTTTCAGCGAGATCAACGCTTTCTCCTATCGCCGCGACTATCGTTGGCCCGAGTTCCTCAAGTTGATCGGCGACCAACCGCTCGATTTCGAGCCGGGTTCGAAGTTCCACTACTCCAACTCGGGCCCCCCGCTGGCGTCGCTGGCCGTGACCAAAGCGGCGGGCCTGCCGTTCGAGCGGTTCGTCGCCGAGCGCATTTTCGGGCGACTCGACATGACGGCCACGCGGTATGAAGACGACGAGGCCATCGTCGCCGAGCGGGCCGCCGGACATCGCCTGGGCGAGGGTGCCTTGCTTAAGGGGATACCGGTACGTCCCAAGGTGATCGCGGCGAGCGGCGGCGTGCTCTCCAACGTGCCCGACCTCCTCAAGTACGACGCGGCCCTCGCCGGCGATCGCCTCTTGCCCCAGGCCGCGCTCCGACGGATGTGGACGCCGATCACCCTGGCCGACGGCGAGAAGTCGCCTTATGGCCTGGGCTGGTTCCTGACCCCTCATCATGCACACGCGCGAGTGCATCATGGCGGCAGCACGGCCGGAGGCTTTGAAGCGGCCTTCGTACGGTTTGTGGACCCGCCTTTGACGGTGGTCGTCTTATGCAATCGGCAATCGGCCCCAGTCGTCAAACTGGCCACGGACCTAGCCGAGATGGTCGAGCCCCGCCTGGCCCATGAATGATCGGTGAATTCACCGCGAAAGGGTGGTCGCAACCGGCGCCAACGGCGTGTTTGGGCCGTCGACGGCACCCTCCTCTACGACCGCTAATGCTCAATTCGAAGTCCGATCATGAGTCGATTGGTCCTCGGTTGGGCTGCTTTGACCCTTCTCGCGGAGGAAAACCATCTCACGGAAGAAACCGGTGTTCACTTCCTCAAGGAAGAGACCGAAAGACCGACACGAGACATCTGTGCCCTTGACTTGGCAACC
The DNA here is from genome assembly GCA_937858365.1 of uncultured Isosphaeraceae bacterium. Classification (GTDB taxonomy): domain Bacteria; phylum Planctomycetota; class Planctomycetia; order Isosphaerales; family Isosphaeraceae; genus CALLYK01. The sequence continues at coordinate 1,370 of CALLYK010000002.1, read as the reverse complement.
GGCGAGAAGTAACGTGAACGAAAAAAGCACTGGCGGACGCTTGAAGCGCGAAGGGCGAATTCTTGACGACATCGGGGCCCCAGCCCTGCGAAAGCGAAATCTTCACTTCACTCTACTAGTGGTCGGGTTGTTGCTGGTCGCCGCGTCGGTTCCGGCTTTGATCAGTCGGGGCCGGGCGGGTCTCGAGTCAGCGAGCCTCCAGGTCGACGAACCCAACCGATTAGTCGACCCCACCCAATCCGCGCAAGATGCTGAGGACGGCGCGGTCCATGTCGAATTTCGGATTCACAACCCCGGCAAACAGGCATTGAGTATCTTGGGTGTTGACAAGAGCTGCGGCTGCAGTTCTGTCGACGTGGATCCACTCTCATTGGCGGGGGGGGCATGGCCTTAACCATGTGCGTGTCAAACCGCCGTCCGTCGGCGAGCGCCTCCTGACGGTGACCGTGCGGACGAATTCTCGGGTCACGCCTGAAGTACCCTTGCGGATTCGAGTGCTTGGTGGGAGGAGGCCGCCTTTCCTCTTCGACGTTGAAGGCGTTCTTACCTTTACGGAATCGAATCGGGCGTGCGAATTACGGGTCCGAACGTTGCAGGATGCCGAATCCAACGTGCCCCTATCAATCTCGGCCGATTCTCAGCGTATCTCCATTCAAGCGGAGGGCTTCACGAATGAGCCTTACGGCGAGACTCGGTTCGTCCTCAGGACCTATCGCTACCGAGTGAGTCTCGCGCACGATTGGGAAACCGGCGCCATCTACGGGTTGGTCTTGGTGGCCGATCCTTGGGACCCTCAGCGACTCAAACAGGTCCCCTACTCGGGGCGGGTCACGCCTGCCGTGCGGTTCTTTCCCTCCCATCCGAGGCTCGTCAGGAACCTTGGGGAGTCGGCCTCTCCGCATGTCCTCCTGGTCGTCTTGACCAGAGACCCCTTGCCTCAAGTCCACCTCGAACCCCTTGAAGGTTCCTTACCCGGCCTGACCATCCAACGCGAAGTGGGAGCCGGGTCTTCGAAGTGCCACAAGTTTGTCCTCACCGCATCAGCGGAAGGAAAGCTGCGGGCGGGGGTCTCTCGCTCCGCATTCGCGAGTCGCCGGACGGCGCGACCCTGGCGAGCGTGCCCTTGACGATCGAAGGCGAGGATCGACCATGATCGAGCGCCCCAATCGAATGCCGCGGGGTTACACGGTCATCGAACTCATGACGGTGATCGGCGTCGTGTCGATCCTCTCGGCGCTGCTTGTCCCCGCGGTCCAGGAGGCCCGTGAGGCCGCTGCCCGGACACAATGCGCCAACAACCTCCGGCAACTCGGAATCGCCTTGAACGCATTCGAGGTGCACGCGGTGGACTACCTGCTCAAGCCCTTCGA
>CALLYK010000001.1 GCA_937858365.1 uncultured Isosphaeraceae bacterium | reverse complement strand
TTCCGTTTCCAGTCGATGATGCGGTACATCCGCTTGTGGCCGCCGCCCCGATGGCGTGCCGTGATGAAGCCTTGGTTGTTGCGGCCCCCCTTTTTCTTCAGGGGGACGACCAGCGACTTCTCCGGCTTCTTGTTCTTGTCCGTGAGTTCGGCGAAATCGCTCACCGAGGCGTTGCGGCGCCCGGGGCTGGTCGGCTTGTAGATACGAATGCCCATGGCCGGAGGTCCCGTGAGTCGAGTCGCGAAAGATCAATAGAAATCGATACGATGTTCTTCGCCGAGTTTGACGATGGCCTTTTTCCAGTTGCGCGTGCGGCCGACTTTGAGGCGGAAGCGTCGGGTGGTGCCGCGACGGTTTTGCGTGCGTACGTCCACGACCTTGACTTCGAAGAGTTCCTCGATCGCCTCTTTGATCTCGGTCTTGGTGGCCATCGAGTTCACTTCGAACGTGTAGGCGTTTTGGCGCTCGGCGTAATGGGTGGCCTTCTCGGTGATCAAGGGGCGGAGGACCACTTGATAGGGTTCGAGCTTGGGGCCCGATCGGGTGTATTGGGGGGGGCGGCGCAGGGTGACCATGATGGATCAGGCCTCCGTCGGGGCCGTCGCGGCGGCCTGCTTGCGGGAAACCGGTTGGGCGACGCGCTCTTTAAGGGCCGCGAACGCCTCACGGGTCAGGACCAGGTAGCGTTGGCGGAGGACGTCGCGGGTGTTGAACTCGGCGATGGGCGCGACCATGACACCGGCGATGTTGCGGGCACTGCGGTACAGCGTGTGGTCGAGCTCGGGGGTGCCGATGAGGATGGAGCGACCAGCGAGGGTTTGGCGAGCGGCCTTGGCCTTGCTGGGCGGTTGGTTGGCGGCCCCGGCTTCGCCTTCGCCCTCAGCCGGCTTGGGGGCCAAGTCGGCGTCGCTCAGGTCGGGCCGGCGGATCGCGCCTAAGAGCTTGGCGATGGGGCCGGTCTTGGGCTTGGCGTCGGGGCTTGGGGAGGCGAGGCCGTCGATGATGAGGGCCTGGCCGTCTTGGAACTTCGAGAGGAGGGCCATCCGGATCGCCAGGCGGACGGCCCTCTTGGGGAGCCGATAGGTGTAGTCGCGGTTGCGGCGGGCGAAGGCCATGCCGCCGCCGACCCGTTTGTTGGTCCGCTTGGCCCCCATCCGGGCGTTGCCGGTCCCTTTCTGGCGGTACATCTTCTTGCCGGAGCCGGCGACGTCGGCCCGACCGCGGGTATTGACGGTCCCCACGCGATTGTTGGCCTCGTGCATGACCACGACGTCGTGGAGAAGTTGCTTGTTGACGCCTTTGACGCCGAACGCCGCGGGGTCGATGGACTCTTCCCCCACCTTGGCGCCGCTCTTGTCGTACACGGGGACGGATAACATGTCGGGACCCACGTCAGTTGACTGGCGAATCGAACGACCCGCCGACGCCGCGGCGGGTCGCATTTGGTCTGGGAAGGTCGATCACTTCTTGTTGGTTTGGCGGACCATGACGAAGCCGCCGTTCGGCCCGGGGACGGCCCCCCTCACGAGAAGGAGGTTGTTCGCGGCGTCGACGCGGACGACTTTGAGGTTGCGGGCCGTGACGCGGGCGTTGCCGTATTGGCCGGGCTTGCGGATGCCCTTGCGGGTGTGGGCCGGGTCGGCCGAGGGCCCGCTTGAGCCTGGGTGGCGGTGCATTCGCTTCACGCCGTGGCTGGCCCTCAAGCCCTTGAATCCGTGTCGCTTCATAACGCCCGAGTAGCCGCGGCCCTTGCTCGTGCCGACCACGTCCACCGCCTTGATGTCGTTGAAGACCTCAACGGTGAGCACTTGGCCGGCGCTGATGCCGTCGGCGGGCCCTTCTTGCCGGAGTTCCCGGACGAACCGTTTGGGTTCGGCTTCCACCTTGCGGGCGTGGCCGCGTTCGGCCTGGGTGGCCGACTTGCGTTTCTTGTCCATGAAGCCGAGTTGAAGGGCGTGGTAGCCGTCCCTCTCGGCGGTACGGACTTGCAGGACCGTGCAGGGGCCGCACTGCACGACGGTGACGGGCACGGCGGTGCCGTCTTCCTGATAAATCTGGGTCATGCCGACCTTGCGGCCGAGGAGTCCGACGTTCATGAGCTCATCCACTCCCGAAAAATGAGGTCGGGAGAAGCCCTGGCTGTAGGTCCGGGTCGCGTCCTTTCACGACCGGGAAACAGCGCCGACACGGGTCGGGAAGGCCCCGAGGGGCCTTTTCCGCCCGGCGGTCGGCCGGGGGTTACGATACGGGTTCTGTGTTGTCGCTCTTCGCCGCGGGGGCCGAGCGGACCTTGGTCCTCAACCGCCGGAGGGGGACGCCTTAATTTTGATGTCCACCCCAGCCGGCAGGCTGAGCTTGTTCAGCGCGTCAATCGTCTTGTTCGTCGGCTGGATGATGTCGATCAGGCGCTTGTGCGTTCGGATTTCGAACTGTTCCCGCGACTTCTTGTCGATGTGCGGGCTGCGGAGAACGGTGTAGCGCTCGATGCGTGTGGGCAACGGGATCGGGCCGTGGACGATCGCGTCGGTCCGCTTGGCGGTGTCGACGATGTCCTTGGCCGATTGGTCCAGGATGGTATGGTCGTAAGCCTCCATCCGGATGCGAATTCGTTCGTTTGTGGTGCCCGACACGCCCCAAATCCCTTCCGAAACTGGCAAAACGGTCGCCGCGACGAGAGACCTTCAGGACCCAGCCGCGAAGAAAGTCAAACTGTACCCAACCGTCGCGCGACGGTCAAGCGGGCGCGCTCGCGAATTTGCAAGTTCCAAGTCGGGACCGTTTCAAGGCCCGATCGAACCGCCGCGGGTCTCATACGAGACCTCGCCCTCGACGGTCGTCATCCGCAGGGACGCGGACGGCGACACGACCCCGTCGAGCTTCGCCCCCATCATCTTAGCTTCACCTTCGCTCCCGCTCAAGTCGGTACCGTCGGGACCCAGCCGGGCGACGACCCGCGCCTGGCCGGTCAGGACCCCTTTCCGTAGTCCGGACTTCCCCAAGCCGAAGAGGACCGGCATCGCCGCGATTTCCGCTTCCTCCAGACGAACAACCAGGTGCAGATTGGCGGGCCGGGTCTTGGTGGTGAGTGTCCCATCGACACCCACCGTCCCGTCGAAGGCCGAGCCGTTCACGTGGTCGAACTGGGCGGTCCCCTCTTTCCAGATGATCCGCCCCCGGGCCGTTTCCAATGTGGCCCCGATGCTTGGCACCTCCAAGTCGGCCCCCTTCAGGTCAACCCAAGTCTCGTTCGAGGTCGAGTCGCCCAGCCCCACACTGAGCCGGACGTTGACCGGCCCATTCGGCACCACGACGCGCCAAACGTCGGAGCTGACGAACGGCAAGGACCGCCATTGCTCGGGTTTGAGGTCCACGTCCAGTCCTGAAATCGTGACCGAGCCCGTCGCGAGGTCGCTCGCCAAGGTGCCATCGACCCGCCAGCGTCCCCACGCCCGGTCGCGCGTTTTGGCGGTCAGGACGAGCCGGTCGCGGTCGCCCTTCAAGGTCCCCTCGATTTCCGTCACCATAAAGGTCGGGCGGCCTTCCTGTTCGATCCGAAGTCGTCCCCCCGAGACGTTCAAATCGGGAAGTCCCAGCTCGGGGTGGACCTGTCCGCTCAGGCCGATCAGGTTGCCCGATGGATCCAGGCGAGCCCGAAGGTCGGCCCCGACCAGCACGACGGCCTTGGGCCAGGTCTCGCCGCGAATGATCGAGCCCCAGGTCAAGCCGGTGTCAACACGTTCGCAGGAGGCCCAAAGCGGCGCGTCGATCGCCGGTCCTTCGTACCAGCGGACCCCGTGGAGGGCCCCGGGCGACCAGTGCTCGAAGGCCACACGGGTCCCCGGGACGATGGCGCGAAGCCGGCTGGTGATGGTGCCGGGGATGACCCAGCGCCAGAAGACGAACGTCGTGAAGGCGATGGCCAGGATCGTCGCCGAGGCCAGCCGCAAGTAGGTCCGTCGCCGCATCGCGTTTCCCGAGACTCAACGAGCCGGAACTGGTATGCCGTCCGGCGAGACGATCTTGACCTCTTGAAACCTCCGGAGGGCCTCGATCTCAGGACCGACCGTCCGGCGATCGCCGACGATGAGCACGACCCTGTCTTCCGGCCTCACGACATAGGCCATTGTTCGGCCGATCTCCTTTGGCTCGACCCCGCCGAGCCGCTCCAAGAAGGTCTCCAGATAGTCGGCCGGGAGCTTGTAATCGACGAGTTCGCGGATGACGCCCAGAAGGGTACCGGGGGCCTCGAAGCGTTCGGGGTAGTTTTGGGCCTCACCGTCTTGCGCGGTCACGAGTTCCTCGTGGGTGAAGGGGCGATCGCCGGCGATCCCGTCCAGCTCTTTAAGGAGTTCGCGAAGCGCGGGCGCCGTGGCGTCTGCCCGGACTTGCGCGCTGGCCATCCAAACGCTCCCCGAGCGACGATAGCTGAAGGTCGAGCCGGCGCCGTAGGTGAACCCGTTCTTCTCGCGGAGGTTCTGGTTCAAGCGGCTCAGGAAGTCACCGCCCAGGACTCGGTTGCCGATCAGGGTGGCGAAAAACCGGGGGTCGTCGCGCCCCAGCCACCGGCGACCGACCGCCAGGACGCTTTGCACCGCCCCAGGCTTGTCCACCAAGTAGGCCAGGTCTTTCTGGGGACGCGCATCGGGGGCGGGTCGCGGCGCCGGCGTGGGGGCCGCTCCGTCCCAACCGTCGAAGATCGCCTCCAGTGCCTTGGCCAGGGCATCGGCTTGGACGTCACCCACGACGATCAAGTGCGAACCCTTGGGCCGCACGAACCGCTCGTGCGCGGCCTTCAGGTCTTCCATCGTGATGCTCTCGACGGTCTCCAGGTAGCCGTCGGCGGGGTTGCCGTAGGGATGGTCCTTGCCGTAGAGAAGGGCCCGGAAGGCCCGCGCGGCGATCCAGTTCACGTCGTCGGGACCTTGTTGCAACTTCGCGAGGTGGAGTTCCATCTCGCGCTGAAAGTCCTCTTTGTCAAAGCGAGGCGTCTTGAGCAATTCGCCGACGAGTCGCAGGGTCGGGTCAAGGGTCCTGGCCAAGGTGCTGATGCTGAAAGTCGTCGTGTCCAGACCGACGCCGACGCCGACCGACGCCCCAAGCTCTTCGAGGGCCTCGGTGAAGGCGGCCGAGTCGAGGCGGGTCGTCCCCTCGTCAAAGACGGCTGCGGCGAGGGTCGCGCGGCCCGACTTGCCTTTCGGGTCGTCGGCCGTGCCGAACGGGATGACCAACTGGGCTTGGACCAGAGGGACGGTCGCTTGACGCGCCACCCAGAGTTCCAGCCCGTTCGCAAGGGTCCGCCGCTCGATCTTGGGGGCGTGGAAGAGGCCGGGTCGCGAGGGTCCGGGTACCTTGGACCAATCGACCTTGCCGGCGGGCGCGCGTGCTTCGAGCTTGGGCTCGGCGCCAGCGTCGGCCTTGGGCCCCGCGACGATCGCTGGGTCCTTGGGGACCCCCTCGGCCGGCTCGATGACGAGCGCGACCTTCTCGGCGGTAAGGTACTTTCGGGCGACGCGGGTGACGTCGGCCGGCTGGACGCCGAAGAGACGCGTGAAGTCCTTGCGATAGCGGTCGGGGTCGCCATATTGTGCGGAGCTTGAGGCGAGCGCCTTGGCCCGAGCGAGCGGGGGCGTGAGTGCGGCGAGAAAGGCCGTTTCGAGTTTGGCCCGCGCTCGGGCCAATTCCCCTTCCGTGGGCGGCTCGGTCTGAATGCGCTTCAGTTGCTTGAGGAGCTCGGACTCAACCTCGGCGATCGTCTTCCCCTCGGCGGCGGTCGCGTCGATCGTGAAAAGGCCCGCGATCTCCTTGGTGTCGTTGCTCGCGTCGACATCGGCCGCGAGGTACTGGTCGCGAATCAGGGCCCGATAGAGCCTTGACGCCTCGCCGCTACTCAAGACGGCCGAAAGCATGTCGAGCGCCGGTGCGTCTTCATGACTCTCCGCCACGCCGGGCCAGGCCCAATACACGCGGGAGAATTGGACCTTGTCGGTCCGCGTGAGCCGCTGGGCCCTCACGGTCGCGGGTTCGGCCTTCACGTCGCGCCGCGGCGCACCCGGCTGAAGGGGCCCGAAATACCGGTCGATCCAGGTCTTGGCGAGGGCCGGGTCGAAGTCGCCGACGAGGGTCAAGGAGGCGTTGGCGGGATGATAGAACTCGGCGAAGAAGCGTTTCAGGTCATCGAGCGTGGCCTTGTTCAGGTCGGCCATCGAGCCGATCACCGACCACGAGTAAGGATGCCCTTCCGGAAAGACACTGGCGAGAAGGACCTCCTCCGCCAAACCGTACGGGACGTTGTCCACGCTCTGCCGCCGCTCGTTCTTGACGACCTCGCGCTCGGTGTCGAACTTCTCCTTGTCGAGGGCCGAAGGGAGAAACGCGAGCCGCTCCGCTTCGAGATAGAGGGCCCGTTCGAGCCAGTGGCTGGGCACGGTCTCGTAATAGACCGTGAGGTCCTCCGACGTCTCGGCGTTGGACGAGGAGCCGGCCTCTTGCAAGGGCACGTCGTAGTTGGGCACGTTCTTCGTGCCGCGGAACATCATGTGTTCGAAGAAGTGGGCGAAGCCGGTGCGGCCGGCGCGCTCGTCCTTGGAGCCGACGTGGTAGGCCACGCAGACCGTCACGCGGGGGACGGTCGTGTCCCGGTGCAAGACGACCTTCAAGCCGTTGTCGAGGCGATACGACTCGATCGGCAGCGCCGGAAGGTTCGGTTCCTGGGCCAAAAGGAGGAGGATCGAGACCAGGGCTTGCATGGGCACTCCGTTGGGTGAGACTCAAAGAGGACCGAGGATGTCACGAAGGACAAAGTAAGGGCGAGACCCAAGACGTCCCCGACCTTGCTTCAAGCGTCGCGTCGCGTCGGTGAACGCCCGGGACCCACTCACGCTCACGCGTAGACCGGTTCCTCCAGCGCTTCGGCCGGGGCAGCGGTCTCGGTCGAGAACCGGAAGCCGATCTTGTGCGTCCAGTTGGAGAACTTGTCCAGGAGGATGTAGATCACGGGCGTGACAATCAAGGCCAAAACCAGAGAGAGGGCCTGGCCGCCGATGATGACTTTGGCCATGCTGGCTCGCGCCCCGGCCCCCGGTCCCTGCCCCAGCGCGATCGGGACCATCGCCGAGACCAGCATCACCGTGGTCATCAAGATGGGCCGGAACCGCGTGTGGTTTGCCTCCATGATCGCTTCGCGACGGGACATGCCTCGGGCGCGCAGCTGGTTGGTCGCGTCCACTTGCAAGATGCCGTTCTTCTTCACGATGCCGATGAGCATGAAGAGCCCGAACATCGCGTAAATGTCCAGCGGCGTGCGGAAGAGACTGAGCGAGATCAGGCCGAAAGGGATCGTCACCGGCAGGGCCATCAGGATCGCGATCGGCTGCATCCAGCTTTCGAACTGGGCCGCGAGGATCAGGTACATGAAGACGATCGAGAGCACGAGCGCGATCAGGAAGTAATACCCCGTCTCGGCCAGAGTCTTGGCTTGGCCCGTGAGTTCGTAGGTGTAAGGGGAGCCTTTGGGGATGATCCCCTCCGCGTTTGAGGACCCGTTCAGGAAGCCGGCGGCCTTCGAGACGACATCGGCCAGGGCGACCCCCTCGGCGGGATTGCCCAGCACGGTCACGGAACGCTGGCGGCTGAGTCGTTCGATCTCGGTGGGACCGCGAGCCTCGTTCAGACTGGCCACACTGGTCAACTGCACCAGGCCCGCCGTGGGAGACGGGATCGTCAGTTCCTCCAGCCCCTTCGCCGAGGCCCGATCGCCGGGGACCGCTCGCAACCAGACGTCGTACTGCTCGCTGCCGTCACGGAAGTTGGAGACGGGTTGACCGCCGACCAGGGTCCTCAAGGTGTCGGCGATCGAGCGGATCGGGATGCCCAGGTCGCTGGCCGCCTCGCGGTCGATGCCGACTTGCACCTCGGGCTTCCGCAACGAGAGGCTCGTGTCCAGGTCGTTGAGCTTGCCCCACTCCTTCAGGCGTCCCACCAGTTCTTCCGAGTACTTGGCCAGGTCGTCGATCTCGGGACCGCCGATGTTGATCTGGAACGTCTGCGAGCGACGACCGCCTTGGAACGCGGACACGTCGTTGACGCTCACCCGCAAGTCGGGGTAGTCCTCCATGAGGGCGCGGGCCTTCTTCTGGACGTCGTCCTGAGTGATGTACGAGACCTTGCCCCGCAAGCGGTCCCACGTCGCCAGCGCGAAGGTCCGGGGGTTCGGCAAGGCCACGGGGACACGGCCGAGAATGGGCAGGCGCACGACCCCTTCCAGCGGCCCGCCGTAAGCCTCGGACTGGCGCTCCTCGAGGTCCCTCATCCGCACGTAGATCGATGCGCGGGTCACGTCCCCCTGCCCTTTGGCGGTCACGCCGCCGGTCAACTCGCCGATCGTCGTGTAAATGTGGACCGTTTCCGGCAGGCGCCTGATTCGGCCTTCTAGCTCCTTGGCGAGGGCCTCGGTCCGGGAGAGCGTGTAGCCCTCCGGGGTCATGATTTGGACCTCGTACTCGCTTTGGTCGTCGCGCGGGATCAGGGAGATTTGTAGCAGGCCCGTCATGACGAGGGGGACCGGGCTGAAGATCACGACCGTGGTCAGGACGAGCACCAGGACGATGCCGGCGGGCCGGATCGAGAACCAGAGAAGGGCCCCATAGCTTCGGTCCATGAGCTTGTAGAAGAAACCCGACTTCGACTTGGGCGGGCCGTCGCCAGCCGGTTCCAGCTTGAGGAAGCGGCTGCATAGCATGGGCGTGAGCGTGAACGACACGAAGAGGCTCATGGCGATCGCGAAGGCGACCGTCAGGCCGAAACTGGAGAAGAACCGGCCGATGATCCCGCCCATGAAGGCGATCGGCACGAAGATGACGATCAAGGAGAGGCTCGTGGCCAGCACGGGCAGCGTGATTTCGCGCGTGCCGATACGCGCCGCCTCCATCGCGTTCAGGCCGTGCTCCTCCATGTGGCGGAAAATGTTCTCGTGGACGACCACCGCGTCGTCGATCACCACGCCGATCGCCAGGATCAGGCCCAGCATCGTGATGTTGTTCAGGGTGTAGCCCATCAGGCTCATGAACGCGAACGTGGGCACGATCGACGTCGGGATCGCCATCGTGGCGATCAAGGTCGTCCGCCAGTCGCGAATGAAAAGCATGATCGTGCCCGATACCAAAAAGGCCGCCAAGATCAAGTGGATCTGCACTTCGTGGATCGACTTCTTGATGAAGCGCGACTGGTCGCGAATCACCTCGGCTCGGATGTCGTCGGGCAAGGACGGCGCGATCGTCGCCAGTCGTTGCTTGAGCTTGTCCACCACGGCGACCGTGTTTGAACCCGACTGCTTGCGGACAACCAGGCTAATCGCGTTGTCGCCGTCGAGGCGGGCCGTCGTTCGCGGCTCCTCGATGTCGTCGATCGCCCGACCCACGTCGCGCACGCGGATCGGATAGCCCCCCACGTTCTTGATGATCAGGTCGTTGAACTCGCGCTCCGAGTTCAAACGGCCCAGTGTCCTGACGACCAACTCCCGGGCCCCCTGGTCCACGCGACCACCCGGCGCCTCGACGTTCTGGCGCTGAAGGGCCAGTTTCACGTCCTCGATCGACAGGCCGTAACCGGCGAGCTTGTCGGTGTCGACCTCAATGCTCATCGCGCGGGTCCGACCGCCGACGAGACTGATCGCCCCCACGCCGTCGACGGTTTCCAGGCGCTCCTTCAGACGCTTCCGGGCGATCTCGGTCACCTCGCGGAAGTCGCGCCGACCCGAGACCGCGATCGTCATGATGGGCATGGAATCGGTGTCGAAGCGGTTCACGACCGGCGTCGTCGTCCCCTCCGGCAACTGGGCCAGGATCGAGCTGATCTTGTCGCGGACCTCCTGCGTGCCCACGTCGCCGTTCTTGGAGAGCTGGAACTGCACTGCGACGATCGAGACCCCTTCCGTGGTCGTCGAACGTAGTTCCTCAATCCCCGAGATCGTGTTGATGATGTCCTCGATCGGCTTCGTGACCGAGGTCTCCATCTCCTCGACACTCGCCCCGTTCAAGACGGTCGTGACTGAGCAGACCGGGAAATCGACGTTCGGGAACAAGTCCACACCCAGGCGCGAATACGAAACCACTCCCAGGACCACCGGGATCGCCACCAAGACCCATGTGAAGACCGGCCGCTTGATGCAAACTTCGGAAATCGTCATTTCATATTTCCCAGTGATTGGTTATTGGTCATAAGTTATTGGTTGTTGTCGGTCTTGGCCGTTGGTTTTTCGTCCTTGGGTTCTTTTTTCGGCTCTTCCTCGGGTTCGGGTAGTCGGACCTCCAGGAGCGTCCCATTGGCCAATTGCGTCATTCCGGTCGTCACCACCAGGGCCCCTTCCTTGATCGGGCCGATCACCTCAATCCAACTGGGTATGTCGCTGGGTCCGTCGGAGGGGCCCCCTTCCAGACCGGTCGTCACGTTCACTGTCCGTGCCCGCTCGTTCTCCGCCACGAAGAGCCTCGTCACACCGGCGAAATGCACCACCGACTCAATCGGCACCGTGAGGGCCTCGGCCTGGCGATCGGTGACGATGGACGCCTTGGCGAAATTGCCCGGGCGCAATTGGCCCTCCTCATTCGGGACCGCCGACTCCACCTGGAAGGTCCGACTCGTCGGGTCCACGGACGGGTTGACTCGCGTCACCACCCCCTTGAACGTCCGCTTGGGATGGGCCGCCACACGTACCCTCACCTCCTGGCCTTCCTTCACGTCCGCGATGTAGCGCTCCGGGACAGTCGTCCAGAGGCGCAAGGGACTCTGAATCACCAACTCGCAAACGGGGTCGCCGTCGCGGAGGATCTGTCCTTCGGCCACCGACCGCTTGGAGACCCCGAAGACCAAGTCGGGACGATCGAACTCCTTGGGCAGCGTGGTCGGCCGCGGCGCGGCGACCGTCAGGTCCTTCAGGGCTTGCTCGGCGACTTCCAGGGCCACCTTGAAGGTCACGGCCGTGGCGATCACGTTCCGCGCCGTCGCCCGAGCGTTGTCCAGGGCCGCGACCCCGGCGTCGTAGTCGGTCTTGGCGTTCTGAAGGTCTTCGGCCTTTCCGGCGCCCAGGTCGTAGAGGCGCTTCTGCCGCAGGTAATTCTGATGGGCCTTCTCCGCCGCCGCGATGGCCTGCTTCAGCGGGGGCGTGTTGTCGATGTCCTTCTCCCACTGCTTGCGCGATTCCAGGGCCTTCGCGGTCAGGTCCCTCGGGTCCTTGAGTAACGCCTCAATGATCCCGCTGGCGCCGAGGAGTTGATAGGTCTCATGGGCGCGGGCCGGGTCGATACCCAGCTTGGCCAGTTCGGAAAGGTACTTCGTCTCGGCCTGGGCCACCGCCAATTCAGCGTCGACCGTGTCGATTTCGACGAGCTTCTCCGTGGGGTGGACACGGTCCCCCATGTCGTGCAGGACCTTCTTGACGCGGCCCCCCTTCTTGGCCCCCACGGTGACTTGCTCCCAACCCTTGAGCGTGCCCACCACCTCGACCGTCCGCTCCACCGGCCGGCGCTCGATCGGGGCGACCGTGACCTTCACGACTTTGGGCGGCTTCACGGTCTCTTCGGATTTCGTCTCGGCTTCCGCCCCACATCCCGCTGAGGCGGCAATGGGAAGAAGAAGCAAGGCCCAGCGACTACGGCCCGGGAACGACATGTGGTCCTCGTTTCGATTAGGGGCCCGCGCCGGCGCTTGCCGTCCGTGCGCCGAAACCTTCGAGAAGGTCTCGGACCAATGGACGCGCCAGGTCGGTCCCCAGTTCGGACTGGCAGTAAAGATGGTCCATGGTCCGGACCACGATGAGGCCGCGAACCGCCGTGAAGAACGCTTCGGAACGCGACTCGTTGACAAGTCCCTCGCGGGTCATGCGAGCGATCGCGTCGCGCAGGAGGTCGTCAAACTGCCGGGCGAACCCCGCCAGTTCCGTCGCCAGACTGGACCCGAGGGGCCCAAAGAAGACGGCGTAAAGGAAGCGGGCCCGGTCCGGGTCCTCGCGGATGAACGCGAAATGCTCGGCGATGAAGCCGACCAGTCCCTCCAACGGACCCTCCGCACCTTCCACGGCCGAACGAAGGTCCCCGAGGAGGACCGTCAGCGGGCGGGTGAGAAGCGCCTGGGCAAGCCCTTCCTTACTGCCGAAATGGTAGTAAAGTGTGGGCTTGGTGACCCCGGCCGCCTCCACGATCGCCTGAACGCCCGTCGCGTCGTACCCGCGCTCCGCGAACAGGCAAGCCGCCACCCGCGCGATCATCCGGGCCCGTTCGCTGCCGCTCAGGAACTCGGAAGTCGCCGTCATGTACGATGGGCCCTTTATACCGACCGGTAAGTAAGCGATTGTAGGGCCCCGGCAAGCTCTTTCCAAGACCTCTTTTCCTCACCATAAAGCAGGTCCCATGCAAGCCCAAGAAATCACGCCGAGAATCTCGATCGCCGGACAACCCACGGCTGAAGACCTGGCCGCGTTAAAAGCGGAAGGCTACACAGGTGTGGTCAACCTCCGCCACGACGGCGAGCCGGAACAACCCCTCTCCTCGGCCGCCGAGGGCGACTTGGTCCGCCAAGACGGCCTGGAATACCTGCATTACGCGGTCGGCGGGGCCCCCCTGACTTTTCAAGGAGTCGCCGCTGTTTGTGACCTCCTGGATCGCCATGCCGACGGCAAGGTCTTGGTCCACTGCAAACGCGGGGGCCGCGCACTCGCCCTGGTCTTACTTCATCTCGCCAAGTCCCAGAACTGGCCAACCGACGAAGTCATCACACGAGGCCAAGCCTCCGGAATCACCTTGGATGGCGGTCTTCGCCAACTCGTCCAACTTTACCTGGACCAACAAGGATGAGTCCGAGCCTGATCGGCATCGAGCCCGAGCGGCTGGAGACCCTTCATCGACTTCTGGACGGCTGGACCCGAGCGGGCATTTTGCCCGCCGCCGCCCTTTGCGTCGGCCGGCGCGGCGTGGCACTCCCGCCGATCTCGTTCGGTCGTCATCGCCTGGATGAGACACCGCCCGTCCGTGCCGACGCCTTGTTTCTGGTGGCGTCGATCACCAAACCGATCGTCGTGGCCGGGGCGATGGTCTTGGTGGAGCGGGGCCTTCTCGGTCTTGATGATCGGGTCGCGGAGTATGTCCCGGAGTTCGCCCACCACGGCAAGGACGCGGTCACGATCCGCCACTTGATGACGCACACGTCGGGCCTGCCCGACATGCTCCCGAACAACGCGGCCCTGAGGGCCGCGCACGCGCCGATGGCGAAGTTCGTCGCCGAGACGTGCCGGCAACCGCTGCTCTTCCCTCCAGGGACACGCGTCCGCTACCAAAGCATGGGGACGCTGATCCTGGCGGAAGTGGTCGCGCGTCTCGCCGGCGAACCTGCCCCTGTCTTTTTGGAGGAGGTCTTCTTCAGGCCGCTGGGCATGAGGGACACAGCACTGGGCATACACCCCAGCGATCGCGAGCGTGTGGCCGAGCTGCGAGTCGAGTCGGAAATGGTGGGCCTGGACTGGAACTGGAATAGCGATTATTGGCTCCGATTCGGCTCGCCGTGGGGGGGCCTGATCACCACGCCAGCCGACCTGGCACGCTTCGCGTTGGCGATGTTGGGCGGAGGCGAACTCGATGGCGTGCGCGTGCTCAGCCAAGCGACAGTGCGGGCCATGACGCTTAACCAACTCACGGGGTTTCCCGCATTGCCGGAGGAGGACCGGCGTTGCCGGCCTTGGGGACTTGGTTGGCGGCTGGGCTGGCCCGGTCGCTCGGATAACTACGGCGACCTCGTCGGACCGAACGTCTTCGGCCATTGGGGCGCGACGGGGACCGTGATGTGGATGGACCCAGAGAGTGGGGCGTTTTTCGTCCTCCTCACGACGGCCCCGCAAGGTGACGACGGTCGCTACCTGGCTCGAGCGTCAAACGTGTTCGCCGCCTGCCTCACGTCTTGACGATGTAGGCGGGCCCAAGCCCAACCTGCCGCCCCAACCAGGGCGTCGGCCGACACAAGCGCGGCTGGCGGCACGACCGGCAGCGCGTAGCGCTCCCAAGGGAAAGGCAGCCAATGGCCAACGAGCAAGACCGCCAGCCAAAACCAGGCGACGATCACGATTCGGGGACCGCGGGACCGCCACGCAAGGCCCGTCAAGAAGACCGCCGCGACACCAATGACCGCCATCAATCCGACATGTCCAAAGGCGAGCCGACCCAGGGCCCGCCAGCGAGAGGGTGCATCGGGGAGATAATCAGGCAAGAATCCCGCTTGAACTTGGGTCGTCTCCTTCGGAATGACAACAAGGTCGCTCAGGGCGCCTAGAGGGTCCATGTGACATGCTGGATTCATGCCAAGGAACAAGACGAAACCGAGGAAGACCCCCAGGACAGGAGCGAAGGCCAAACGACGCGAATCCCGCCGTAATGCCAGGGACGCCGTCGTGACGACCGCGAGGAAGACCACGATCAACGCGTTCATCTTCGTGCCGACGGCCAAGGCCATGAACAATCCTCCGAGAATG
This sequence comes from uncultured Isosphaeraceae bacterium, assembly GCA_937858365.1. GTDB lineage: Bacteria > Planctomycetota > Planctomycetia > Isosphaerales > Isosphaeraceae > CALLYK01. Next base: position 1,212 of record CALLYK010000001.1, on the reverse strand, counting down.
CCCGGAAGTTGGGCCTTTCCGAGTGAAACGCCCGGTAACATGAGGGCCGCGAGGCACCAGACGGCCGATGCGGAAAAGGCGACTGCGATGATGTCGAACAGGGCCAGGGCGGACGCCATAAGCACCAGAGGATGCACCGCGTAGAGTAGGCCCGCGATCAGACCCGTGGCCGGACCACGTAGGAACAACCCGATCGCCGCGACAACCAAGGCCGAGAGAACACCGAAGGCGAACGCCACGCCCCGACAGATGGTCAACTCGGGACCCTTGAGGAAGGGATCGTACGACCCGCGCGCGACCGCCGATCGGACGTCCGGCGCGAGTCGCGCGGCAACGGCCGCCCGACGCTCCGAAGCGCGACCCGTCCCCCAGGCGCCGGGGAGCGACCTGTAGCGCTCCTGCCACGCCGCGAGGGGTTCGATGGTTCGGACCGGATGACCGGCCACGGTCAGCGCGGCGCCGAAAAGATACTTGCCGACCGGCGGACTGTCCCTGGCCGTCATAAACGACCAGTCCGGATGCTGGAAGTCGCCGCGTCGCAAGAGATCAAAGTAATAGGACGAAGCCACCCAGGCGGGCTCGTCCACGTGGCGGACGGGGCCGGATGACCGAAACCAAGCGGAAGCGACAAGGGCGGCCAAGGTGAGGGGCGGGACGAGGAGGCAGACCCACGTCGCCCTGCGCCCTCGGGCCATGTCGTGTCACCAGGCGAAGTGGGCGAACGCCTTGTTGGCGTCGGCCATGCGGTGGACGTTTTCACGTTTGCTGATGGCGGCCCCTTCGCGGTTGTACGCGGCGACCAGTTCGTCCGCCAGCTTCACGTGCATGGGCCGGCCCTTCTTCTCGCGCGAGGAGAGCAGGATCCAGCGAATGGCGAGGGTCTGCTGGCGGTTCTTGCGGACCTGCATGGGGACTTGGTAGGTGGCACCACCCACGCGTTTGGAGCGCACTTCAATGGCCGGCATGCAGTTCTCGACCGCCTTGGTGAACACGTCGATGGGCGGCTCGTTCGGGAGCCGTTGCTCAATCAGGTCCATCGCGCTGTAGAAGACGCGCTCGGCGACGCTTTTCTTGCCGTCGTGCATCAGGCAGTTGATGAACTTGCTGATCAGGATCGAGTTGTACCGGATGTCCGGCCCGAGCTTGTCGTAGCTGGCCGTCCGCGCCTTGCTGCCCATCGGGAAAATCCTCGAGTCTTCATATCGTCAAGTC